>NZ_JBYRJA020000010.1:0-45774 GCF_058349825.2 Microbacterium longlingense
ACCATACCGATCCCCGAATCACCGCGTCATTCCGCGGCCAGAGCCAGATCCCATCCACTCTTTCTTGCCTATAACCCGCGGCAGGAACGACCACATGATGTCGAGCAGTGGCACGGTCGCGTCGCGGGAGCGCACCAGGTCCCCGCCCGGGACAGAGGACGATCTGATCGCGCGCCACCGCACGGCACGCGCCAGGTCGCCGGAAGCGAATGTGCCGCCCTTGACTCCGATTCATCCGGGCGCGCAGCACTGGTGTCCCGGTTCTGACAGACGAGCAGGTTGACGTGCCGCTCAAACCGCACCGACGTTCGCGCTTACGCGTTCCATGACGTTCCCACCGGACTCTGAAACCTTCACTCGCGTGCCCGCACGAGATGCTCTTCACCGGCTCGAGAGAGCGACCACTTTCGGGGCTGCCGAGCCCGATGGGCACGGCTGCGCGTGCGGCCTCCGACCCTCCTGGGCGTGGCCATCCCGCTTCGTCGGAACCGACTTCAGACGGTACGGCACCCCGCGCGCCGAGAGCAACCGTTCGGGGGCGCACGCAGCGCGAACGCTTTTGTCGTCGACTATTGGATATACCGGCGGCGACTATTGGATCTATGTGCCTCGACTATGGGGTATATCTACCCGGAGTTTCCGGAATTTCGTCATCCCTCGCGCGATGACGGCTATATTCTTGCCATGAGATCAGCAAATATCCGCCGAGGTCGTCAACTCCGATACTCCGCCATTGCCGTGCTCGGAGTGGTAGCCATCGCCGTGGCATCCTCCACTCCCGTATCGGCTCTCGCCGCCTCGAACGATGCGACGGCAGATTCTATTGAATATTCACTGAATCGGGTGGAGTCGCTCGGCTCTGCGCTGCTCCTGGAGTCACACGACACGGAAGCAGAGAACGTGATCGGTGTGAGCGCTCAAATCGGTGAGGGATCCGTGCGGGTCCCCTCGGATCCCTCAGAAGGCATCCAGATCATTGGTGCAGATGGCGCGACTATTCGTGTTTCCCTTCCATTTGACGAACAGGCCGACGGGGCTGTTGCTCTTGATGGCGGAGCTATTGCGTTCCCCGGAGGGGACAGCTCGAATGTCGCGATCGTGAGCGATGCCGGCGTGCAGTTGCTTACGACAATCGAGAATCGGAACGCGCCGACTGAGTACTCCTACGACGTCGGTTTGGAGGCGGGGCAGAGGCTCGCCTTCCTCGGTGATGATGTTGTGATTTTGAACTCCGATGGCTCGGTGGAGCTCTCTATCGCGCCAGCATGGGCAGTCGATGCCAACGGCAGTGCTATCTCAACGGCGTATGAGATCGACGGCAGCACGCTCACGCAAGTTGTGAACCATGTTGGTGCTGATACTTCTTATCCCGTTGTCGCTGATCCTGTGTGGATCGCGCCGTGGGTGTTCAAGTGCTTGCTGGGGTTGGGGCTCAGCGGCCCCCAGATCACGGCTGCTTTCGCCTCCGGGATGATCTGGGGTGGTCTTGGTCGCGCTGCACTGGCTTGTGTCACAGGAAGGTAGCAGCATGGCAGACTCGACGGCTCTCAGGCGAAAGCTGGAGCGGGTGAGGAAGAAGATCGACGCTCATCCGCTTTCTTCCCCGCCGGTGAAGGATGCTTTTGACGTTATCAACCGGCTGGGCAAGGAAAATTCGGACGAAATATCGAAAGAACTATCCGAGCGAGGACTGCCAAGCCTCGACAAATTGGGAAGGTTGCAGATTCGGCACATGTTCAGCTGGTGGCTCGTCAATCGCCAGAGGCGTGCGCTCGAGAAGATGCTTGATTAACCCGCAGGCTGCTCAGCCATAAGCTGGGGTAATTCAGCGATACCGCCTGCGGGACGCAGCCACTTTCTTGACCAGCGCTTCGGGATTGTTCAACAGGGCGCGACTCTGGACATCGATGACAAGGAGGTCAAGCAGTCGCTGCGTCGCTGTCACCGCGCCTTGCCAGTATCCGATGAGATGGTGGGTGTCGATCCGCAAAACTGTTTCCCTGCCGTCGTGCGCCATCTTCGCTGTGCCATGCTTCGACCGGAAATCTGGTGTGTCGTGCGTCAGGAGGGTAACGAGCGACACTGCTAGGCCGGCGATGGCTCCGGGGTAGCGAAACCATGTGCAGGGAAGACTCATGTCAATCTGATTCAGTTCATCCCACTGATACGAATCCGCGGTCTGGCCTTCGACGATGTATCTGACGCATTCTGCCTCGAGTCGAAGGTGGCTTCTCGTTGGGTCGCCGACGATGAGTGCTTGAGCGAGGGACTGCAAAGGCCCGAATCGAGTCATGCATTCGATCTTGTCAGGTCGGCCGAGGCCTCTCGGCTCAATCTGCGCCACCGGTGAAGCCGTGAGTCACGACGGACTGCGGGTCCGACTGCGGTGCCCGTGCGATGTTTCTGGACGGGCTCAGCCCACTGCGCCGCGACAACGACACGCGATGACGTGAGAGCCGTGCCGGGGATACCTGAAGCATCGCGGGCAGGCGCCCTCGCAGCCTCGGGGTCTTCCCGACGGTATGACGAGCCAGGCTCATGTGTTTCTGCGGCCGGGTGATCCGAAGTTCGGCGATCGCTTCGACGCGACGGACCCCGTCTCCGGCGGTCGAGGAGCACCGGGCGACGGCATCACTGACCGAGAGCAGCGGACGCTCATGCGGAGCGACATGTCGGTCCTGTCTCCCCGTTGATCCACCGCGGCGGACGGTGTCCGCGACGAGCCTGCGATCGGTGCTCTCGCGGGACTCGTCCCGTCCGTCGTTCTCCGTCTCGCAGTCGAGGGTGAAGACCCACAGCCGAGCAGATGAAACGGGCTCGGCGCAATCGAGGTCGAGTTCGTGATGGACGGCGCGTCTCGGCAGATGAGCGGGCGCACGAACAGAACAGCGCGGCCCGGCGGCGGAGCCTCCCCGCAGGCGAGGGCTACCTCGTTGCAGGCCGGCCTCAGGCCGGGAGCGTGCAGCCGAGCACGGTCTGTGCGTAGGAGAGGATGTTCGCCCGGGAGGCGTGCGCGCCCAGTTCCACCCCGATGAGGGGGTACAGGTCGTAGGCGTCTTCGAGGGCGACGATATTGCGTGCGATCACGGTGAGCTCCGCCGTGGGCTGGAACATGCCCAGTGCGGCGCCGAGTTCGATGGTCGACCGGTAGAGGCCGACCTGCCGCTCGACGATCGAACGGTGCAACGGCCGGTACTGCGGCTGCTCGCGCAGCAGGGGGATGCTCTCGTAGGCCATGCGCAGGTGGCCGCTGATCTCCTCGGGTACGCCGGCCGCGACGAGCGCGACCAGGCGCCGAGCAGGGTCCGGCTCCTGCTCTGCGATGGCTCTGCGTTGTTCGTACATCTCCTCCAGCACGCCCTCGACGGTGGCGTACATCAGGTCGTCGAACGACGGGAAGTAGTACAGCACGCTTCCCGCGCTCACCGATGCCTCTGCGGCGACCGCGCGCACATTGGTGCCGCCCAGCCCGCTGCGGTCCGCGACCCGACGGGTGGCGGAGATCAGTTCCGCACGACGGGCGGCGTGCTTGCGCTGCGCGACCACATGACCTCCTCGTGACGGGCGCTACTCGCCCGCAGGGGCGAGAGTGGTCAGTTCAGCATAATGCTGCGGACGACGCGCTCTCAGGGCGAATCCGACGACGATGCCGGCGAGGAAGAGCACGGGTGTCGGGGCGAGCAGCGCGAGGTTCACCGGCCCGGTGAGCCCGGTGACCAGGTCGAAGTTCATGGCGATCAGGACGAAGCCGGTGAGGAGCCCGAGCGCGCCGAGGCCGGGTGCGACGAGCACCCGCCACGGGCTGTGACCGCGACGATCCCGGAGGAAGAAGCCCACCACCGCGATAGCCGCCACCGCCTGGGCGAAGACTAGCCCCGCGACCCCGATCGCGTACACCGGCAGCGCGAAGCCGAGGAACGGGTCGGCCCCGCTGGCGAGGGTGACGATGATCGCGATGAGGGAGATGGTGGAGACCCCCAGGCTGGCGTGGTGCGGCGCCTGGGTCTGCGGATGGGTCTGCGCCAGCCAGGAAGGCAGCAGGCGTTCACGGCCGAGCGCGAACAGATAGCGCGACGCGGCGTTGTGGAAGGCCAGAAGACAGGCGAAGAAGCTCGTGACGATGAGCACCCGCATCGTGATCGAGGCCCATGCGCCCAGATAGGCGTCGCCGGCGTGGAACACCATGTCCTGGAAGTCGTCCTGCATCGCGAGCTGCAGCACGCCCTCCACGCCGAACGCGACGGTGAGCACCCAGAAGGTGAACGCGTAGAAGGCGCCGAGGAAGCCGATGGAGATATAGGTGGCCGCCGGCACGGTGCGCTGCGGGTCCTTCGCCTCCTCGGTGTAGATGGCGGTGCTCTCGAACCCGAGATACGCCCCGAACCCGAACACGAACAGCGCGCCGCTGCCGGCGGCGAAGAACACGTTCTCCGGCGCGAACGACGCGAAGGAGATCGGCTCCGGCCCGCCCTGCACCAGCACCGCGATCGCCAGGATCAGCAGGATCCCGACCTCGGCGGTGAGCAGCACGGCGAGCACCCGCGCCCCCACATCGATCTTGCGGTAGCCGAGGAAGCTCGTGATCAGAAAGGCGAGGAAGGCGTACAGCGTCCACGGCAGGTGGATGTCGAACAGTGCGGCGAAGGTCATCTCGCCGAAGAAGCCGACGAACCCGTAGAAGCAGATGCACAGGGCGACGTAGGAGAAGATCGTCACGAAGACGATCCCGATGCCCACCGGCTTGCCGAGACCGCGGGCGCCGTAGACGTAGAACGCGCCGGTGTTGCGGACGTATCGGGTCATCGCGGTGAACCCGCATGCGAACAGCATGAGCACGATGCCGCTGGCGAGCATCGCACCCGGGCCGCCGATTCCCGCGAGACGGAAGTCGGTCGCCGCGGCGCTGGCGACGACGGTCAGCGGTGCGGCGGCGGAGACGACGAAGAACACGATCGCCCACACGCCGAGGCGCCGCTGGGCGAGGGTCGTCGTGGTCGTGGTGGGCGCTGTCTGCGGACGGGCGGGCGATGGATTCGACTGAGACATCTGTGGCTCCGGAATCGAGGGTGTCTTGTGCGACGGTGCATGCAGCCGGATGAGCTGTACTTGAACAGGGAGTCAAGGACGAGTTTGCGCCAAAGTCAAGCTATTTTGAGGAATCAGTGCTAGAAAGCTGAACAGGCGTTCATGAAATAACGGAGGGAGCATCATGGGGTCATCCACGCGGAATGCCGCGCGACCGCAACGCCCAGCGGCCGTGCAGCGGGCGCGGGATCTGGGGATTCCGTTCGCGGGGGAGCCCGGCCGGTTCGGCGCGATCACCGATGTGCCCGGCGTCGCGGTGGGCTATCGCACGTTGATCGAGGCGGACGGTCGCGAGGCCGTGCGCAGCGGGGTGACCGTGATCCTCCCCCGGGGGAGATCCGGGGTGGGGGAGCCCTGCGCTGCGGCCGTGCACTCGTTCAACGGCAACGGAGAGCTGACGGGGCGGGCGTGGATCGATGAGTCTGGCTCCGTGTCGATGCCGATCGGCATCACCAGTTCCCATGCCGTCGGGGCCGTGCACAGCGGCATCGACGCATGGGTGGCGCGGACTGCGCCGCGGGTCGCCACGCAGTGGATGCTCCCGGTGGTCGGCGAGACCTGGGACGGATACCTGCACGACATCAACGGCGGGCACATCACACCCGTGCACGCCCAGCAGGCGCTGGACGCCGCGACCGACGGTGCGCTCGCGGAGGGCAACGTCGGGGGCGGCGCGGGGATGAACTGCTACGGCTTCAAGGGCGGCACCGGCACGTCGTCGCGGGTCGTCCGCTACGGCGCAGACGCCTACACGGTGGGCGTGCTGATTCAGGCGAACTTCGGATCCCGCGAGGAGCTGCGGCTGCTGGGCGTGCCGATCGGGGCGCTGTCGGCAGCGCCGAACCCGATGGGGGAGAGCGACTGGATCGGGCAGGAGCGGCGCGCGGCGCCCGCCGGGGCCGGGTCGGCGATCGTGGTCATCGCGACCGACGCACCGCTGCTGCCCGGGCAGTGCGCGGCCCTCGCGCGGCGCGGCGCGCTGGGCCTGGGCCGGACCGGAACCGCGGGCAGCCACTTCTCGGGAGACATCATGCTCGCCTTCTCCACGGCCAACCGTGGCGCGCTGACGTCGGTGTTCCCTGACGACGAGCATGCCGGGTACGAGAGCCTGCGCTTCATCCCCTGGGGGCGGATCGATCCCTTGCTCACCGCCGTCGTGGAGGCGGTCGACGAAGCCGTCTGGAACGCCCTCGTCGCGGCGCAGGACATGACCGGACGGGACGGCCACCACAGCCCAGCCCTGCCGCACGACGAGATCCGGCGGGTCATCGCAGAAGCCGGAGCGCGCTGAGCCCGCCTCCGCCTCGCCGGATCTCTTCTGGGCGTCTGGGTATCTGGGTATCTGGGTGTCTGCGGATGGGCGGGCAGGCTCCGCCGCGCGGTGCCCTGCCCGCCCTCAGACGCTGAGACGGGACGGGTGCAGGGTGCGCGCGTAGTCCTCCTTGAAGACGGCGAGGTGCAGCCATCCCTCAACCGCCGAGACGCCGGGAATGCTCCGCAGGCGCTCCAGGCTGGCGTAGAGAGCGCCCGCCGATGGCTCGACGAGGGTGGCGACGACGTCGAAGCGTCCGAGGGTGCGCGCCGCGAAGTCCACGCCGCGATCGGCGCGCAGCGCCTCGATCACCGCGTCGTCGGAGGCCAGGGTGAGCCCGATGCCCATCGACAGCTGTCGGTGGGTGAGGCCGCGCCCCTCGACCGCGCTGATCTTGATCACACCGGCGTCGCGGAGCTTCTGCACCCGCGCAGTCACGGCGGAGGGGGAGAGCCGCACCGCGTCGCCGAGAGCGCGGAAGCTCGCGCGCCCGTCGCGCTGCAGATGCTCGATGAGGGCCTCGTCCAGCTCGTCGAGGGTGACGTCGCCGTGATAGTCCGAGATGTAGAGGCCCTTGAGGATGCTCGCGTAGATCACCGTGCTGATGCCGGAGACGCCATCGACCGCCCGGATGTGCTCGAGCACATCGTGCAACTCGGTCGTCGAGCCCAGTCGCACCTCGGTGACCAGCTGGTGCGCGCCGCCGACGGCCGAGACGAACACGGTCTCGCCCCGATCGCGCAGGTAGCCGGCGATCGGCTCGACAGGTCCCGCGGCGCGGATCGAGACGTGGGCGAGCACGTGTTGACCGAGGAAGGCGGGGTCGACCGCCGCGACGACGCGAACGCTGCGCTCGGCGAGCATCGTACGCAGCCGGTCGGCGACGACCGCGCGGGAGTGCCCGAGGCGTTCGGCGAGGGCCCGCACGCTGATCCGCCCGTCCTCCTGCAGGGCGCGGATGAGCTCGGCGTCGAAATCCATGGTGCCTCCCGAGAAAACCGAGATACCGGGAAGTGACATCCCGATCCTGCAGAAATCATGGCACAGGCGCCATGCGGGGGCGACTCCGGCGCATCCTGCGCACACAAGCGAACAATACCCGCGTCAGCACGTCATGCTGCTGGAGTTCTGCTCTTGACGCTCTGGTCGGCCGAGCCCTAATCTCCATCGAGATTCGACGAAGAACTGGAGCATCCTGATGAGTGAGAACGTCGGCCCCATTGACGCCTCGGTGAACCCGCGCTACTCCGGGCTCGCGACCTTCGCCCGCCTGCCTCGCATCGAGGACGTGCCCCGCGCCGACATCGCCGTCGTCGGGATCCCGTTCGACTCCGGGGTGAGCTACCGGCCGGGCACCCGGTTCGGGCCGTCGCACGTGCGGGAGTCGTCGCGACTGCTGCGCCCCTACAACCCGGCGCAGGATGTCTCGCCGTTCGCGATCGCGCAGGTCGTGGACGCCGGCGACATCCCGGTCAACCCCTTCGACATCTCCGCCGCCGTCGATGAGGTCGAGCGTGCCGTCACCGCACTGGGCGAGCAGGCGCAGCGGATCGTCACCATCGGCGGAGACCACACCATCGCGCTGCCGCTGCTGCGCGTCGCCGCCGCAGCGCACGGGCCGGTCGCCGTGCTGCACTTCGACGCGCACCTCGACACCTGGGACACCTATTTCGGCGCTCCGATCACGCACGGCACCCCGTTCCGACGTGCCAGCGAAGAGGGTCTGATCGACCTCACCGCGAGCTGCCACGTCGGCACTCGCGGGCCGTTGTACGCCAAGCAGGACCTCGAGGACGATGCGCGCCTCGGGTTCTCGATCGTCTCGAGCGAGTACATCGAGGAGCACGGCGTCGATGCGGGCATCCAGCGGATCCTGCAGCGGGTCGGCGACAAGCCGCTCTACGTGTCGATCGACATCGACGTGCTCGACCCGGCGCACGCTCCCGGAACGGGGACGCCGGAGGCCGGCGGCCTCACGAGCCGTGAGCTGCTGCGCATCCTGCGCGCGCTCGCCGGGCGGAACATCGTCGGCGCCGACGTCGTGGAGGTCTCCCCGGCATACGATCACGCGCAGATGACCGGCATCGCGGCCAGCCATGTCGTCTACGAGCTGGTGAGCCTCCTCGCCGCCCAGATCGACACCGCGAGGGCCTGAGTCATGCCCTCCCGCAACGGCGGCGACGTCGTGGTCGAGACGCTGGCCGCGCTCGGCGTCACCCATATCTTCGGCATCCCCGGACAGCATGCGCTGGGCCTGTTCGACGCGATCCGGCGCAGTGATCTCACCTTCGTCAGCTCGCGGGTGGAGAACAACTCCGCCTTCGAAGCCGATGGATACGCGCGGGCCACCGGCCGCCCGGCCGTGCTGTTCGTCTCGACGGGGCCGGGGGCGCTCACCGCGCTGGGCGCGCTCCAGGAGCCATACGCCACGTGCGTGCCGATCATCGTGATCAGCGCGCAGGTGCCCCAGCGTGGTCTGGGCGCACGCAAGAACGGGCTGCTGCACCAGCTCGACGATCAGCAGCGCAGCGCGCAGAACGTCACCAAGAGCACCGCCGTCGTCCGCGACGCCGCACACATCCCGAGTGCGATCGCGGACGCGTGGGCGCTCGCCCAGACGGTCCCGGCCGGCCCGGTCTGGGTGGAGATCCCGCAGGACGTGCTGCTGGACCCCGTCACCGTTCCCCCGGTGCGCGATATCGCCGTGACGATCACGCCACGGGCGCCGCGCGCAGAGCTCGTCGCGGAGGCCGCCCGGCTGCTGGCCGGCGCCGCGCGGCCGGTGATCCTCGCGGGCGGCGGCGTTCGTCGATCCGCCACAGGGCAGCGGGAGCTGGTGCGGGTCGCCGAGGCGATCGGGGCACCGGTGGTCTCCACCGTCGGCGGCAAGGGAGCCATCCCGTTCACGCATCCGCTGTCTGCGGCGAGCTGGATCGAGGACCGCTTCACCACAGACCTGCTCGAGGACGCCGACGTTCTCCTCGTGGTGGGCAGCACGCTCGGTGAGGTCACGAGCAACTACTTCACGCTCGCCCCGCGCGGCGAGGTGATCCAGATCGACGCGGAGCCCCGCGCGCTGGGATCGAACTACCCGTCACGGGGTATCCACGCCGATGCAGGACTCGCGCTGGCCGCCATCGCCGACGCTCTGCCGTCTCCTGCTCCGGGGGTCCGCGAGCATGGTGCGGCCATCGCCGCCGATCTCCGCTCCCGCGTCGAGGCCCGCATCGGTGCCGCAGATCTGCAGACCGAGCTGAGCGTGCTGCGTCAGCTCCGCGACGCGGTCCCCGCCGGCACAGACACCTTCTGGGACATGACGATCGCCGGATACTGGGCGTGGTCATGGTGGGATCCGCAGGACGGAGGCTTCCACTCCGCCCAGGGGGCAGGGGGCCTGGGATTCGCCTTCCCCGCGGCGATCGCCGCCGCGCTCGGCACCGGCGCTCGCACCCTCGCCGTCTCCGGAGACGGCGGGAGCATGTACTCGATCGCCGAACTCGCCACCGCACGGCAGCACGATGCCGATGTGACCTGGCTCATCGTCGACGACGGAGGCTACGGCATCCTGCGCGAGTACATGGCAGAGGCCTTCGGGCAGGCCACAGCCACGGAGCTCGTCCGTCCGGACTTCGTGGCGCTCGCCGAGGCGTGCGGCGTGCCGGCCACCGCCGCCACGGTCGACACGCTCGGCGACGTGATCGCGCAGACGTTCCGCACGCGGGGGCCGGCTGTCGTCGTCCTCCCTGCCGTGCTGCGCATGTTCGCCGCGACCTGACCACAGACCCCCAGAACACCCCCACGAAGGCAAAGGAGCTCATCGTGAACATCGATGTCGTCATCATCATCGTCTATCTCGTCGCCATGCTGGCGTTCGGGTTCTGGGGCAAGACCAGGACCAAGAACTCCAGCGACTTCCTCGTCGCCGGGCGGCGTCTCGGCCCGGTCTTCTACACCGGGACCATGGCTGCCGTCGTCCTCGGCGGCGCCTCGACCGTCGGCGGGGTGGGGCTGGGCTTCACCTACGGCATCTCCGGCATGTGGCTCGTGGTCGCCATCGCGGTCGGCATCATCCTGCTCAGCCTGCTGTTCGCCGGGGCGATCCAGCGCCTCAAGGTGTACACGGTCGCCCAGATGCTGCAGCTGCGCTACGGCATCAACGCCACCAGTGCCTCCGGCATCGTCATGGTCATGTACACGCTGATGCTCACCGTGACGTCGACGATCGCCTACGCGACCATCTTCAACGTCCTGTTCGGGACGCCGCGGCCGGTGTCGATCGCGATCGGCGCCGCGATCGTCATCCTGTACTCCACGATCGGCGGCATGTGGTCGATCACCCTCACCGACATGGTGCAGTTCATCATCAAGACCGTCGGGATCTTCTTCCTCCTGCTGCCGTTCGCCTGGACCAGCGCCGGGGGATACGAGGGCATCATGAGCCGGCTCGGGGAGACCGTGGGGGCAGCGCACTTCGACATCGGCGGGATCGGCATCGACACGATCATCACGTTCTTCGTGATCTACTCCTTCGGTATGCTCATCGGCCAGGACATCTGGCAGCGCGTCTTCACCGCGCGCTCGCCGCGGGTCGCCAAGTGGGGCGGGACCGCCGCCGGCATCTACTGCGTGCTCTACGGCGTCGCCGGCGCTCTCATCGGGACAGCGGGGGCTGCGCTGATCGGCAATCTCGATGCCTCGGACGACGCGTATGCGGCGATCGCCGAGCACGTCCTCCCGATGGGGTTGAGCGGGATCGTGCTGGCGGCGGCGGTCGCGGCGATGATGTCGACGGCGTCCGGCGCCCTGATCGCCAGCGCGACCGTCGCTCGCGCCGATGTGATGCCGTTTCTCGCCGGGGTGTTCGGCCGTCGGGGTACGGCGGCAGCGGGCGACCCAGAGCACGACATGCGCGCCAACCGTCTGTACGTCGTCGTCATCGGTGTCATCACCATGGTGATCGCGATGCTGCTCAGCGACGTGGTGGCCGCGCTCACGATCGCCTACGACATTCTGGTGGGCGGCCTGCTGGTTCCGATCCTCGGCGGCTTCGTGTGGAAGCGGGCGACGGGGGCCGGGGCGATCGCCGCGATGGGCACGGGAACGGTGGCGACGCTCGTGACGATGGCGTTCACCGATGTGCTCGCGAATGAGCCGATCTACGTGGGCCTCGCGCTGAGCCTCGTGGTGTACGTCGCGGTCAGCCTGTTCACCAAGCCGACCGATGCCGCGGTGCTCCGCACCTGGCAGGGGCGCCTCAACGGCACGGAGGTTGCGCAGTCCGATGACCCGCTGAACGCCACCGTGTCGCAGGCGATCAAGACGGTGACCCCGCCGCGCTCGCGATGAGGCCGGTCCGCGGACCGGGCCGCCCGGTCCGCGGAGGCCGCCGTCAGGCGCTCGCCATCCGCGCGGCGCGCTGCATCTGGCGCACCGATCGGAAGCCGGAGCGCTGCGCGAGCTCGGCGGGGCTCAGGTGCGGGTGGGCGATGAGCATCTCCTCCGCCCTGCGTGACCGGGCGCTCTGAATGAGTCGGAGGGGGGTGACATGGTGCTTCTGGCAGACGGCCTGGAGCGTGCGTGGCGAGACGCCGAGGAGCTGGGCGAGCTCCTGCACGTTGAACTCGGGATCGACGCAGCGCACGCGAATGATCCAGATCGCGCGCTCGTAGAGGGTCAGCTCGGTGTTCTTGCGCGGGAGGTGCCGGGCACCCTCCAGCATCTCCAGGGCGGTGAGGGCGAGGGTTCTGGTGGCGTCTGCGCCCTCTTCTGTATCGGGGAGAGGGGCGCGTGCGATGCCCGCGAGCGTGACGAACGCGAGCCGGAGCAGCGTGGTGCTCTCGCAGTGCCGGATCATGCTCGCGGCGGGGCCTCCGACGGGGCTGGTGCGGCACATCAGCTGGAGGAAGAGCATCTCGTTGCGGTGGTCGAGCAGCTCGAAGGCGAGGTGATCGGCGCGCGGATCGATCCGCACGCCCTGGCCGGAGCGGAGCTCGGTCTGATCCTGGTCGGCCGTGATCCGCGCGTGGCCGCGGTTGAGGATGGCGAACGAGATGCGCCGGGCGGCGTCCTGCTCCGGCGACACCCGGACCGAGCGGCCCGGCCCGCTCTCGAGGAGGTGGGTGGTGAAGCGGCTGGACCCGATGTGATTGGCGCGGTAGGGCGGAGTCTCGGCCGACCAGTCGAACTCCCATCCCGTCAGGGCGCCGAACTGCACCAGTTCTCGCGGGATCACCCGCTGGGACGGGGGGTACGAGATGGCGACTCTCGAGAGGCCAAAGTCGTTCTCTACTGCTCCGATTGCCTGCACATGTTTCCCTGTATGAGCACCGCACGCGTCGGTCGTGCCGAGGGCGCGTGGACGCCGCGCGAGGCGCTGTGGCGCTGCCATGCGTCAGCGCATGCACGGTGTCGGCGTCGCTGCCGGCCGCCTCGAGACGTTCTGGCGTCTGAGTGGAGGGGCAGGAGCCCGGCGCGGATGCTGTTGCGCGCGCCGGCTCCTGCGGTGGCCGGGACGAGCCGCCGCCATACGGCGACCCGCCCCGGGGTTGATCCGGGTCCTACGTGGTTCGGGGGTCGGAAAGGACAGCCGAGCCGGCGCAGGTTCCTGTCCTGCCGTCGCTCAGGGGCGGGGAGCGCTCGCGAGAGGGATGTTGGTGTTCCTGATGTTGCCGGGAGCGTTGCGCACGAAGACCGGCTGACCGTTGACCGACGCGTAGCGGGTGGTCTGCACCGTTCCGTAGGCCTCGTTCGCCGTCGGGAAGGAGATGTTCTGGCTCCGGAAGAAGAACCCGATGGGGATCACCGTCGGGTTGCCCGTCGCGGTCACGGTCTTGGTGTACTCGAAACGGTAGGTCCGCGTCAGCTGTCCGTCCACGACGGACTCGTCGATGACCTGGGGTGTGGTCCAGTCCCGGTTGCTGCCGGACATCGGGGTGAAGGTCATCGTCGGCCAGCCGGTGATCGTGAACTCCACGGCGACGTTGGAGATGACATCGCCCGCCGTGGTGCCCGAGATGTTGAAGTACTTCGCGGTGGCGGGGTCGGTGTCGTACTGGTACCGACCGTTGGTCCGGTTGTAGGCCGTGTTCGGGTACCAGCCGGAACCGAAGTTGGACAGGATCGTATAATTGGATGGTCCCGTGGCCGCGGCGGTGGGTACGGCGACGGACGCCACGAAGATTGGCACCGACCAGGCGGTGCCCTTCACGACGGTCCGGCGGTCGATCCCGCCGGCTTCTCGAGCGGTGACGTCCGGCTGTTCGTTCGACGACATGATGATCTCCTTTGTGAGGTGTGCTGCAGCATGAATCAATGCCGCAGGTGCCTAACCAGGGCGTTGATCCGGTCAGCACGCTGTCGCCTGCCCACCGCCTCCCCCAGCGATGTCGGGCGCCGGAGCGCCACGCAGATCACATCTTCCGGCAGCCGTGCTCGACCGTCATCCTCGGGAGGAGCGGCTGCGCGAAATTACGCTATTGCTGCGCATTCGTGCACGCCGGCATGCCCCGGAGGACGTTCTCGGGGTGGGGAGGCCCGCGCGCCGGGCCCGCGCCGGCGCGATGGCGGCGGTGTCGCGGACCGGCGGATCAGCGCAGCGCGAGCATCACCGTGGCGACCAGGCAGAGGATGCCGCCGCACAGCACGGTGATGGTGAGCAGGAACGGCAGAGCGCCGTCGACGAACGGAACCCGGTCGCTGGGGGCCGAGGTGAGCCGGCGGTGCACCGTCGCGTACCGGGTATGGGCGAGCACGATCACCAGCACCGACAGCGCCAGACCGCACCCGGCGGGCAGCAGCGCCCAGGCGCCGAGGCGCTCGGGAAGGATTCGGACGGCCAGGGCCGCGCACACGGCCAGCGCCAGCCCCGTCCGTCGCCAGGCGAGGGCGGTCCGCTCCGGCTGCAGACCGGGGTCGAACGGGCGGCGCGAGCGCTCCTCGTTCACGCGAGCAGCACGCCGAGGAGGATGAGGACGCCCACGACGACCACGACGGCGCCCGTGGGGGCGGCGAGCGTCGCCGACGGCAGCGGGAGGTCGAGACGGAGCGCACGTTCTGTGCGCATCCATCCGATCCACGCCTGCAGGGGCGTGAGGATGCCGGCGACGATGAGCAGCAGCGACGCCGCCAGTCGCAGGCCGGGGTGCAGCGGCAGGCCGAGGGCCTCGAGGGCGACCCCGCCCGCGAGGAGAGCCAGCGAGGTGCGGATCCAGGCGAGGAAGGTGCGTTCGTTCGCGAGGCTGAACCGGGCGTCGGGCTCTGCCCCCCGAGAGTACACGGACTGCGGCCGGCGGGGCCGTGCGGTCATCGGGCCTCCCCGGGCAGGGAGACCGTGCGGAAGCCGGCGTTGGACATCGTCGAGTCTGGCGTGTTCGAGGAACGCGCCGCGTTGCGGTAGCGGTTGCAGTAGGAGTCATGGCACAGGAACGACCCGCCCCGCAGGATCCGGACGGTTCCCGTCTGGGGCCCGCGTGGCTCGTGCTCCGGGGACTCCGCGTAATAGCGGGGATCCCACCAGTCGGCGCACCACTCCCACACGTTGCCCACCGTCTGCCAGAGGCCGTAGGCGTTCGGCTCGTAGGAGTGCACCGGAGCGGTCGTGAGGTAGCCGTCATCGAGGGTGTTGACGGTCGGGAACGTCCCCTGCCAGACGTTCATGTGGTGCGGGCCGTCCTCACCGCCGAGATCGTCGCCCCAGGGGAAGCGGGCGCCGTCGACGCCGCCGCGGGATGCCGCTTCCCACTGCGCCTCCGTGGGCAGGGCACGGCCCGCCCAGTCGCAGTAGGCGTTCGCGTCGTTCCAGGACACGTGGACGACGGGATGGTCGCCGAGGCCGTCGAGATCAGACCCGGCGCCGCCGGGATGCCGCCAGTCCGCGCCCTGGACGCCGTACCACCACGGCGTTGCCCTGGGCTGTCCGACGATGTCGTCGCGCGGGGCCGTGAGGCCGAGGTGGAAGACGGCGGAGAAGCCGAAGGCCTCCGCCTCGGTGCGGTACCCGGTCTCGTCGACGAAGCGGGCGAAGTCGTCGTTGGTGACGGTGGTCGTGTCGATCTCGAACGCGTCGAGCGAGACCGCGTGCACCGGCGTCTCGCCGTCACCGCGGTTCTCATCGCCCCTGGCGTCTCCCATCCGGAAGGTCTGGGCGGGGATCGCGGCCTGGGGGATCCGGTGCCGGGACGGTTCCGGCGCGGCGGGGGAGACCGCATCCGGAGCGCGCACGGATCCGAGCGGCACGAAGGCTCCGCGTCCCGTCGGGGCGCAGCAGTGGGGGGTCTGCTCATGTCTTTCGTCCATCTCGACCACCATACTCAGACAGGTCCGCGGCCCGCGGTTGGGGGCGATGAGCCCCGGTTTGCTCCGCCCGCCCCTACGATAAGCATGCGCGGAGGCATCGAAGGCGACGGCCCGCGACGTGCTCCGCAAAGAAGGGATGAGCATGATGGATGAGGGCAAACCGCCGACTCGGAAGGGGCGGGCGCGGCGCGAGGAGATCCTGGACGCGGCGGTGGCGGAGTTCGCGGAGCAGGGTTACCGGAACGCCTCGATCAGCGCGATCGCGAACCGGGTGGGGCTGACGAAGGGCGGCTTCGTCTACTACTTCCCCACCAAGGAGGACCTCCTCGCGGCGGTCTTCGCGGAACGCTCGCAGCAGCACATGAGGAACCTGCCGGAGCTGCAGGACGTGGACAACCTGAGCCTGATCGACGAGCAGCGCGCGATCGTCCAGGCGAACACCAAGGATCGCCGGTGGGCGCAGTTCTTCGCCGTGATGGCGGGGGAGTGCATCACGGCGGAGCATCCCGGGTTCTCGGTGATCCAGGAGCGCTACCGCAGCACGCGCAGCAAGTTCGCGGGCCGCCTGATCGCCGACGGCTTCGACGCCGACACCGCGGAGCGGCTCGCACAGGTGACGATCGCGGTCATGGACGGCCTGCAGACGCAGATGCTGCTGGAGGACGACTTCGACATGACGGTGCCGTTCTCGGCCTTCGTCGAGCTGATCCGATCGTCTTCCGCGACCCGCGGGCGATGATGTATTTCTTTTTGCTTGAAAAACCTACCGTACGTAAGGTACTTTCTTCATCGCGGCCCCTGATAGCTGCCATGATTCGAGGAGGAAGCATGCACAGACGACGTAGTCTCGGCGTTGCAAGCGTGGTTGTGGCGATGGCGCTTGCGCTGTCGGCCTGCACGGGCGGCGGCGGAGGCACCCCCGGTGCGGAAGACGGCAAGACCGAACTGGTCATCGCCGCGCAGTCAGACAACAACAGTTTCGACACCGCAGCCCTGGAGATCGGGCAGCGGGTGCCGTACTGGCAGCCCATCTACGACACGCTGCTGGTCCTCGACCCCGAGGCGCAGCCGCAGCCCAACCTCGCCACCGCCTGGGAGTACAACGAGGACAACACGGTCCTCTCCCTGACCCTGCGCGATGACGTGACCTTCACCGACGGCGAGGCCTTCAACGGTGAGGCCGTGAAGGTCAACATCGAGCACCTCAAGAACGGTGGCGGCCAGAACGCGTTCATGGTCGCAGACGTCGCCGAGGTGGTCGTGCTCTCCCCGACCGAGGTGGAGCTGCACCTGTCCCAGCCGAACCCCGCGCTGCTGAACTTCCTCGGCGTCGTGGGCGGCGCGATGGCCTCTCCCGCGGCGATCGCCACGGGCGACCTCGCCAAGGACCCGGTCGGAAGCGGCCCGTACATCTACTCCGCCCAGGACTCCACCGCGGGCACCTCGTACGTGTACCACCGCAACCCCGAGTACTGGAACCCGGAGGCCTACCCCTTCGACAGCGTCGTTGTCCGCCCGATGAACGACATCACCCCGCGACTGAACGCGCTCAAGACCGGCCAGGTCGACGCTGCGTTCCTCACCGCCGCGAGCGCCGCGGAG
Organism: Microbacterium longlingense; assembly: GCF_058349825.2. Taxonomy (NCBI): domain Bacteria; kingdom Bacillati; phylum Actinomycetota; class Actinomycetes; order Micrococcales; family Microbacteriaceae; genus Microbacterium; species Microbacterium longlingense. The sequence continues at coordinate 17,294 of NZ_JBYRJA020000010.1, forward strand.
GCGGAGGCATCCGGCATCACCGTGCAGTCGCGTCCGGTCAACTGGGCCGGCCTGTTCATCGCCGACCGCGAGGGCACCGTCGTGCCGGAGCTCGCCGATGTGCGCGTCCGTCAGGCGCTGAACTACGCGCTCGACAAGGAGGCCATCCTCAAGGCCGGCTACCTCGGCTACGGCGAGGTGACCAGCCAGGTCTTCAACACCGCCAGCGAGGGGTTCGACAAGAGCCTCGAGGACCGGTACACCTACAACCCGGAGAAGGCGCGTGAGCTCCTGGCCGAGGCCGGTGTCACGTCGCTGAACCTGCGCATGCCGTTGAACTCGACGCTCACCTCGATCGCCCCGCTCGTCGGTCAGCAGCTGGCGGACGTCGGCATCACCGTCGAATGGGTGCAGGTCGCGGACGACCAGTCCATCTCCGAGGTGCTCTCGGCGAAGTTCCCGGTGTTCTACTTCGCCCTCAGCTCCGGCTCGCCGTGGAAGGACCTGCAGACCTCTGTCCTGCCGTCGGCGCCGTGGAACATGTTCCACGCCGAGGACCCGGAGCTTCTCGCGCTCGCCGAGGCGGCGCAGATGGCTCCCCTCGAGGAGCAGCCCGCGGCCTTCCAGGCCGTGAACAACTGGCTCGTGGAGAACGCCTGGTTCGCGCCGGTGCTGCGTCCGGACAGCCTGTACGGAACGGTGGAGGGCGTCACAGTGCAGCTGCAGGCGCAGAACCCCATCCCCTTCCTGAGCTCCTACCGCCCTGAGTGACTGATCGCTTGACCGTGGCCGGCCGTCGCCGGCCGGCCACGGCAGGCAAGGAGAGAGGATGCCATGGTCGGCTTCATCATCAGGAGACTCGTCTTCGGCGTGAGCCTCGTGTTCGTCGTCGCGACGATCACCTTCTTCCTGATCTTCGGTGACGGAACATCGATCGCCAGGAACATCCTGGGCGAATCGGCCACCACGGAGCAGGTCGCTGCCAAGGTGGCGGAGCTCGGCCTGGACCGGCCGATGCTCGTGCAGTACGGCGACTGGCTCTCCCACGCGGTGACCGGTGACCTCGGACAGTCCTACTTCCTGGCCGGCTCTGTCACAGAGATCCTGGCCCTGCGACTTCCGGTCACGATGTCGGTCGTCGTCATCGGCGTGCTGCTGATCGGTCTCATCAGCGTCATCCTCGGCGTGCTGGCCGCTGTTCGCGGCGGCTGGATCGACCGGGTGGTGCAGGTGCTGTCGGTCGTCGGCCTCGCCCTGCCGAACTTCTGGGTCGGCCTCATGCTCGTGCTGTGGCTCTCGGTGGGCCTGCGCCTGCTGCCCGCCACCGGCTACGTCCCGTTGGAGGTGTCGTTCTCCGGCTGGCTGGCGAGCATCACCCTCCCGGTCGCCGCGCTGGCCCTGGGCGGGATCTCCGCCGCGACGCAGCAGGTCCGCGGCGCGATGATCGACATCCTGCGCTCCGACCACATCCGCACGACCCGCTCGCGCGGCACCTCCGAGACGGCCGTGCTGCTGCGCCACGCGCTCAAGAACGCCGCACCGCCCGCCCTGACCGTGCTCTCGCTGCAGTTCATCGGTCTCCTCGGCGGCGCCATCGTGATCGAGAAGGTCTTCGCCATGCCCGGCGTCGGCACCCTCGCGATCACCTCCACGATCCAGGGCGACATCCCCGTCGTCCTCGGCATCGTCGTCGTGACCGTCATCCTGGTCGTCATCGTGAATCTCGCGATCGACCTCATCAACGGCTGGGTGAACCCCAAAGTGAGGTTGTGAAGTGGCCAACATCGTATCCTCGACCCCGCTGAACGCGACCGCCGCCCCTGGCCGACAGAGCCTCTGGCGCGCGATCCGCTCCAACGGCCTCGCCCTGACCGGCCTCATCGTCATCGTCCTGGTGATCCTCATCGCGGTGCTCGCACCGTGGATCACCCCGGTCGACCCGATGCTGCCCAACGCGAACGCCGTCAACGCCCCTCCCGGAACGCCGGGGTACCTGCTCGGCGGCGACAGCGCCGGCCGCGACATCCTGTCCAGACTGATCTACGGCAGCCGCCAGACGCTGCTGGCCGGAGCGCTCGCGCTCGGCACCGCGCTGCTGATCGGCATCCCCGCGGGCCTGCTGGCCGGGTACTACGGCAAGACCATCGACGCCGTGGCGAGCTACATCGCCGACATCCTGCTGTCGCTGCCGAACATGGTGGTGCTGCTGGCGGTCATCGCGGCCTTCGGCCCGTCGGTGTGGATCACCATGATCGCCTTCGGCATCATGCTCTCGCCCGGCATCTTCCGGCTGGTCCGTGCACAGGTGATCGGGGTGCGCAACGAGCTCTACATCGATGCAGCGCGCGTCTCCGGCCTGTCCAACACCCGCATCATCGCCCGGCACGTGCTGTACGTGGTGCGCGCCCCCATCATCATCCAGGGCTCGATCCTGGCGGGCGTGGCGATCATCATCCAGTCCGGCCTCGAGTTCATCGGCGTCGGCGACCCGGGCAGCGCGACCTGGGGAGCGATGCTCGGCAACGCCTTCTCGGTGCTGTACCTGGCGCCCACCGCGATGATCTGGCCCGGCGCTGCGATCGCCCTCACGGTGATGAGCCTCGTGCTGCTCGGCAACGGCGTGCGCGATGCGGTGCAGGGCACCTCGAGCGTCGTTCCGAAGAAGCGCCGGCCCGCCCGACGCGCCGCCCAGCGGGCCGCGTCGGTCCCCGTCGCCGGCACGGAGAGTTCCGACGCCATCCTCGAGGTCCGCGGGCTCAAGGTCGGCTACATCCAGCCGGACGGCGAGTACCGGGTGGTCGTGCACGACGTGTCGTTCTCGATCGAGCGCGGCGAGGTGCTCGGTCTGGTCGGCGAGTCGGGCTCCGGCAAGAGCCAGACCGCGTTCTCGATCCTCGGCCTGCTCCCGGAGGGCGGGGAAGTGCTCGACGGCGAGATCCTGCTCAACGGCATCGATGTCCTCTCCCTGCCGCGCAAGAAGCGCCGCGCGCTGCTCGGCTCCGCGATCGGATACGTGCCGCAGGAGCCCATGTCCAACCTCGACCCGGCCTTCACGATCGGCCACCAGCTGGTCTGGCCGCTCACGCACAGCGGGATGAGCCACAAGGCGGCGAAGCAGAAGGCGCTCGACCTGCTGGCCGAGGTCGGCATCCCCGACCCTGCGCGCACCTTCTCCTCCTACCCGCATCAGGTCTCCGGCGGCATGGCGCAGCGCGTCCTGATCGCGGGAGCGATCGCGAGCGACCCTGAGCTGCTCATCGCGGACGAGGCGACCACCGCTCTGGACGTGACCGTCCAGGCCGAGGTGCTCAATGTCCTCCGCCGCCTGCAGCGGCAGCGGAACATGGCGATCCTGCTGGTGACCCACAACTTCGGCGTCGTCGCCGACCTGTGTGACCACGTCGCCGTCATGCAGCAGGGACGCATAGTCGAGGCTGCGGACTATGAGCAGCTGTACCGCGACCCGCAGCACCCCTATACCCGGATGCTGTTGTCCTCGACGCTGGACAACTCGGATCCGAGACCACCCAAGGGCGTGCAGAGCCGGCGCCTGGCGCAGACGAGGGAGTCGGAGCGATGAGCCTGCTGAAGATCGACGACGTCGTCGTGGAATACCCGGCCCGAGGGCTTCGGGCCAAGCCGTTCCGTGCCCTGCACGGGGTCAGCCTCGACGTGACGGAGGGCGAGACCGTCGGTCTCGTGGGCGAGTCAGGGTCCGGCAAGACGACCCTCGGGCGAGCGGTGCTCGGCCTCGCGCCCGTCACCGGCGGATCGATCGTGTTCGACGGCAAGAGGATCGACAACGCCGGACGGCAGCAGCGGCGGGCTCTCGCCCGCGACATCCAGGTGGTCTTCCAGGACCCCTACTCGTCGCTGAACCCGTCGCTGGTGATCGAGGACATCCTCGCCGAGCCGCTGAGCGCCCAGGGCGAGCAGGGCGCGGTGGCCAGACGCCGCGTCAGCGAGCTGCTCGACCAGGTGGGTCTGCCGGCGGACTCCGCGCGACGTTATCCGCGGGAGTTCTCCGGCGGGCAGCGTCAGCGCATCGCGATCGCTCGGGCCCTCGCCCTGCGGCCGCGCCTGATCGTGTGCGACGAGCCGGTGTCCGCGCTGGACCTGTCCACGCAGGCGCGCGTGCTCGACCTCTTCATCGAGATCCAGGAGCAGACCGGCGTCGCCTACCTTTTCGTGTCGCACGACCTCTCGGTGGTCCGGCACATCAGTCACCGCGTCGCGGTGATGTATCACGGCGAGCTGGTCGAGACCGGCGATTGCGCTCAGGTCACCGGGGCTCCGGAGCACCCCTACACCCGGCGTCTGCTCGAGGCGGCTCCGGTCTCCGATCCGGTCCGCCAGCGTCAGCGGCGGCAGGAGCGGGAACAAGCCAGGGCAGCTGCCCATGACAAGGACGGGGAGTAACCATGCGCGCGATCGTCGTGATGTTCGACAGCCTCAACAGGAAGTACCTGCCGCCCTACGGCGGGGAGGCCGACGTCTACGCCCCCAACTTCGAGCGCCTGGCCCGCCACGCGGTCACGTTCGACAACTGCTTCGCGGGGAGCCTGCCGTGCATGCCGGCCCGGCGCGAGCTCCACACCGGCCGGATGAACTTCCTGCACCGCGGGTGGGGGCCGATCGAGCCCTTCGATGACTCGATCCCGGCGATGCTCGGCAACGCGGGCGTGACCACCCACCTCGCCACGGACCACATGCACTACTGGGAGGACGGCGGCGCCACCTACCACACGCGGTACGGGACGTTCTCGTTGATCCGTGGCCAGCAGGGCGACCCGTGGAAGGGCCGCGTGCGCGACCCCGAGATGCCGGAGGGCAGCTCGCGGGTACGGCGCATCGGCACCTGGCGGCAGGATCGCATCAACCGGCCGTACATCTCCGATCATGCCGATCACCCGCAGACGCTCACCTTCGACGCCGGCCTCGAGTTCATCCGCGACAACGTCGCCGACGACAGCTGGTTCGTCCAGATCGAGACGTTCGACCCGCACGAGCCGTTCTTCGCTTCCGATCGATTCTCCGACCGCACCGACGCGGGCGGCTCGGACGAGGACGACTGGCCCGACTACATGCAGGTGCTCGAAGACGCCGAGACGCAAGAACGGATGCGCGAGCACTACCGCGACCTCGTCGTGCAGTGCGACGACTCGCTCGGTCGGGTGCTTGACCTCATGGACGAGAACGACATGTGGTCGGACACGATGCTCATCGTGTGCACGGACCACGGCTTCCTGCTCGGCGAGCAGGGCTGGTGGGGCAAGAGCGTGCCGCCGTGGTTCGACGAGACGGTGCACACGCCGCTGTTCCTCTGGGACCCGCGCGTCGGCGCGGCCGAGGCGCGCAGCGACGCGATCGTGCAGACGATGGATATCGGCCCGACGCTGCTCGACCTGTTCGGCGTCGCTCCCACCGAGCACATGCAGGGCCGCTCGCTGAGCACCGCGGTGCGCGGCGCTGCGGAGCACCCGCGCGAGTATGCGGTCTTCGGCGCGTTCGGCGGCCACGTCGGGATCACCGACGGGCGGTGGGTCTACCACCGCGCCTGCGTCGACCCGAGCAACAGCCCGCTCGAGGAGTACACCCTCATGCCCACCCACATGCGCGGGTTCTTCCACGACGCCCAGCTGCAGCAGGCGGAGCTGCACCCCGGGTTCGGCTTCACCCGGGGAAATCCCGTGCTCCGCATGCCCGGTTTCGCCTTCACATCGCCGTACCACTTCGGAACGCTGCTGTTCGACACCGAGAGCGATCCGGACCAGCAGGACCCCCTGGTCGATGAGGAGACCGAGCTGCGCCTGGCCGCCGCTCTGGTGCAGGTCATGCGCGACACCGAGGCCCCGGAGAGCCAGTTCCTCCGACTGGGCCTGCCGGCCGAGGGGCCGGTCACCGCCGAGCACCTGCTGTGCGAGCGCCAGGGGGAGATCGTCGCCGCATCGCGCGCCAGCGTGCCCAGGCAGGACGAGTTCCCCGATGCCCGCTGGAACGTGGGATGCACGGTCGACGCCCTGCTCGCTCACGGGCCGGCCCGGGAGATCATCTCCCGGCACGCCAAGAACCTCCAGATCGCGCCGTTCGGGGCGGTCTGCGGCGAGGTGAGCCTGTACCGGGCGGCGTCGATGATGATCGGCGTGCTGCCCTGGGACACGCTGCGCGTGATCGCCGGTGAGCTCGCCGCGCTCGATGACGAACCGATCAGAGAGGTCGTGCGATGACCGCCGCCCCCAGCCGTCCGAACATCCTGTGGCTCATGGCGGAGGACTACTCTCCCCGCCTCGCCGCCTACGGCGATGCGCTGGCGCGCACCCCCCATCTGGACCGGATGGCTGCGGAGGGCGTGCTGTTCGAGAACGCCTTCGCCGCGGCGCCGGTGTGTGCGCCGTCGCGCTTCGCCCTGATCACCGGCATGTATCCGGAACGCCTCGGCCCCGCACACCAGATGTCCTCGCGCGCGCTGGTGCCGGAGGACGTGCGCACCTACGCCGAGCTGCTGCGGGATGCGGGCTACTACTGCACCAACAACTGGAAGACGCACTACAACTCCGACCTCGAGGATCGTCCGGTGTGGGACGAGTCCAGCCCCGAGGCGCACTGGCGCAACCGGCCGGACGGGAAGCCGTTCCTGGCGGTGTTCAACCACCTCGGAACGCATGAGTCCACCGTGTTCGACGGGGAGATTTCGCGGGTTCGGCCGGAGGACGTCGAGGTGCCGCCCTACCTCCCCGACACACCGGAGATCCGTGCGGATCTGGCGCGCTACTACACCTCCTCCGACCAGATGGACGCGGTGATGGGCGAGTATCTGGCCGAGCTGGAAAGCGCGGGGCTGCTCGAGCAGACCGTCGTCATCTTCTCCTCCGACCACGGATCCGGCCTCCCGCGGTCGAAGCGGTTCCTCTACGACGAGGGCGTGCACATCCCGCTGGTCATCCGCCTGCCGGAGGGCGCCGCTGCGCTGGCACGCTACCCACGGGGCACGCGTGTGACCCCGGCGGTCGAGCAGGTCGACGTCACGGCGACGCTGCTGGAGATCGCCGGCGTGCCGCGACCGGACACGATGGACGGCCGTGGCCTGCTGGGCGAGGAGCCGAAGGGCATCGCCTTCAGCATGCGCAACCGGATGGACGAGCGCAACGACATGATGCGCTCTGCGCGGACCGACCGGTACCGCTACATCCGCAACTACGACACCGATCTGCCCTGGGGCCAGCACTACACCTTCGCCTGGCTCGCCGCGGCCTACCAGTCCTGGGAACGCGCCTGGCTCGAGGAGCAGTGCACAGACGCCGCGGCGCGATTCTGGAAGCCGAAGCCTGCCGAGGAGCTCTACGACGTCGTCGCAGACCCGCACGGCGTCGACGACCTCGCCGGGCGCCCCGAGTACGCCGGCGTGCTGGCCGAGATGTCGGAACGCATGGACGAGCGGATGCTGCGCATCCGCGACAACGGATTCATCCCGGAGGGCTCGGCACTGGAGGCCCAGCAGGCCGCGGGCGACGACGATCGCTACCCGATGCGGGAGATCATGGAGCTGGCCAGGCTCGCGGCGGCGCGCGACCCCCGGCACCTCGCCGCGATCGCCGACCGGCTCGACGATGACAACGAGGTGGTCCGCTACTGGGCCGCGACCGGACTCGCCAAGCTCCGCGCGGACGTGCGCCCCGCTCACCCGGTGATGGTCGCCCGGCTCCGCCAGGAGACATCCCCGTACGTGCGCGTTCCGCTGCTGCACGCCCTGGCCTGGGCGGGCGACGCGGACACCGCGGCCGAGGCGCTGCGGGGCGAGATCTTCGCGACCGAGAGCATGCCCGTCCGCGTGGCTGCGCTCAACGCGCTCACCGTGTTCCCGACCGAGAGCCCCGTGCGCGGGCAGGTGGGGCGCGAGCTGTATGAGGACGAGAACGAGTATGTGCGCGGAGCGGCGCGCTACCTCACTCACGTCGCAGACGGCGACTATGACCCCGGTCTGGTGCTGTTCGACATGGCGCGATTCCTGCCCCGTATCGCGCCGGTTTCGACAGTACGGTCCTGACCGGCCGGAGGCTCCGCGGCGCTCCTTTACTCCCCCAAGGGCGCCGCGGATGTCTCGGCGTGCGCGCCGCGCCGTGCGGCGGCGGGACGGGAAGAACCCGCGTGACGAACTGTGTCGTCCCTCAGCGGCCGGCCCGGCGCTGCTCGGCTATGTTTGCGCCGAACCGCCGCCCGGCAGACCCCGCACCGCCCCGAGGGAGCACCATGACCGTCGAAACCATCAGCCGCCTCAACGACGTCGACATCGCCGCTGTCGGTGGCCTCGTCGCAGCGATCCAGTCCGATGCCGCGAAGGCGCACACCACCTGGGGTGCCCGCGTGACCTGGACCGGGGGATTCACCTCGGAGGCCCGCATCCGCGGATTCGAGCCGACGCGTTCTGACGAGCCGGGCGGGCTCGGCGGATCCGACACCGCACCGAACCCGGTCGAGCAGCTGCTGGGCGCGCTGGGCAACTGCCTCGCGGTCGGCTATGCCGCCAACGCGACCGTCGCCGGTGTCCAGCTCGACGCGCTCCGTATCGAGCTCAAGGGCGACGTCGACCTGCACGTCTTCCTCGGGCTCGCAGATGGCCACGCCGGCTTCGGGGGCATCGAGGCGACGGTCTCGATCGACTCGGCGGCATCCCGGGACGAGCTCGAAGCCCTGCACGCGCGGGTCGTGGCCAGCTCGCCGGTCGGTCACACCCTCCGCAACGCGGTGCCGGTCGACATCCGCCTGGGGTGAATCGTCGACCCGCACGACGAGACCGCCGAGGCACAGCCTCGGCGGTCTCGTCGTGCGGGCGGACCCGCGGGCGCCGTGGCGCTCAGCTGATGGTGGGGTCTGTGGTGTCGCGACGGGTCGCGCCGCCCCGGGCGCGGGTCACCCACGCGAGGGCCAGGCTGACCAGGATGATGCCGGCGCCGAAGACGACCGCTTCCAGGCCCGGCACGTGGAACGCCAGGGCGAAGCACGCGAAGCCGCCGACGAACAGAACCATGAAGAGAATGAAGCTGCCGATCATCCGAGGGACCTCCCAGTAAGTCTTCCTCCATCGTCCCACACAACCGACCCCCCGTCCGCATCGGCCGGCGGTCGCCCCGTCCCGGCGACCGGTCCGTCGCGCCGCTGGCCGGGAGAGCGCGGAGCGGCCAGGATGGACGGATGCATCAGACCAACGACCTCGCGCTCGCCCGGGCCTCCCGCGTGCTCGAGGAGCGCCTGCGCCCCGCCATCCACGGACGGCCCCAGCCGGTCGACATCGCGATCCACGCGGTGGGCGGCGAGCCGATTCCGGTCGCCGTCGGCATCGCCGCCGAGTACCAGCCGGCAGCCGTCGGGGACGCCTGGGGGAGAGCCTGGGACACCACGTGGTTCCGCCTGACGGCCGTCGTGCCGCCGGCCTTCGCGGGCCGGCGCGCGGAGATCGTCTTCGACCTCGGCTTCGACATCAGCCAGACCGGCTTCCAGGCGGAGGGCCTCGTGTACCTCCCGGACGGCACGCCGGTTCGCTCCCTCACCCCCCGGGGCCAGTGGATCGTCGTCGGTGATCCCGTCGTCGGTGGCGAAGACGTGGAGCTCTACGTCGAGGCCGCGTCGAACCCGGTGCTGCTGGAGCTGGACACCACGCCCTTCCAGCCCACCCGGCAGGGCGACGTGCTCACCGCGAGCGCCCAGCCGCTCTACACGATCCGCCGGGCAGAGCTGTGCGTGTTCGAGGACGAGGTGTTCGAGCTGGTGCACGACGTGGAGGTGCTCGTCCAGCTGGCCGCGGAGCTGGACGACCACGACCCTCGTCGCGCGCGCATCCTGGCGGCGCTGGGCCGCGCCCTCGACGCCGTCGATCTGCAGGACGTCGCCGGCACCGCGGCTGCCGGCCGGGCGCTGCTGCGAGACGTGCTCGCCTCGCCCGCCGCCGGCACCGCCCACCGGGTCAGCGCGATCGGGCACTCCCACATCGACTCGGCATGGCTGTGGCCGCTGCGCGAGACGGTGCGCAAGGTCGCCCGCACCGCGACCTCCATGACGGCGCTGCTCGACGAGCACCCCGAGTTCGTCTACGCGATGTCGAGCGCGCAGCAGTACGCCTGGATCAAAGAGCACCGCCCGGAGGTCTACGCCAGGGTGCAGGCAGCGGTGGCGTCCGGCCGGTTCCTGCCGGTCGGCGGGATGTGGGTCGAATGCGACGCGGTGCTCCCCGGTGGGGAGGCGCTCATCCGCCAGATCGCCTACGGACAGCGGTTCTTCCGGGAGGAGTTCGGCGTCGAGTCGCGCGGTGCCTGGCTGCCGGACAGCTTCGGGTACGCCGCCGCGCTGCCGCAGATCCTGCGCGGCGCCGGCATGGAGTGGTTCCTGACGCAGAAGATGTCGTGGAACGCGACGAACACCTTCCCGCACCACACGTTCCTCTGGGAGGGCATCGACGGCACGCGCATCTTCACCCACTTCCCGCCGATGGACACCTATGCCGCCGAGCTCTCCGGTGCCGAACTGGCGCGAGCGTCACGGCAGTTCCGCGAGAAGGCGGTCTCCGATGTGTCCCTCGCCCCCACCGGCTGGGGCGACGGCGGCGGCGGAACCACGCGCGAGATGATCGCCAGGGCGCAGCGTCTCACCGATCTCGAGGGCAGCCCGCGTGTGGTGTGGGAGAGCCCGGACGACTTCTTCGCCAGGGCGATGGCGGAGCAGCCCGCCCCGCCGGTGTGGCGCGGCGAGCTGTACCTCGAGCTGCACCGCGGCACCTACACCACCCAGCACGCGATGAAACGTGGCAACCGGCGCACCGAGCGCCTGCTGGCGGAGGCCGAGCTCTGGTCGGCAACGGCGGCTGTGCGCGCGCGGCATCCCTACCCCGCGGACGCACTCGACGAGGCATGGCGGGAGGCGTTGCTCCTGCAGTTCCACGACATCCTGCCCGGATCGGCGATCGCGTGGGTGCACCGTGAGGCGCGGGAGCGATACGCCCGTCTCGAAGCCGCCCTCGAGACGCTGATCGGGGAAGCGCTCGGCGCCATCGGCGCCACCCCGGGCGCGGGGCTCGCGGCCAACGCGGCCAACGTGCCGCACCGTGGCATCGCCCCCGGCGCCATCGGGGTTCCCGCCGCAGCCCCCGAGATCACGGTGACGGAGGCCGATGGGATCTGGACGCTCGAGAGCCCGCAGCTGAGGGCCAGCATCGACGACCAGGGACACGTGGTCCACCTCGTCGACCGTGCGACCGGCCGCGATGCGGTGCCGGCCGGGGCGCGGGGCAATGTGCTCCAGCTGCACCAGGACTTCCCCAATGCGTGGGACGCCTGGGACATCGACGCGCACTACCGCGGCAGTGAACGCGACGCCGCGGGCGACGTGTCGGTGCGCCTGGAGGGGGACACCGTGGTCGTCGAGCGCTCCTTCGGCGCATCCGCCATCGTGCAGCGCCTGTCGATCGGCCTGGACGGGCGGGCCCTCCTCATCGACTGCACGATCGACTGGCATGAACGGGAGAAGCTGCTCAAGCTCGCCTTCCCGGTCGACGTGTTCACCGACCGTGCGCTCGCCGAGACGCAGTTCGGCTATCAGGAGCGCGCGACGCACGAGAACACCTCGTGGGACGCCGCCCGCTTCGAGACCCACGCCCAGCGCTGGTTCCTCCTCGAAGAGCCCGGATTCGGGGTGGCCTTCCTCAACGACTCCACCTATGGTTTCGACGTGCGGCGCGTCGACACAGCGGACGGCGTGGTGCAGAACGCGCGCTTCTCGCTGCTGCGCGCACCCCGCTACCCGGACCCCGAGACCGACCAGGGCGAACACCGGATGCTGTTCGGTGTCGCGGTGGGGGCTGATGTCGCGGTGGCCACCGCGACCGCCGCGCAGCTGAACGTGCCGCTGCGCGCGGTCGGCGGGCTGTCCGTCGCCCCGCTGGTGGAGTGCTCGGAGCCCGGCGTGCTGGTGAGCGCGGTGAAGCTCGCCGACGACCGCTCCGGGGACCTCGTCGTGCGCGTGCACGAGGCGCTCGGCGCGCGCGCCGGCGCGACGCTGCGGATCGCCGGCACCTGGCGCGACGCCTGGCACACCGACCTGCTGGAGCGGATCGACGGCGCAGCGGACGCCGCAGCGCGCCCCGTCGACGGCGGCGTCGAGGTCGACCTGACGCTGCGACCGTTCCAGATCGCGACGGTGCGGCTGCGTCCCTGATCCGCGCTGTCCCGGGCGGGGGCGCGCGATGACCGGTGGCAGGCCGGCGCACGCCCCCGCCTGCGCGGCGCCCGCCGACGGGCGGCGGATGCGGCATCCTGGAGCCATGGGGGAAATCTCACACGACGCCGGACCGGCGATCATCGCCATCGACAGCACACCGCGGGCATACGACTGGGGGGTGCGCGACGGCATCGCGCAGGCCATCGGGCGGGAAGGCACGGGCGGGCCGGAGGCCGAGCTGTGGTTCGGCGCGCATCCGTCCAACCCGAGTGCGACCCCGGGTGACGAGCGCTTCGCCGACCTCCACGCATGGGAGGAGGCCTCCGGGCGCCGCCTGCCCTACCTGCTCAAGCTCCTCGCGATCGACTCCGCTCTGTCGTTGCAGGCGCATCCCTCGCCCGCCGAGGCGGCGTCGGGGTTCGCCGCGGAAGACGCCGCCGGCATCCCGATCGACGCCCCGCACCGCAACTATCGCGATCCCTTCGCCAAGCCGGAGCTCGTCGTGGCCGTCGCGGACGGCTTCGAAGGACTGTGCGGCTTCCGCCCGACGGACCAGGCGATCGCCGACATCGAGGCGCTGGCCGCGCTCGCCGCGGACCCGGCGCCGTTCGACGCCTGGATCGGGCGGCTGCGCGACGGAGCGTCGGAGGCAGACGGCATCCGCGCCGCGCTCGGCTGGCTCCTCTCGGACGACGAGAGCGTTCACGCACTGATCGCGCAGCTCGTGCCGGCCGCCGCGCGCGACGCGGCGCGCTTCGAGCTCGTCGGACGCCTCGCCGCCGCCCACCCCGGTGATCCCGGGATCGCCGTTGCCCTTCTGCTGCACCACCTGCGGCTCGCGTCCGGAGACTGCCTGTGGCTGCCGGCGGGCAACATCCACGCCTACCTGCGTGGTCTGGGCGTCGAGCTCATGGGCCCCAGCGACAACGTGCTCCGGGGCGGGCTCACCCACAAGCACGTCGACGTGCCGGAGCTGCTGGCCGTCGTCGACACGACGCCCGGCCCGGCCTCCGTGCTCGTGGCAGAGCCGGAGGCGGCGCACGTGCGCGCCTACCGGCCGGCATCCGTCCCCTCCGGAGAGGACGTCCCCTTCGTCCTGCGCCTCGTCGAGGGTGACGCGCAGCTGACCGTGCGCGATGCGATCGCCTTCGTGCTCGAGGGTGCTTTCGAGATCCGGTTCGCCGGGGAGCTTCGCCGTCTCGGGCGCGGCGAGGCCGTGCTCCTGGCCGGGGAGGGCGAGGTCGCGGTCGCCGGGGACGGACGGCTCTTCCTCGCCTCCTGAGGCGGTCGGGCGGCGAGGGGATGCGACCGGAGGTCATCTCCGGCGCCGGGTGTCTCATGCGGTGGGTAGGGTAGAGCCGTTCCGGATGCCGGCGGCACGCGCGGCACCCGAGAGGACGCCGACGAGGGGAGTGCCCATGGCCACCGCCACCGCAGACCTGTACGACGAGTTCGGTGAGGAGTTGCAGTCCCTGTCGCTGCAGCTGCGCTCCTTCGGCGGTCATCCGGCCTTCTCCGGCCCGGTGCGCACGGTCCGCTGCTTCCAGGACAACGCTCTCGTCAAGGAGCTCCTGAACAGCCCCGGTGCGGGCGCCGTGCTGGTCATCGACGGCGGCGGATCGCTCGAGACGGCGCTCATGGGCGACATGATCGCCGAGAGCGCCGTGGCCAACGGCTGGGCCGGCGTGGTCATCCACGGACCGGTGCGCGACAGCGTCGCGATCTCGCAGCTCGAGCTCGGCGTCAAGGCCCTCGGCACGAACCCGCGCAAGAGCGCGAAGGATGGCATCGGCGAGGTCGACGTCCCGGTGGAGTTCGGCGGGGTGGTGTTCCGGCCGGGAGCGCGACTCTACGCCGATGAGGACGGCATCCTGGTCGAGCGCTGACGGCCCGGGCACCGTGACTGAGACCACGACGGCGCGCCGCACGCGCGACTGGCTCTTCCTCGTCCTGATCGGCCTGGCCGCCGGCCTCCTCTCCGGGTTGTTCGGTGTGGGCGGCGGCACGGTCATCGTGCCGCTTCTGGTGCTGCTCCTGGCCTTCGGGCAGAAGCTGTCCGCTGGCACATCCCTGCTCGCGATCGTGCCGACAGCGGCGGTCGGCGTCATCTCCTATGCGGCCCACGACGCGGTGGCGTGGATCCCGGCGCTGATCCTCGCCTGCGGGGCGGTCGTGGGGGCGCAGATCGGGGTGCGCCTGCTGCAACGGCTCTCGCAGCCGGTGGTCCGCTGGTGCTTCGTCGGATTCCTCGCGATCGTCATCGTGAGCCTGTTCGTCGTCGTCCCGTCGCGCGACGCGGCGTTCGACCTCACGGCGCTCACCATCATCGGCCTGGTGGTCACCGGGATCATCACGGGGGTCATCTCCGGGCTCATCGGCGTGGGCGGGGGCATCGTCGTGGTGCCGGTGCTCATGCTCGCGTTCGGCACGAGCGACCTGATCGCCAAGGGCACATCGCTGCTGATGATGATCCCCACCGCGATCTCCGGAACCATCGGCAACATCCGCCACCGCAACGTGGACATCCCCGCCGGCCTGGTGATCGGTGTCGCGGCGTGCACGACGACGGCGCTCGGCGCCTGGATTGCGACCCTCATCGACCCCCTCACCGGCAACATGCTCTTTGCGGCATATCTCGTGGTGATCGGCGCTCAGCTCGCGATGAAGGCGATCAAGGAGCAGCGGACGCAGCGCGGCGACGCGGCATAATCCCGAAGCGCGAGGGTCGCGCTTCGCGCTATCCGCCGAGTCCACAGGATATTCAGCTGCGAGCAGCTGAATATCCTGTGGACTCGGCAAGTTCGGGGCACGGCCTAGGATGAGACCGTGCCAGTGAACCCCGATCTCGTCGGCCGAGAGTTCCCGCCGACCGCGCCGTATCTCGTCGGGCGAGAGAAGGTGCGCGAGTTCGCGCGCGCCGTGTTCGCCGACGCCCCCCTGCACACCGACGTCGACGCGGCCCGTGCGCTCGGTTACGCGGATGTCGTCGCACCGCCGACGTTCGCCATGGTCGTGCAAGACCTCACCCTCCAGCAGCTCCTCGGCCAGCCGGACTCCGGCATCGAGCTCTCCCGCACGATTCACGGCGAGCAGCGCTTCACCTACACGCGTCCGATCGTCGCCGGCGACGAGCTCGTCGCACAGCTGCGGGTCACCGGCATCCGTACCGTCGGCGGCAACGCGATGATCACCAGCGAGGCCGAGATCACCGATGCCGCGGGCGATCACGTCGTCACCGCCACCGCGATGCTGCTGGTCGGAGAGGGAGAATGATGGCATACGTCGTCGGAGAGCAGATCGCCGAGCGGACGATCCCGCTCACCCGTGAGTCGCTCGTGCGCTACGCGGGCGCATCGGGCGACTTCAACCCGATCCACTACCGCGACGATGTCGCAGCAGCGGTGGGTCTGCCCGGCGTCCTGGCGCACGGGATGCTGACGATGGGGCTGGCCTCCTCCGTCGTCGTCTCCGCGATCGCCGCGGCATCCGGGGGCGCCGCGCCGCGCATCCTCGACTACGGCGTGCGGTTCACCCGTCCGGTCGTGGTCGACCCAGAGGCCGGCGCCGAGGTGACGGTGGTCGCCACGGTGGGCGCCGTCGACGAGACCTCCGCGCGCATCGACCTGACCGTCACCTGCGGCGGCACGACAGTGCTCGCCAAGTCACAGCTGCGCATCGCGCTCGACGAGGCGTGAGCGTGACGGAGGTCACGCCGATCCCGCTGTCGCAGCTCACCACCCTGCGCACCGGCGCGGCGCCGGAGCGCATGATCGACGCGTCCACGCGCGATGAGCTCATCGACGCACTGCGCACCGTCTGGGCCGACGGCGACGACTGGTTCGTGCTCGGCGGCGGCTCCAACCTGCTCGTGGGCGATGAGCCCTTCGCCGGAACCGTCATCCGGGTCCTCACCACCGGCATCGAGCGGCTTCCCTCGCCCCACCCCGGCCGGGCGCGCCTGCGCATCCAGGCTGGCCACGAGTGGGACGACGTCGTCGCGACGGCGGTCGCGCAGGGGCTCGCGGGCATCGAGGCGATGTCCGGCATCCCCGGCACCGCCGGAGCTGCCCCGGTGCAGAATGTGGGGGCGTACGGGCAGGAGATCCAGGAGACGCTGGTCGAGGTCGAGCTGATCGACGAGTTCACCGGCGAGGTGTCCACGGTGCCGGCGTCCGAGCTGGGCCTGGGGTTCCGCACCTCGGTGCTCAAGCAGCACTACGGTGATGTCCCGGAGCGCTCGGCGGTGATCCTGTCGATCACCCTCGACCTCGCCGATGTCGGCGACCAGGGTCGTGTGATCCAGGGGGAGCAGCTGCGCCGCGCTCTCGGGCTCGACGGGTACGACCCGGTGCCGCTCGCGTGGGTGCGGGAGCGCATCCTCGCCACGCGTGCCGCGAAGGGGATGCTGCTCGACGACGCCGACCCCGACACGTACAGCGCCGGGTCGTTCTTCCAGAATGCCGTCGTCCCCGAGGCCTTCGCCCGGACGCTCCCCGATGCCTGCCCGCGCTGGCCGGTCATGCCAGACCTCGACGCGGTGACGGTCATCCCGCTGCAGACGTGGGACGGTCAGGTGCCGGCTCCCGCGACGACCCGGCCAGACGTCAAGGTCTCCGCGGCCTGGCTCATCGAGCAGGCGGGGATCCGCAAGGGCTTCCGGCTGCCGCGCTCGCGCGCTGCGGTGTCGAGCAAGCACGCCCTCGCCCTCACCAATCGCGGCCAGGGGTCGGCAGACGAGCTGGCCGAGCTGGCGCGCTTCATCCAGAGTCGCGTGCATGCGGAGTTCGGGCTGCTGCTGCATCCCGAACCGGTGCTGATCGGCGTCGACCTCTAGCCCGGCACGAAAACAGGCGAAGAGCACCAGAACAGGCCAAAATCTGCAGAAATGGCCTGTTCTGGTGCTCTTCGCCTGTTTTGGCGCAGCGCCGTGCTTACGCGAAGAGGCGCTGGAGGCGCTGGACGCCCTCGATCAGCTGGTCGTCGCCCAGGGCGTACGACAGACGCAGGTAGCCGGAGGGGCCGAAGGCCTCGCCCGGGACGACCGCGACCTCGGCCTGGTCGAGGATGAGGTCGGCGAGTTCGAGCGATGTGGTCGGGGTGACCCCGCCCCACGTGCGTCCGAGGAGCCCGCGCACGTCGGGGTACACGTAGAAGGCGCCCTGCGGCGTCGGCACGTGCACGCCGTCGATCTTCGACAGCTCGTCGACGATCAGGCGGCGGCGGCGGTCGAAGGCGCGGCGCATCTCCTCCGCCGCGTCCTGCGGCCCGGAGAGGGCGGCGGCCGCGGCGCGCTGCGCGACGTTGTTCACGTTGCTGCACAGGTGCGACTGCAGGTTGCCGGCGATCTTGATGGCATCGGCGGGCCCCACCATCCAGCCCACGCGCCATCCGGTCATCGCATAGGTCTTGGCGACGCCGTTGACGAGGATGGTCTGACCGGCCACCTCCGGCACGGCCTCGACCACCGAGACCGCGCGGACACCGTCGTAGACGAGGTTCTGGTAGATCTCGTCGCTGATGATCCAGATGCCGTGCTCGAGGGCCCACTCGGCGATCGCGCGGGTCTCGTCGGCGGTGTAGACGGCGCCGGTGGGATTCGAGGGCGACACGAACACCAGAGCGGTGGTGCGCGGGGTGCGCGCCGCCTCCAGCTGCTCGACGGTGACCTTGTACTCCTGGTCGGCGCCGGCGAACACCTCGACCGGCACGCCGTCGGCAAGACGGATGGCCTCGGGATAGGTGGTCCAGTACGGGGCGGGGAGGAGCACCTCGTCGCCCGGGTTCACCACGGTCTGGAAGGCCTGATAGACGGCCTGCTTCCCGCCGTTGGTCACGATCACCTGGCTCGGCGAGACCTCCAGCCCCGAATCGCGCAGCGTCTTGGCGGCGACGGCCTCGCGCAGCACCGGCAGGCCGCCGGCGGGCGTGTAGCGGTAGCTGGCGGGGTCGGCGAGGGCGGCGGCCGCGGCATCCACCACGAACGGCGGGGTGGGGAAGTCGGGTTCGCCGGCCGCATAGGAGATGACGGGCTTGCCCTCGGCCTTGAGGGCCTTGGCCTTGGCGTCGACCTTGAGGGTGGCGGATTCGGCGATGGCGGAGAGCTTGCGGGAGAGCGGTGCGCGTTCTGTCACGTCTTCGAGCGTAGCCGGGTGATGGTGCCCACATCCACCGTCGGGCGGCCGCAGGTGGCCCGAGGACGGGCCGCGGCCTGTCACCGGAGCGCGCGTCGCCCGGTGCACTCGCGTGCCGGTGCCTGTCGTGGCCCCCGGATCCCTGCTTACGATGGCTGCATGGCGATCTCCCACGCCCCGATCCTGACCATCACGCCGAATCCCGCACTCGACGTCTCGACCTCGGTGGGGGAGGTGGTGGCAGAGCACAAGATGCGCTGCGGCCCGGCGCGCCTGGATCCGGGCGGCGGCGGGGTCAACGTCTCGCGCGTCGTGCGCAACCTCGGCGGCAGCTCGCTGGCGATCTACACCGTCGGCGGCCCGACGGGAGCCGCCTATCGTGAGCTGCTCGAGCACGAGGGCGTCGCCGGCCGGGTGGTGCGCATCGCAGAGAGCACGCGGGAGAGCTTCACGGTCGACGAGCACGCCAGCGGTGAGCAGTTCCGCTTCGTGCTCCAGGGGCCCCGCCTGAGCGAGGCGGAGGTGAACGCGCTGCTGGAGGCGGTGGACGACGAGATGCCGGCCGGCGGCTTCGCCGTGGCCAGCGGCAGTCTTCCGCCCGGGGCGCCGGCCGACTTCTACGCCAGGGTCGCCCGCCGGGCGCATCTGAACGGCAGCAGGTGCGTGGTCGATACCTCTGGCAAGGCGTTGCGCGAGGCTCTCGAGGAGGGGGTCTTCCTCGTCAAGCCCTCCGCACGCGAGCTGGGTGAGCTGGTGGGGGCGCCGACGGATGACGAGCAGAGTCTGATCGCTGCAGCCCATGAGCTGGTCGCGCGGCGGGCCTGCGAGGTGGTCGCGCTCACCCTCGGGGGCGCCGGCGCCGTGCTCGTGACCGCCGAGGAGGCGCTGCGCCTTCCCTCCCCGCAGATCGCGGTGCGCAGCACGGTGGGTGCCGGTGACAGCTTCCTCGCGGCGTTCCTGCTGCGGCTCGCGCAGGGGTCAACGATGCCGGAGGCGTTCTGCGCCGCCGTGGCCGCTGGTGCGGCGAGTGCCGCCCTCCCGGCCACGGATCTGTGCCGCCCGGACGCCGTGGCCCGCCTGGAGGAGGGCCTCGAACCGGTCGTGATCTGACCGGCCGGCGCTTCGCCCGGTCGCCGTGCCCTGCATCGCGCACGAGCACTCTCCGGCGCTGCGCAGGGCCGGGCGGACAGCACGATACGGCCGCGTGTGCGCGCCGGCGATAGTCTGCACTCGCGGCGATGGGCCGAAGGACCACGCGAGGACCGGAGGAGGCGGCATGGACCTGCACGTCGGAATCCGGCACGCACACCGCCCGGCGGTGGGCGGATCGGACGGCGGATGATGCCGGCCTTCGCCGACATCGCGCCGATCGCGTGGGTGCTCCTGGCCGGCTCGGCCGTTCTCATCGGGGTGTCCAAGACGGGGCTGCCGGGCATCAACACCATCTCGATCGCGGTGTTCGCCGCGATCCTCCCTGCCCGGGCGTCGACGGCCGCTGTGCTCCTGCTGCTCATCGTCGGCGACGTCTTCGCGCTCCTCAGCTACCGGCGTCACGCCGACTGGCGCGCCCTGGTCGCGCTCATCCCGGCCGTCGTGGCGGGGCTCGTGCTCGGTGCGGTGCTCCTCGCGTTCGCCGGCGATGCGTGGGTGCGGCGGCTGATCGGAGCCATCCTCCTCGCGCTCATGGCGTTCACGCTGTGGCAGCGTCGCCGCGCGGTGCAGCCGAAGCCCGGGCGGGTGTCGCGGCTGGTGTACGGGTCGCTCGGCGGGTTCACCACGATGGTCGCCAACGCCGGCGGCCCGGTGATGTCGCTGTACTTCCTCGCCGCCCGGTTCCCGGTGAAGGCCTTCCTGGGAACCGCCGCGTGGTTCTTCGCGGTCATCAACATCGTCAAGGTGCCGATCTCGATCGGGCTCGGCATCCTCACCGTCGACACGCTCCTGCTCGCCGTGGTGCTCGTGCCGGCCGTCGTGGTCGGCGCGCTGATCGGACGGTGGACCGCGACGCGCATCACGCAGCGGCTCTTCGAGGGCGTGGTGATCGGCGGAACGGTCCTGGGTGCGCTGCATCTGATGCTCTGAGGCCGGTGCCGCAGGGGCCCTGCCCAGGGGGCCTGAGCGCGGGCTCAGAGCACGGCGCGGCGTGCGGCCGGGAGCAGCGGGATGACGTCATGCGCGACCCTGTGTGACATCTCGATGCGGTTTGTTACCGTGCGGTCCCGGGGGAGCCGTGGCGCACCCCTAGCTTGGCGTGCACGGGATCCGCCGGGCACCTCGGCGCTCCCGACGCACAGTCCCCTGCTGTGCGCCGCACTCACCACCAGGAGCCGTCATGTCCACACCTCCTCCGCGTCGTCGCCTCGTCGCCGGCCTCGCCGCCGCGGCTGCGACCATCGCGCTCGCCGCGTGCGGCACGGCCGACGGCCCCGCGCCCGGGGCGTCCGGCGACCCCGCATCCGCTGGCCCCGTGCAGGGCGGCACCCTGACCTTCCTCGAATCGCAGGTGCCCACCTGCTTCTACGCCGGCGGGGGTGGGTTCTACCCGGTCGCGACGCTCATCAACCAGCTCGCAGACAAGCTCACCTACCAAGACCCGGAGACCCGTGAGATCACCCCCTGGCTCGCAACGGGCTGGGAGATCAACGACGACGCGACCGAGTACGTCTTCACCCTCCGCGACGACGTGACCTTCTCAGACGGCACGCCGCTGACGGCCGCGGTCGTCGCCCTCAACGTCGATCACTTCGGGTTGGGCGACGAGGCGCTGGGTCTGACCAGCCAGGAGTTCGTCTCCAACTACGTCGGCAGCGAGGTGATCGACGAGCACACCGTGCGCTTCACCTTCAGCGCACCGAGCCCTGGCTTCCTGCAGGCCACGAGCGTCGTCGGTGCTGCGATCGTCGCGGAGGCCACCGCGAGCCTGCCCTACGAGGAGCAGTGTCAGCTGGAGAACTACATCGCCTCCGGCCCGTTCACCGTCGCGAACATCGTGCCGGAGCAGCAGTACGACCTCACCGCACGCGAGGACTACGACTGGGCTCCCGCCGAAGACGACCACCAGGGCCGCGCCTATCTCGACGGCATCAGCATCATCGTCACCCCCGAGGACAATGTGCGCATCGGCGCGCTCACCTCCGGCCAGGCCGACGCGATCCGTGCCGTGCAGGTCTACGACGTCGAGAACGTCGAGGCGGCGGGGGCCACCGTGCACTATGCCCCGACCGCGGGGGTGAACCCGTCGCTCGCGCTGCGACCGGGGCACCCGATCCTCGCCGATGAGAGCGTGCGCACGGCCCTGCAGAAGGCCACGGACGTCACCACGGCGATCGAGACGATCTACCAGGGCCGCTTCGCCCCGGCGACATCGGTGCTCAGCCAGGAGGCGGCCGGCTATGTGGACCTCTCCGATCGGCTCGGCTACGATCTCGACGCGGCGATCGAGCTGCTCGAGGCCGCCGGTTGGACGCCGGGAGCAGACGGCATCCGGGAGAAGGACGGCACCAGGCTCGAGCTCACCACCTGGCCATCGGCGGTGTTCCCGCTCAACCAGCAGCTGGGCGAGCTCATCGCCGAGCAGTGGAAGCTCGCCGGGGTGCAGCTGAACATCGTCACCCCGGATCAGGCGACGCAGACCGCAGGAAACCGCGATCCGCTGCAGCTGCCGGTGAGCATCACCCACGTCGGCCGCGCCGACGCCGACGTGATCTGGTCGAACTTCGCGTCGAACTCGCGACGCAATGCGCTCGCTCTCACCCCGGAGGCAGGCGACGCGGTCCTCGACGAGATCCTGGGCGAGATCACCCGGCTGCCGCTCACCGAGCAGCGCTATGCCGCGTCGGCCGAGGCGCAGGAGTACCTCATCGACAAGGCGTACGTCATCCCGCTGTACGAGCTGCCCCAGACCTACGCCACCCGTGCGCACGTGCAGGGGCTCAGCTGGGAGGCCGTCGGCCGGGTCGATCTGACCGACGTCTGGCTCGACCGCTAACAGCGCCGTCCCCGCCGCCGGCTGCCGCGGGGACCCCGCGCACGACGCGGCCGGCAGCACGACCCACGACAGACGAGAGGAGAGCAACGATGGCGACGTACCTCACCGGCCGCGTGCTGCAGGCCCTGCTGGTGCTGTGGATCGCATACACGGCGACCTTCCTGCTGCTGTCCGTGCTGCCGGGAGACGGCATCATGATCAAGTTCGAGAACCCCGAGATGGGGCTCTCCAGCGAGGAGATCCGCGCGATCCGGGAGTACTACCGCGTGGACGATCCGGTGCTCCTGCAGTACATCCACGCCATCGCCGGGACGGCCAGAGGGGATCTCGGCTACTCGATCCAGAACGCCGTGCCGGTGCGGGAGCGCCTGGCCACCGCGATCCCGCAGACCCTCGCGGTGGCGGTGCCGGCCTTCGTGCTCGCGGTGCTGCTGGCCGCCGTGTTCGCGCTGCTGGCGGGCTTCGCCAGAGGGGCGTGGCTGCGGCGGCTCATCCAGGCGATCCCGTCTGTGCTGGTCTCGCTGCCCGCGTTCTGGGTCGGCCTGATCCTCATCCAGGTGTTCTCGTTCCAGCTCGCATGGGTGTCGATGATCAACCCCGGTCCGGTCGAGCAGCTCGTGCTCCCGGTCATCACCCTCGCGATCCCGATCTCCGCGCCGCTCTCGCAGATCTTCCTGCGCAGCCTCGATCAGGCCCAGCACCGTCCGTTCGTGCAGGTCGTGCAGGCCAAGGGGGCCACGCGCTGGTGGATCTTCTCCCGCCACACGGTGAAGAACGCCCTCCTGCCGACGCTCACCATGGCCGGGCTCATCTTCGCCGACATCCTGGCCGGCTCCGTCGTGGTCGAGACCGTGTTCGGGCGGCCGGGGATCGGGCGGCTGATGGCCGACGCGGTGGCCGCCCAGGATCTCCCGGTGATCCAGGCGGTGGTGATCATCGCGGCGGTGCTGTTCGTCACGGTGAACCTGCTCATCGACCTGCTCTATCCGATCCTCGACCCGCGGCTGCGCCGCCAGTGGAGCAGCGGTCGCGTGGACGCGGCGCAGACGGCGTCCGCGCCAGAGGGCATCGCCGTGGCCGACCGGACGAGGCCGGACCAGACGAGGCCGGACCAGACGAGGCCAGACCAGACGAGGCCAGACCAGAAGAGGGAGGTCGTCGGATGACCACGCTCACCCCGCCGACCGTGGCGGCGGCCGAGGCCGCGGCCGAGCAAGCGACAGAGACCGCCCCCGGCGTCCGCGCGTCCGGCAGCGTGCATCGCATCGAACGCCGCCGCCGCCCGCTGCCGTCGATCACGCTCGTGCTCGCCTGGGCGGTGATCGCGGTCGTCGTCGCGTGGGCGCTCGCCCCCGGGTGGTTCGCACCGATCGGCCCCTACGATCCGGCCGCCGCCGGGCTCGCCCCGCCGAGCGCGGCCCACCCCTTCGGAACGGACCAGGTGGGCCGCGATCAGCTCGCCCGGGTGGTGTTCGGCGCCCGCGAGTCGCTTCTGGGCGCCACGATCGCGGTGACCATCGGACTCGGGTTCGGCGTCGTGCTCGGCGCGATCGCCGGATCCACCGGCGGGATCGCCGACACCGTCGTCATGCGCGTCGTCGACGTTCTGCTCGCGGTTCCCGGCCTGCTGCTGGCTCTCACGCTGGTCGCACTCCTGGGCACCGGCACGGTGAACACGGCGATCGCGGTGGGCGTCGGCTCGATCGCCAGCTTCGCCCGACTGGTGCGCAGTGAGGTGATCACCGTCCGGGCGAGCGAGTACGTCGAAGCCGCTCACGGCTCGGGATGCGGGTTCGTCACGACCCTGTTCCGCCACATCCTGCCCAACTCGCTCCTGCCCGTGCTCGCCCTGTTCGCGTTGCAGTTCGGCGGCGCGATCCTGGCGCTGTCCACCCTCGGGTTCCTCGGCTACGGCGTTCAGCCGCCGCATCCCGAATGGGGGATGATCATCGCGCAGGGCCGCAACCTCCTCGGCGCCGCGCCCTGGGTCACCGCCTTCCCCGGCATCGTGCTGCTCCTGGTCGTGCTCGCCACCAACCGCATCAGCCAGTCCTGGGGGGTGCGCAGATGAGCGTGCTGAAGGCCACCGGTCTCGTCGTCGGCTACGAGACCCGGCGCGGACGGCTCATCGCCGTCGACGGCGTCGACATCGACATCCGCCCCGGCGAGACCGTCGCGCTCGTCGGCGAGACCGGATCGGGCAAGACCACAGCGGCCCTCGCCGCGATCGGGCTCCTGCCGCAGGGCGCCCGCCTGCTGGGTGGCACCGTGTCGGTCAACGGGGCCGACATCACCCACGCGCGCGGCGCGCGGCTCGAGCGCATCCTCGGCAGGGAGATCGGCCTCATCCCCCAGGATCCCACCGCGTCCCTCGATCCGCTCAAACCCATCGGCTGGCAGATCGGCGAAGTGCTGCGGATCCACGGCGAGCGCTCCGCCGACCGGATCGATCGGGAGGTGCGTCAGCTGCTCGACCGCGTGGGACTCGCGGACGGCGACCGCATCGCGCGCTCCTACCCGCACGAGCTCTCGGGCGGTCAGCGCCAGCGCGCGCTGATCGCCGGGGCGATCGCGCTGCGGCCGGCGCTCATCGTCGCCGACGAGTCGACCAGCGCCCTCGACGTGACCGTGCAGCGCCGGGTGCTCGACCTCATCGACGAGATCCGTCACGACGACGGCAGCGGGGTGCTGCTGGTCACCCACGACCTGGGCCTCGCCGCGGAGCGGGCCGACCGCATCATCGTGCTCCGCAACGGCCGGGTGGAGGACGCCGGCCCGATCGAGACGATCCTGGGCGGGTCGGCGGGGGAGTACACCCGGCTGCTCGTGGCCAACGCCCCCGCGCTGAACACCCCGCCGTTCCGGGCCCCGCTCGGCACGGCCGCGGGCCAGGGCGAGACACCGGAAATCGTCGTCTCGGGTCTCGGCAAGATCTTCGACGCCCAGCGCGGGACAGGAGCGGTCACCGCCGTCGACGACGTGTCCTTCCGCGTCGCGCGCGGCACGACCCACGCGATCGTGGGGGAGTCCGGCTCGGGGAAGTCGACGATCGCCCGCATCCTGGTCGGCTTCGAGCAGGCGTCCCGGGGAACCGCGACCGTCGCCGGGCAGGAGGTCACCGCGCTCGCGAAACGCGAACGGCGGGCGTTCCGCCGCAACGTGCAGTACGTCTACCAGAGCCCCTACGCCTCGCTCGATCCCGCGATGAGCGTGCTCGACATCGTCGCGGAGCCCATCATCCGCTTCGGTCTCGCCGGCCGGCGGGAGGCGAAGACACGCGCCGCTGCCCTGCTCGACCGCGTCGCCCTCGACGCCCGCTTCCACGCGCGCCGTCCCCGCGAGCTGTCCGGCGGCCAGCGCCAGCGGGTGGCGATCGCCCGCGCCCTCGCGCCGGAGCCCGCGGTGGTCGTGCTCGACGAGCCGGTCTCCGCCCTCGACGTCACGGTGCAGGCGCAGATCCTCGCCCTGGTCGAAGATCTTCAGCGCGAACGCGATCTGACCTATCTGTTCATCTCCCACGACCTCGCGGTGGTGCGGCGGCTGGCGGACACCGTCACCGTGCTGCGGCAGGGCAGGGCGGTCGAGCAGGGCGCGGTGCGCGACGTCTTCGCCTCCCCTCAGCACGAGTACACCAGAGCGCTGCTGGACGCCATCCCGCGGGTCGCGTTCGATACCTACGCCATCTGACGCCTGACATCCGCCATTCGAGATCTGAGAGCACCATGACCGCCCTGTCCTTCTTCACCCGGCTCCTCGACGACGTCAGCCCTGCCGAGCGGCTCCGTCTCGCCCTCGCCCAGATCGCGCACGCCGAGCGGCTCGGCTACGAGCGTGCGTGGGTCGCACAGCATCACTTCCGATTCGTCGAGGGCGGCCTGCCGGCGCCCTTCGTGTTCCTCGCCAACGCGGCGGCGCGCATCCCGCGCATCCGCCTCGCCACCGGCATCGTCACCCTCACCCTGGAAGACCCGGTGCGCGTGGCGGAGGACGCGGTGGTCGCCGACCTGCTCAGCGACGGCCGCATCGACCTGGGCGTCGGCAGCGGCACCCGGCCGGAATCGTTCGTGCCGTTCGGGTTGGATGCCGCGCACAAGGCGGCCGACTACCGCGGCAAGCTCGCCCGTCTCCACCGTGCGCTGGAGGGGGAGGACATCGGGGCCGGCAACCGGCTCTACCCGCACGGCGGCGAGATCCGACGGCGTATCTGGCAGGCGACCTTCTCGGCATCTGGCGGGATCTCGGCGGGGGAGAACGGCAACGCGCTGCTGCTGTCCAAGGCCCAGCCGCGCGACGCTGGCACGCGGCTGGCGTCGCTCGCCGACATTCAGATCCCGATCATCGAGGCGTATCGTGCGGCGCTCCCCGCCGGTGCCGCGCCGCGGATCGCCGCGTCGCGGGCGGTGTTCGTCGCCGATTCGACGGCCGATGCCCTGCGCCTCGCGGAGGCCGGGCTGGCACGGCTGCGAGGCCAGGCCGAGCTGCAGGGCCGCGAGCTCGACCTGCGGTCGCCCGCGTCGATCGCCGCGACGGCTGACACCTTCGTCGGCGACCCGGACGACATCGCCGCGCTGCTCGGCGCAGACGAGACGCTCTCGCACGTCGACGAGGTCGCCATCCAGGTGCACTCGGTCGATCCGGGGCACGAGCACATCCTGCGCTCCCTCGAACTCGCCGCGACCGAGGTGGCGCCGCGCCTCGGCTGGCCGGCGCTGCAGCCCGCCTGACCTGATCCGGCACCCGCCGGAACACACCCGCCGTCCGGCACCCGCCCGGACACCAGACCACCGGAGGAACGACATGCCCACCCTGCCAGACGACGTGATCGACAGGATCGCCGCCGTCACCCCCGAGCTCGACGCGCTGCGCCGGCGCCGGCCCGATGTGCGTGCGTACGCGCAGAAGTACTTCGCGTCGATCTTCGCCCCGGTCGACGACAGCGCGTTCTCCGTCGCCGACCGATGGCTTGTCGCCGCCTATGCGACGCGCCTCACCGCGGACGACGCCACGGCGGCGTTCTATGCCGATGCGGCGCGCGAGACCGACCCCGATGCCGCCGCCGCGGTGCTCGCCGCGGCGGCGGACACCGCCGCTCCTGGCCCCTACGGCGCGTACGCAGAACCCGGCCTGCAGGCCGAGAGCACCGACGGCCCCCGGCTCGACGCCGCAGACCTGCCCGGCATCGAGCCGCGCCTGGCCGCGGCCCTCGCCCACGCGCATCTCGTCACCCTGCGCCTGCGCGAGACCGACGGCGCATCGCACGACCTTCTCCTGGCAGCGGGGTGGGGCGCCGACGCGATCGTCACGCTCTCGCAGGAGCTGGCGTTCCTCGCCTTCCAGCAGCGCACCATCGCCGCGCTCACGATCCTGAAAGAGGTGGCCGCATGACCCGCACGTCTTCTGCCCAGGGAACCTATCGGTACGACCTGCCCCACCCCGACGCCTTCACCACCGAGGTCGTCGGCTGGGTGCCGTGGCTCGAGCCCCCGGCGAAGGAGGATCTCACGCAACGCCAGCTCGACGGCCTCATCGACGAAGCACGGGCGAACAGCGCGTACTTCCGCCTCCTGGCGCGCGATCCTGAGCTGCTCCACAACCGGACCAGGACCGACAAAGGCATCTTCTACAACGAGAACGCCGGAGCGCCGCGCGCCGATCGTGAGCTCGCGGCCGCGGTGGCGTCGCGGGTCAACGGCTGCGTGTTCTGCGCGTCGGTGCACGCGCGTTTCGCCGGGAAGCTGTCGCGGCGGGAGGACGACGTCGCGCGCCTGCTCGCGGACGGGCTCGACGCCGATCTCGGCGCGCGGTGGAACGCGGTGAAGGATGCCGCGGCCGCGCTCACACGCACGCCGCTCGCGCTGACCGCTGATCATGTGCTCGCGCTGCGGGATGCCGGCCTCGACGACCTCGCGATCCTCGACGTGCTTCAGGGCGCGGCGTTCTTCAACAACGCGAACCGCCTGATGCTGACCCTCGGCCGTGCCGTAGCCCCCGGCGTGCCGCTGGACTGACCGCTGCGTATCGGCCCCAGCGCGCCGAGCGCGCTGCGCGCGTGCCGAGTCACCAGGATTTTCCGGTGGGGGGTGGGGGCACCCGCGAGTGTGTACACCCCCCCCACGGAGAATTCTGTTGTGTCGGGGTGAGGAGGGGGGCAGGGGGGGAAAAGGGGGTGGGGGAAGAGG
>NZ_JBYRJA020000010.1:45784-86308 GCF_058349825.2 Microbacterium longlingense
CGTTTTTCTGTTGAACTACCCTCTGTGTCGCCCCCCCGCCGAGCAGAATTCGCTTCCCTTGTTCCGGGCCACCAGGCTTTTCTGGGGGGGGGCTGACCAACTTGGGGCTCCACACACCCCCCAACCGGAAAATCCTGGTGACTCGGCGGCCCGCGCGGCGCGGGGGGATCAGAGGGTGCGGGCGAAGGCGCTGTCGCGCGTCGAGACGATGTCCTTGCCGAGGGGCATGAGGGAGATCGGCACCATCTTGAAGTCGGCGATCGCCATCGGGATGCCGATGATCGTGATGCACAGCGCGATGCCCGAGAGGATGTGCCCCAGAGCGAGCCACCACCCGGCCAGGACCACCCAGATCACGTTGCCGATGAACGAGCCGACACCCGCGGTCGGCTTCGACACGATCGTGCGTCCGAACGGCCAGATCACGAACCCCGCCGTGCGGAACGAGGCGATCGCCCACGGAATCGTGATGATCGGGATGCACAGCAGCACGCCGGCGAGGACATAGCCGAGGAACAGGGCGAAGCCCGCGAAGATCAGCCAGATGATGTTGAGCAGGGTGCGCATGCACTCATTCTCTCGTGCGTCGCCGCGAGAACGCCGGGTATCGCAGAACCGGCGGGCTCACACGCGAACGGGGCGGCCCGGCTGATGCCGGACCGCCCCGTTGCGGGGGTGTCAGAGGTACCGGGCGTACGCCGGCACCGTGAGGAAAGCCGGGAACGTCTCCTGCAGCGCCACCTCGCGGAACACCTCGGCAGCGTCATCGAAGCGGTCGCCGTCGTGGCGCTCGACATCGTTGGCGAGGATGTCGGCGATGAGCCCCTCGACATACTCCCGCGTGATGTGGGTGCCGTCGTCGGTGCGCTGATCCTGGTGGATCCACTGCCACACCTGCGAACGCGAGATCTCCGCGGTCGCGGCATCCTCCATCAGGTTGTCGATCGCCACAGCGCCCTGGCCGCGCAGCCAGGCCTCGATGTACCGGATCGCCACGGACACGTTCGAGCGCACGCCCTCCGCGGTGATGTCGCGGCCGATGTGCACGTCGAGCAGGTCGGCCGCGCGCACCGTCACCTCCGGGCGCTGGCGTTCGATCTGGTTCGGCTGCTCGCCGAGCACCGCGTCGAACTCCGCCAGGGCCACCGGGATCAGGTCGGGGTGGGCCACCCAGGTGCCGTCGAAACCGTCGCCGGCCTCGCGGTTCTTGTCTGCGGCGACGCGCTCGAACGCCTGGGCCGTCACCTCGGGGTCGCGGCGGTTGGGGATGAACGCGCTCATCCCGCCGATCGCGTGTGCGCCGCGCTGGTGGCAGGTCTTCACGAGCAGCTCGGTGTAGGCCCGCATGAACGGCACCGTCATCGTGACCTCGCTGCGGTCGGGGAGCACGAAGCGCGCGCCACGGCCGCGGTAGTTCTTGATGATCGAGAAGATGTAGTCCCAGCGGCCGGCGTTCAGGCCGGCGCAGTGGTCGCGCAGCTCGTAGAGGATCTCCTCCATCTCGAAGGCCGCCGGCAGCGTCTCGATCAGCACGGTGGCGCGGATCGTGCCGTGCGCGAGGCCCAGGTACTCCTCGGCAAAGGTGAACACGTCGTTCCACAGGCGTGCTTCCTCGCTGCTCTCGAGCTTGGCGATGTAGAAGTACGGTCCGCGGCCGGCGTCGATCAGCGCCTGGGCGTTGTGGAAGAAGTACAGGCCGAAATCGACGAGCGATCCGGATGCCGCCGTCTGCCGGCCGGTGCGGTCGGTGAAGGCGATGTGCTTCTCGGTCAGGTGCCAGCCGCGCGGCCGCATCACGATGGTGGGCGTGCGCTCGGCGGTCACCCGGTACTCCTTGCCGTCCGGCGAGGTGTACGAGAGCTCGCCGCGGATCGCGTCGCGCAGCGACAGCTGGCCCTCGATCACGTTCGCCCAGGTGGGGCTCGTGGCGTCCTCCTGGTCGGCGAGCCACACGCGGGCACCGGAGTTGAGCGCGTTGATGGTCATCTTCGGGTCGGTGGGGCCGGTGATCTCCACGCGGCGGTCCTCCAGCCCTGGTCCTGCGCCGGCCACGCGCCACGACTGGTCTTCGCGGATGTGCGCGGTGTCGTCGCGGAACCGGGGGTCGTGACCGTTGCCGATCTCGAAGCGGCGGCGCATCCGGTCGGCGAGGCGGTCGTGCCGGCGTCCGGCGAAGCGGTGGTGCAGCTCGGTGATGAACGCGATCGCCTCGGGGGTGAGGATCTCCTCGTAGCGCTCCGCGAGCGGGCCGGCGACCTCGATCGCAGGCCCGGTGACGGGAAGAGTGCCGGTGGTCGGCGTGATGCTCATGAGGTCGTCCTTTCGAAAACGGCGGGATGGGCGGGGCGGATAGGGGCAAGGGGCGAAGGAGCGGTGCTCCGTTGCTTGAGTCCACTCTGAGTGAAGTTCGAGCCGCTGCCTGGCCAAATCCGGGGAGAAGTTTTGTTGTTTTTCTCTTCCAGTGACAGAATCGGCTCCATGAGGTCGCTGACCGCGGTCGCCGACGGGAAGTGGCCGATGCGGGGCGCGAAACGCGGTATCAATGGAGAAGAAACGTGATCCCTGCGGCGCCACCCGGGCAGCGGCGGGATGCGCACCGTGGAGGAGGCAACGCATGGACGATGAAGGCCCGGACGCCGACGCGCTGACGATCGGCCGCCGCATCCGCCAGCTGCGCACGGCACGGTCGATGACCCTGGAGGAGCTGGCCGGCGCCGTCGGGCGCGCGCCGAGCCAGCTGTCGATGATCGAGACCGGCAAGCGTGAGCCCAAGCTCACCCTCCTGCAGGCGATCGCCCGTGCGCTCGGCACGTCGGTGGATGCGCTCCTGGAGAACGAGCCCCTCGATGAGCGGTCAGCGCTGGAGATCTCCCTGGAGCGCGCGATGCGCGGACCCACCTTCCGGGCGCTCGGGGTCGATCCGTTCCGGATCGGCAAGGCGGTCCCGACGGAGGCGCTCAAGGCTCTTCTCGCGCTGCACGGCGAGATCGACCGTCTGCGCGATGAGCGTGCCGCCACCCCGGAGGAAGCCCGCCGGGCGAACGTGGACCTCCGCCACCTGATGCGCGATCAGGACAACTACTTCCCGGACCTCGACGCGGAAGCCACCCGCATGCTCTCGGCCGTCAACCACCCGGGCGGCCCGCTCACACAGCGCGTTGTGTCCGACATCGCCGCGCATCTCGGATTCACCCTGCACTACGTCTCCGACCTGCCGCAGACCACCCGCAGCGTCGCCGACCTCGCGCACGGTCGTCTCTACCTCGCCCAGACCCGCGGCGATGCCCGCACGGCCGTGCTGCAGGCGCTCTCAAGCCGGGTGCTCGATCACGAGGAGCCGCGCAGCTATGCGGAGTACCTCCGCCAGCGGGTCGAGACGAACTATCTCACCGGGGCGCTCCTGGCGCCGGAAGCGGACGTCGTGCCCTTTCTGCAGGACGCCAAGCGCCGCCGCGAGATCTCGATCGAGGATCTTCGCGACGCCTATGCGATCTCCTACGAGTCCGCTGCTCACCGGTTCACCAACCTCGCCACCCGGCACCTCGACATCCCGGTGCACTTCCTGAAGGTGCACGAGTCCGGCACGATCACGAAGGCCTACGAGAACGACGACGTGAACTTCCCGACCGACCGGCTGGGGTCGATCGAGGGGCAGCTGTGCTGTCGCAAATGGACCAGCCGGGTGGTGTTCGAGGTCGACGACCACTTCAATCCGTACTACCAGTACACCGACACCGGCAACGGGACATATTGGTGCACGGCGCGGGTGGAGTCCTCCAGCGAGGGTCTGCACTCGGTGAGCGTCGGCGTGCGCTTCGACGACACGAAGTGGTTCGTCGGGCGAGACACCCCCAACCGCGGCGTCTCGAAGCACTCCGTCGAGGTGTGCTGCCGGCGCGCGCCCGCCGATCTGGAGGAGCGGTGGCGGGAGCACTCCTGGCCGAACGTGCGCACCCCGCGCACGCTGCTCGCGACGCTGCCGACCGGAGCGTTCCCGGGGGTCGACACGACCGACGTCTACGAGTTCTTGGAGACGCACGCGCCGGTGTGACGGGCCCCGGTCTCGTCGGGTGCTCGGTGGCGCGCCCCTCACTCAGGCAGAATCGCGCGCGGCGGGCCCGAAACGGGGGTTTTCGGGGCAGCGCGTTGGTTCTGCCTGAGTTGGCTCAGCCCGGTCGGGGTGCGCCGGTCTGTTCCTGCGCCGCATGGGATGCTGGGGGCATGGTGCGACAGCTGCGTCTCGGCCTGTTCGAGAATGCCCAGGCCAATGACTCCGGCACATCGGTGTGGCGGCACCCCGACCACGGCCGTCATCTCTTCGACACCCTCGACTACTGGCGCGACACGGCGCGGATGGTCGAGGATGCCGGGTTCGACTTCCTCTTCCTGGCCGATGCGTGGGGCTGGGCCGACGTGAACGGCTCCCGGCCAGACGTCTGCACGGCGGAGGGACTCGACCTGCCGCGCCTCGACCCCGCGATCGTGCTCGCCGCGCTCATCCCGCTCACCTCCCGGCTGGGTCTGGTCGTCACCGGCTCCACACTGCTCTCCGCGCCCTACTCGTTCGCTCGCCGCCTCGCCACGCTCGACATCCTCTCGGGCGGGCGCATCGGCTGGAACATCGTGACAACGGGAACCGCCGACACCGCGGTGCGCGGCTTCGGGGTGGCGATGGTCGGCCACGACGAGCGCTACCGGATGGCGGACGAGTTCCTCGACGTCGTCTACAAGCTGTGGGAGGAGGCCTGGGAGCCGGATGCCCTGGAGCGGGACAAGAACGGTCGGTTCGCGGACCCGGCCAAGGTGCACCGCATCTCGCACACCGGTCCCTACTTCGTCTCGCACGGCTACGGGAACACCCACCGCTCGCCGCAGGGCACGCCGGTGCTGTTCCAGGCGGGCGCGTCGCCCGCGGGTCTGGCGTTCGGCGGTCGGCACGCCGAGGCGGTGTTCATCGGCGGGGGCGACGTGGAGCAGCTCGCCGGACACGTCCGGAGCGTGCGTGCGGCGGCGGCCGACGCCGGACGGCGCGCAGACGATGTGAAGGTCATGGCGGCGTTCTCCGCCGTCGTCGGCGAGACGGCGGCCGAGGCGGAGGAGAAGTGGCAGGGCGTCCTGGCCGCGCAGAGCCCGGATGTCGCGGTGGCCTCCTATGCGTGGTTCACCGGTCTTGATCTGTCCTCCTACGATCCGGCGACGCCGATGTCCGCGCTGCACACCGAGCTGTCGCAGACCCAGGTCGCTCGGTTCGGAGACACCACGGTCGGCGAGGTGCTCGCCGACTGGGCCACCCACGGCGTCGGCACACGGCCGGTCGTCGGCACGCCGGAGCAGGTGGCCGATCGGATGGCCGAGCTCGCCGATGGTGCAGATCTGGATGGCTTCCTGTTCGCGCCGACGGTTCCGCCGGCATCCACCCGCGACTTCATCGCGCACGTGATGCCGGTGCTGCGCGAGCGCGGGATGCTCCCGCCCGTGGCGCCGGCCGGGGCCACGCTGCGCGAGCGGCTGATGGGCTCCGGCCCCGCCCTGCCCGCGAGCCATCCGGGCGGGGCGCACCGGCGCACATCGTCCTGACGCCGGGGCGTCACCCGCCCGATCTGCGGGGGTTGCCCCGGTCTGCGGATGGTTCTGCGGGCTTCGCCCGCAGAACGGGGCAACCCCCGCAGATCGGGCGGGGTGTGGGCGCCCACACCCCCGCCCGGGTCAGGCCTCCAGGGCCTGCAAGGCCACCCACAGCTCGGCGCGCGCGGGGAAGGAGTCCAGGTCGACCGCCAGCAGCGACGCGATGCGGCCCAGGCGCGTGCGCAGGGTGTGCCGATGGATGCCGAGGGCCTGCGCCGTCGGCGCGAAGCGCGCATCGTGCTCCAGCCAGCTGCGCAGCGTCCCCACGAGGTCATCCGTCCCGTCGTGCAACGGTGCGAGCCGGGCGGTGGCCAGCGCGCGCGCATCGCCGCCCGCGACGGCAGCGATGAGCCCCGTCTCCGCGCCGAAGCGGGTGACACCGACCCCGCGGGTCCGGCGCAGGGCCACGAGCGCTTGCGCGTGGGCGTCGGCGAAGCCGTCGTACCGTGTCGGCACCGAGACGCCGACCGACAGCCCGAACCGCTCGGCGGCGTCGCCCAGCAGCTGCTCGGACGACCGGCCCGTGACACCAGACGATGGCAGGCACAGCACCGCGCGACCAGCACCGTCGTCGGCGACCAGCACACCCGGACCGCCGCGACCGGAGGCGGCGCTCGCCGTGCGCTGCCCGATCCACTCGGCGAGCGCGTCGACGGGGACCCTCGCCCCGGATGCCGTGGTGGCGGGCGCTGCGACCACCACCAGAACGGGCGCCTTCGGGAGTCCGCCCAGCACCTGCCGGGCGAGGTCGTGCTCGCCCCGCAGGAGGGCTTCGAGCATCCGCGCGCGCAGACGCCGACGCGCGCGCGCCAGGTCGGCGGTCTGCTCGGCGGCCAGACCGGCCATCGCGATCACGGTCGTGACGACCGAGCGGGACTCGGCGTCGAGACCATCGGCGCCCACGGCGATCGCCGCGCTCAGGCGCCCGGTCCGGCCCACCGTGTACAGCGTGCCGGAGTGGTCTGCCACCGTGATCGCCTGAGCGGCGAGCGAGCCGTGGGCCAGGAGCTCCGCGGCTCGCGCAGCGAGCGACTCACGCGCTGCGGGGGAGAGCTGGCCGGCGACATGGACGATCGTGCCGGCGGCGTCGGTCATCGCCGCCCAGGTGCCCAGCCGCTTCGCGAGCTCGTCGATCGCGGACTGCACGCCGCTGGGCCGGAGCGCCGCGAGGCCGATCGCCCGCTGCGCGTCGAGCGCCCAGGTGCGCCGGGCGTAGGCCTGCGCCGCGATCGCCTCGGCGTGCGCGCGGGCGATCGCGATGAACGGCGTGCTGTACGGCACCTCGAACAGAGGCATGCTCTCGGCGCGGCACGCGGTGACGAGGTCGTCGGGGATGCCGGTGCGGTACACCTCGCTGCCGAAGCCGAGTCCGACGACACCGCGGGCTCGCAGACGCGCGACGTAGACGGCGGCATCCGCGCCGTCGACGAACTGTCTTCCCGTGGTGAGGAGCGCGAGGTCCTCGGCGAGGAACGGGGTGGGGTCGGCGAGGTCGGAGGAGTGCACCCAGCGCAGCGTCCGGTCGAACGCCGCGTCCGCCGCCGGGTCGGCCGGCAGCACCGCGCGCAGACCCAGATCGCCGCGGCCCAGCAGGGCCCGCAGGGTGGGGGTGGCGGTCATCCTGTCTCCCTGGTTCGGGTGGGGCGCGGGCCGCGCTGCGCGCGGCTGCCGAGTCACCAGGATGTTCAGGCCCGCGGGCCTGAACATCCTGGTGACTCGGCAGCCGACGGCGGGCCGGCCCGGGGCTTGTGAGAGTTCGCCCATCAGGCGAACAGATCGATCAGATTATACAAGCGGGCGGATGCACCGACCCTCGCCCCGGACGTACGCTCGCCGCATGACGATCACCACCACCGACATCCTTCCCCTCGGCGGGCCCACTCTCCCGCAGGAGCGGCGCCTCGTCACGTCCATCCCGGGCCCCCGTTCCGCGGAGGTGCTCGCCCGCAAGGCGGAGTCCGTCGCCCAGGGCGTCGGGCACTCGGTGCAGATCGCCGCGGTCGCTGCGGGCGGCGGTGTCATCGTGGACGCCGACGGCAACTCGCTCATCGACCTCGGCAGCGGCATCGCCGTGACCACCGTCGGCAACGCCCACCCGAAGGTGGCGGCCGCGGTGGCCGCCCAGGCCGCGCAGTTCACCCACACCTGTTTCATGGTCTCGCCGTACGAATCCTATGTTCAGGTCGCCGAGGCGCTGAACCGCCTCGCCCCCGGCTCCTTCGCCAAGAAGAGCGCCCTGTTCAACACCGGCGCTGAGGCCGTGGAGAACGCGGTCAAGATCGCCCGCAAGCACACCGGCCGTCCGGCGGTCGTCGCCTTCGAGCACGGCTACCACGGCCGCACCAACCTCACGATGGCGCTGACGGCGAAGAACATGCCGTACAAGAGCGGCTTCGGGCCCTTCGCCCCGGAGGTCTACCGCGCGCCGCTGTCGTATCCGTTCCGTGACGGCCTGACCGGTGCGGAGGCGGCCGCCCGGGCGATCACGATCATCGAGAAGCAGGTCGGCGCGGAGAACCTCGCCGCCGTCATCATCGAGCCCATCCAGGGCGAAGGCGGCTTCATCGTGCCCGCAGACGGCTTCCTCCCCGCGCTGGTCGACTGGTGCCGGGCGAACGGCGTCGTCTTCATCGCCGACGAGGTGCAGACCGGATTCGCCCGCACCGGCACGATGTTCGCCAGCGAGCAGTTCGGCATCGAGCCGGACCTCATCACCACGGCCAAGGGCATCGCGGCCGGCCTGCCGCTGGCCGCGGTCACCGGTCGGGCCGAGATCATGGACGCCTCGCACGCCGGAGGCCTGGGCGGCACCTACGGCGGCAACCCGGTGGCGTGTGCGGCAGCGCTCGCCGCCATCGAGGTGTTCGAGGAGGAGGACCTCTCCTCCCGCGCCCGCGAGATCGGCGAGATCCTCGTCGGGCGCCTGCGCGAGATGCAGGCCGCAGACCCGCGCATCGGCGATGTGCGCGGCCGCGGCGCGATGGTGGCCGCCGAGTTCGTCGACCCGGAGACCCAGGCCCCGGACGCGGCCCTGACCGCCGCCGTGGCGAAGCGTTGCCTGGAGCAGGGCGTCGTCGTGCTCACCTGCGGCACATACGGCAACGTCATCCGTTTCCTCCCGCCGCTGTCGATCAGCGACGATCTGCTCAACGACGGCCTCGACGTCGTCGCGGCCGCTCTGCGGTCTGCCTGAGGCGGGAGCACCGACCGAGCCTGTCGAAGGACCCGAGTCTTGGGGGTCCGGGACCTTCGACAGGCTCTCTGACCGGATGACCCGCGAGGGAACAGTCCGGTCGGAGAACAACATCCTGCGCGACAACGAGGCCGCGGGCCTCGACAGACCCCGATCCCCGAGGGACGATGGAGAAGAACCGAGGAGCGTGCCGACAGTGACCACCGAGGAGATCGTCCGTGATGTCGTGATCGTCGGCGCGGGCGCCGCTGGTCTCACCGCCGCCCATGAGCTGCGCCGCGCAGGACTCAGCGTCGCGGTGCTCGAGGCGCGGGACCGCGTGGGCGGCCGGCTGTGGACCGAGGTCATCGACGGCGCGATGCTCGAGATCGGCGGTCAGTGGGTCTCGCCCGATCAGGACGCGCTGATCGCGATGCTCGCGGAGCTGGACCTTGCCACCTATGAGCGCTATCGCGACGGCGACAGCGTCTATATCGGCCGGGACGGCAAGCCGACCCGCTTCACCGGAGACATCTTCCCTGCCGCGCCGGAGACGGAGCGTGAGATCGCGCGGCTGATCGCGCGTCTCGACCAGCTGGCCGCGGAGATCGACCCGGATCGCCCGTGGGAGCATCCAGACGCCGACGCTCTCGATCGCATCTCCTTCGAGGCCTGGCTCGCACGCGAGACCGACGACCAGGAGGCGCGCGACAACATCGCCCTCTTCATCGGTCCGGCGATGCTCACCAAGCCGGCGTATGCGTTCTCCACGCTCCAGGCGTTGCTCATGGCCGCGAGTGCCGGGAGCTTCTCGCATCTCGTCGACGCCGACTTCATCCTCGACCGCCGGGTCGTGGGCGGCCTCCAGCAGGTGCCGATCCGGCTCGCCGAACGGCTGGCCGACGATGTGTTCCTCGCGCAGCCCGTCCGCAGCATCACCTGGGGCGATGAGGGCGTGGTCGCCCGCACCGACACCCTCGTCGTCCGAGCCCGACGCGCGGTGCTCGCCCTCGCGCCGGTGCTCTCCGAGCGGATCTCCTTCGTGCCGCCGCTGCCGCGGCTGCAGCAGCAGATGCACCAGCACATCTCGATGGGCTTCGTGATCAAGGTCCACGCGGTCTACGACCGTCCGTTCTGGCGGGAGCAGGGGCTCTCCGGGACCGCGTTCAGCCCCTATGAGATCTCGCACGAGGCCTACGACAACACCAACCACGGCGACGAGCGCGGCACGCTGGTGGGCTTCGTGTCCGACCGGCTCGCCGATGGCCTGTTCGCGCTGTCCGCGGCGGACCGCCGCGAGCGGATCCTCGAGTCGCTCTCGCACTATTACGGCCCCGCGGCGAAGGATCCGATCGTCTATTACGAGAGCGACTGGGGCGCCGAGGAGTGGACCCGCGGTGCCTACGCCGCGAGCTTCGACCTCGGCGGTCTCTACCGCTACGGCCCGCACCTGCGTACCCCGGTCGGCCCGATCCACGTCGCGTGCAGCGATGTGGCCGGAGCCGGCTTCCAGCACGTCGACGGGGCGATCCGGATGGGCCGCGCCGTCGCCGCCGAGATCCGGCACACCCTCTGACGCACCACGACACACCCCCCACCCGACACACAGCACAGGAGCACCCCGATGACCACGCAGCTCTCCGCGCAGGAGCGCGACCTCCTCGACCGCATCCCCACGGGCCTCTACATCGGGGGTGAGTGGCGGAACACCGATGGCACCTTCGACGTCTATGACCCGTCGACGGGGAAGGTGCTCGTCAGCGTCGCCGACGCGACGCCGGACGACGGCATCCGCGCTCTCGACGCCGCCGTCGCCGCGCAGGACGCCTGGGCCGGCACCGCCCCGCGGGTGCGCAGCGAGATCCTGCGCCGCGCGTGGGAGATCGTGCAGGAGCGCAAGGAGGAGCTTGCGCTCCTGATGACCCTGGAGATGGGCAAGCCCCTCGCCGAGGCTCGGGGCGAGGTCGCGTACGGCGGGGAGTTCCTGCGCTGGTTCAGCGAGGAGGCGGTGCGCATCGCTGGCCGCTACGGCGAGAACCCCGAAGGCACCGGCCACATGGTCGTCTCGCAGCGTCCCGTCGGGCCGTCGTTCTTCATCACCCCGTGGAACTTCCCCTTCGCGATGGCGACCCGCAAGATCGCTCCTGCGCTGGCCGCCGGATGCACCGTTGTGGTGAAGCCCGCCGCGGTGACTCCGCTGACCACGCTGCTCTTCGCGTCGATCCTCGAGGAGGCCGGCGTCCCCGCCGGCGTCGTGAACGTGGTGCAGACCTCGCGGTCGAGCGCGCTGTCGAGCCCCATCATCGCCGACCCGCGGCTGCGCAAGCTGTCGTTCACCGGCTCGACGGAGGTCGGTCGCCGCCTCATCGCGCAGGCCGCGCAGGGAGTGCTGCGCGTATCCATGGAGCTGGGCGGCAACGCACCCTTCGTCGTCTTCGAGGACGCTGACCTGGACAAGGCCGTCGACGGGGCGATGCTGGCGAAGTTCCGCAACATCGGCCAGGCGTGCACCGCGGCCAACCGTTTCATCGTCCACGAGGCCGTCGCCCAGGAGTTCGCCGCTCGGGTGGCAGAGCGGGTCGAGGCCATGAAGATCGGACGCGGCACAGAGGAGGGCGTCACCATCGGGCCGCTCATCGACGAGGACGCCGTTTCCAAGGCGGCAGAGCTGGTGCAGGACGCCGTCGACCGGGGCGCGTCGGTGCTCGCCGGCGGACAGCCGATCACCGGGGAGGGCAGCTTCTTCGAGCCGACCGTCGTGTCGGGCGTCGTCGCGGGCAGTGACATCCTGCGCGAGGAGATCTTCGGACCGGTTCTGGCCATCACGACCTTCCGTGACGAGGACGAAGCCGTCCGCCTCGCCAACGACACCGAGTACGGCCTGGTGTCCTACGTCTTCACCACCGACCTCGCACGCGGGCTGCGGATGATCGACGCCCTCGAGACGGGGATGATGGGACTGAACGTCGGCGTCGTCTCGAACGCCGCTGCTCCCTTCGGCGGCGTCAAGCAGTCCGGTGTCGGCCGGGAGGGCGGCCTCGAGGGCATCCACGAGTACCTGTCCACGAAGTACACGCTCATCCCGGCGGACTGACCACGTCTCACGGGATTCACGATTCAAGGAGGAACATGAGCACCTACGCCGTCATCAACCCGGCGACCGGCGAGACGCTGGCCGCCTACGATCTGTCCGACGCCGCGACCGTCGAGGCGGGTATCGCCGCGGCCGACGAGGCCTCCCGCACCGGCCTGAGCCGCGCGGAGCGGGCGACGCTGCTGCGCCGTGTCGCCGAGCTGCACCGCGAACGCAAGCAGGAGCTCGCCGAGATCATCG
The DNA here is from genome assembly GCF_058349825.2 of Microbacterium longlingense. NCBI lineage: Bacteria > Bacillati > Actinomycetota > Actinomycetes > Micrococcales > Microbacteriaceae > Microbacterium > Microbacterium longlingense. Next base: position 57,916 of record NZ_JBYRJA020000010.1, read on the forward strand.
TCCGCGAGATGGGCAAGGTGCTCTCCGGCGCGATCGGCGAGGTCGAGTTCGCGGCCGACATCACCGAGTTCTACGCGGACAACATCGACAAGATCACCGCCGACACCCCGATCGACATTCTCGGCGAGGGCTCTGCGGTCATCCGTCGTGCCCCCCTGGGCGTGCTCCTGGGCATCATGCCGTGGAACTTCCCCTACTACCAGGTGGCGCGTTTCGCGGCGCCGAACATCGCGATCGGCAACAGCATCCTGCTCAAGCATGCGTCGCAGTGCCCGGAGTCCGCCGAGGCGATCGCGAAGATCTACCAGGACGCCGGCTTCCCGGCCGGGTGGTACGTCAATCTGCGCCTGACCAACGAGCAGGCCGCCGACGTGATCGCAGACCCGCGGGTGCAGGGGGTGTCCGTCACCGGTTCTGAGCGCGCGGGAGCGGCGGTCGCCGAGGTCGCCGGACGCAACCTCAAGAAGGTCGCGCTGGAGCTCGGCGGATCGGACCCGTTCATCGTGCTGTCGACCTCCGACCTCGACGCCACCGTGCAGTACGCCGTCGATGCGCGCCTGGACAACTCCGGTCAGTCGTGCAACGCCCCGAAGCGCTTCATCGTCATCGACGAGCTGTACGACGCGTTCCTGGAGAAGTTCGTCGCGCGCATGGCCGAAGCCACCCTCGGCGACCCGCTCGCGGAGGACACCGTGCTGGGGCCGCTCTCCTCGCTGACCGCCGCGAAGACCCTCGAAGCGCAGGTCGACACCGCACGTGAGCAAGGGGCGACCCTGGTGCTCGGCGGTGAGCGCGACGGCTGCTTCTACCCGTCCACCGTGCTCACCGATGTCGAGAAGGGCACGAACGCCTACCGCGAGGAGTTCTTCGGCCCGGTGGGCGTCGTCTACCGCGTCTCGAGCGAGGACGAGGCGGTGGAGCTGGCCAACGACACCGAGTTCGGTCTCGGCTCGTACCTCTTCACCACGGACCCCGAGCAGGCGCAGCGCGTCGCCGACCGCATCGAGGCGGGCATGGTCTACGTCAACATCGCTCTCGCTGACAGCCCGGAGCTGCCTTTCGGCGGAGTGAAGAAGAGCGGCACCTCGCGTGAGATGGGTCTGCTCGCGGCCGACGAGTTCGTCAACAAGAAGCTCGTCCGCGTCGGCTGAGCCGGCGCCCGCCGTGCGGAACGGGGCGGTCCCGGCCAGGGGCCGCCCCGCTCGGCGGGGAGCGTCTGCCTGCCGTTCCCCGGGCCGGCCGAGCGCGGTTCCGGGGGCGGCGGCGGCGCACTTTCGCGTCCGGTTCGCGCACTCGGCGGGCATGCCGTAGACTGATCCCGCAGTAATCATCTGCATCCTTTGCCGTGCCTGATCAGGTGGGAAGAAGGGTGCAGAGGGCCGCGAGGCCCTAGGGCGGTAGCTCAATTGGCAGAGCAGCGGTCTCCAAAACCGCAGGTTGCAGGTTCGATTCCTGTCCGCCCTGCGCGTCAGCGCATGCTGACACATGAAAGGTGCATTTCACGATGGTTCAGGACGCGTCGCGCGCCGAGGATTCCGCCGCGGGCGGCGTCGGCACCCGGGAGAAGAAGCTGGGCTTCTTCGGACGGATCGCGCTGTTCTTCCGTCAGGTCATCGGCGAGCTGCGCAAGGTGGTCACTCCCACGCGCAAGGAGCTCGTCACCTACACCTTGGTTGTCTTGGTGTTCGTCCTGATCATGATGGGTCTGGTCTACGGCCTCGACTTCGTCTCCTCGTGGCTCACCACTCAGGTGTTCGGTGTTCCGGGGCGCTGAGCCCGGTACAGCGGTCCTGGCCACGAACGAGGACCGCGCCCCCATGGAGATGATCTGAAGTGTCTGAACGTTATTCCGACGACGCCGACTGGGCGACCGCGGCAGAGCAGTCCAGCGAGGACGACGAAGCCCAGGAGGGTGCCGTCCTGGCGGAAGAGGAGCTCTCCGCCACCCCGGCCGAGCACCTCGCCATCCATGTCGAGGACGACGAGGCCGTTGTCAGCGACGAAGACGAAGACATCGAGATCGACGACCCGGAGGCAGACGCGATCGTGAACGACGCCCTTCACATTGACGAGACCGCCGAGGCCGAGGCCGCGGCGGAGGTGCTCAGCGACTCGCTCGCCGAGGAGGTCGCGGACGCCGAGGCCGCCGCGGCTGAGGAGGTCGCCCCCTACGACGGACCGGACGAGGACGACGACAGCGCCGAGGCCGAGGCCGAGGCCGAGGTCGACGTTGAGGTCGACGTCGAGGTCGAGGATGACGACGCCGCGGAGGAGGACCCCTACGAGGCCTTCCGCATCGACCTGCGCATGCTCCCCGGCAAGTGGTACGTGATCCACTCCTACGCCGGCTTCGAGCGCAAGGTGAAGGCCAACATCGAGCAGCGCAAGGCCACGCTCGAGGTCGAGGACGACATCTACCAGGTCGAGGTCCCGATGGAGGACGTCGTCGAGATCAAGAACGGCCAGCGCAAGATGGTCACCCGGGTGCGCTACCCCGGCTACGTGCTCGTGCGCATGGAGCTGAACGAAGAGACCTGGTCTGTCGTGCGGCACACCCCGGGTGTCACCGGGTTCGCCGGCAACGCGCACAACCCGATCCCGCTCCGCTTCGAGGAGGCCTTCGGCATGCTGAAGTCCCTCGTCGAGGTCAAGGACGTTCCCACCGCCAAGGCCGTCGCGGCCAAGGGCGGCCAGGCCGTCGCGCGGCCTGTCGCGGCAGAGGTCGACTTCGAGGTGGGCGAGACCATCACGATCAAGGAGGGCTCCTTCGCGGGTCTTCCCGGCACGATCAGCGAGATCAAGCCGGAAAGCGGCAAGCTCACCGTCCTCGTCTCGCTCTTCGAGCGTGAGACCCCGGTTGAGCTGTCCTTCGACCAGGTCACCAAGATGCTCTGAGCCGAACGGCTCGCAGCGCGCCCCGCAGGCCTCGGCCGGCGGGGCGCGCTGCATTTCTGCGCGCACGGCGTTCGCACAGCGGCCGATGGCGAGGGGAAGCCGGACCTCTGATTCGGGTAACCCTGCTGTTTCGGGTAACATGGAGCGGTTGGCCCCGTGCGGGCCGGCATCCCCACCACGCCCAGGAAGAGCCTGACGTGTGGCAGCGCGCCCATCGGGGCGCACGAAAAGGAGAGAGAAATGGCACCGAAGAAGAAGGTGACCGGCCTGATCAAGCTCCAGATCAACGCCGGCGCCGCCAACCCGGCGCCGCCGATCGGCCCCGCGCTCGGTCAGCATGGCGTCAACATCATGGAGTTCTGCAAGGCGTACAACGCCGCGACCGAGTCGCAGCGCGGCAACGTCATCCCTGTCGAGATCACCGTCTACGAGGACCGCAGCTTCACCTTCGTCCTGAAGACCCCGCCGGCGGCGGAGCTCATCAAGAAGGCTGCCGGTGTGCAGAAGGCCTCGGCCACCCCGCACACCGTCAAGGTCGGCAAGATCACCGCCGACCAGGTGCGTCAGATCGCCGAGCAGAAGCAGGCAGACCTGAACGCGAACGACATCGAGGCCGCCTCGAAGATCATCGCCGGAACCGCCCGTTCCATGGGCATCACGGTCGAGGGCTGAGGGAGATAAACATGGCTACCAAGTCCAAGGCTTACCAGGCGGCGCTCGCGAAGATCGATGCAGACCGCTTCTACACCCCGACCGAGGCCGTCGCCCTGGCGAAGGAGACCGGCTCGGCGAAGTTCGACTCCACCGTCGAGGTCGCCCTCAAGCTCTCGGTCGACCCCCGCAAGGCAGACCAGATGGTGCGCGGCACCGTCATGCTCCCGCACGGCACCGGCAAGACCGCCCGCGTGATCGTCTTCGCGACGGGCCCGGCCGCTGAGGCCGCCATCGCCGCGGGTGCCGATGAGGTCGGCGGCGCCGAGCTCATCGAGAAGGTCGCCGGCGGCTGGACCGATTTCGATGCCGCTGTCTCGACCCCGGAGCTCATGGGTCAGGTCGGGCGTCTCGGCAAGGTGCTGGGTCCGCGTGGCCTGATGCCGAACCCGAAGACCGGCACCGTGACCCCCAACCCGGCCAAGGCCGTGGAGGAGATCAAGGGCGGCAAGATCGAGTTCCGCGTCGACAAGCACGCAAACGTTCACTTCATCGTGGGCAAGGCGTCGTTCTCGGCCGAGCAGCTCGACGAGAACCTCAGCGCAGCGCTGGAAGAGATCGTGCGTCTGAAGCCGTCGAGCTCGAAGGGTCGTTACATCCAGAAGGGCGCCGTGTCGACCACGTTCGGCCCGGCCATCCCGCTGGACGTCAACGTCATCTGAGCCGCGCTCAGCATGAAGGCCCCCGCCGTTCCGGCGGGGGCCTTCGGCGTTCCCGCGGTCTCCGTCGAGCGCGTGCCCGTACTCAGGCAGAATTGCGGCCGCGGCGCCGAGACACCGGTTTCCGATGGTGCGGTGCGGGTATTGCCTGAGTTCGGGTGGGCGGATACCGGGGGCGGGGGCGGGGTGAGGGGCTAGCCGCGGGGGGTGAGGAAGCCCTCCACGGTGCCGGGGGAGAGCACGTGGCGACTGACCAGGATCGCCGCTCCGAGCGCGCCGGCCCGCTCGCCGCCGCGGCTCTGCACGATCCCGAGATGCTGGGTCGCCAGGGGGATGGAGCGCCGGTAGACCACCTCGCGCACACCCGCGAGCAGGTGCTCTCCGGCGCGGGCGATCCTGCCGCCGATCACGATCATCGACGGGTTCAGCATGTTGACGACCGTCGCCAGCACCTCGCCCACCTCCCGGCCCGCTTGACGGGTGGCCGCGATCGCGGCGGGGTTGCCGGCCCGCACGAGCTCGATGACGTCGGATCCCGTCCGGGCGTCAATGCCCTGGGCGCGCAGGGCTGCGGCGATCGCCGGTCCGCTCGCGATCGCCTCGAGGTCGCGTTCGTCTCCGGGCGGGCGCGGGGAGTCATGGCTGTCCGGCACCTGCACGTGGCCCATGTCTCCGGCCGTTCCCTGCGCGCCCCGCTGCAGGCGTCCCCCGGAGATGATGCCGGCGCCGATACCGGTGGAGACCTTCACGAACACGAGATCGTCGATGTGAGGCCAGGTCAGGGCGTGCTCGCCGAGCGCGAGGAGGTTCACGTCGTTGTCGACCAGGACGGTGACGTCGAAGGAGCGACGCACATAGGAGGGGATGTCGAAACGGTCCCATCCCGGCATGATCGGGGGATTGGTGGGGCGTCCCGAGGAGAACTCCACCGGGCCCGGCACGCCGATGCCGATGCCGACCAGGGCGCCGAGGTCGTGCCCGGCGTCGGCCAGAAGGGCCGCGCCGTCGGCGAGCACGGTGTCGAGCACGCTCTCCGGCCCGGCACTGATGAGCAGCTCACGCGTCGTGGCGCCGTGGATGCTGCCGCCCAGATCGGCGATGGCGACGGTGGCATGGGTCGCGCCCAGGTCGATCGCCAGGATTGTGCCGGCCCGGGGGTTGAATGCGATCCGCGAGGGCGGACGGCCTCCGGTGGACGCGGCTTCCCCGGCGGGCAGGACCAGGCCGGCGGTGAGCAGCGCATCCACCCGCGACGAGACCGTTGACCGTGCGAGGCCGGTGATCTGGGCGAGCTCGGCCTTCGTGCGGGCCTGTCCGTCCAGGAAGATCTGGAGGATGTCTCCCGCGCCCGGCGGGGCGGTCAGGGGTGGCCGCGGGATGTCACTCACGCGAGTAGTAAACCATGCCAGGCTCACAGGTTCAGATCACTGACAGACGACTTTTGCATGATGCTCGACAAAAGCTCGTTTTCTGTGTCAGAATCGACCGCATGACAACGACTGTCACCGACACTGACGTCCGGCCCGTGCGCGCCGGCATCCTGGGCGCCGGCTTCATGGGCCAGGTCCATTCCCGCGCCCTCCGCTCCGCCGGCGCCGCCCTGACGGCGATCGCAGCGTCATCGCCGGAACGTGCTGCGCGCGCCGCGGAAGCGCTCGGCATCGAGCGGGGAGAGTCCGACGCGGCATCGCTCATCACCGCAGCCGACGTCGATGTCGTCCACGTCTGCACCCCGAACGCCTCGCACGCCGAGCTCGCCCGCGCGGCCCTCGCCGCCGGCAAGCACGTGGTGTGCGAGAAGCCCCTCGCGGTCTCGCTCGACGAGGCGGCGGAACTGGCGGCAGCCGCCGAGGCCAGTGGCCTCGTGGCCGCCGTCCCCTTCGTCTACCGCTACCACCCGATGGTGCGCGAGGCTAGGGCCCGCGTGCGCGCGGGAGAGATCGGCGCCCTCATCACCGTGGACTGCGGCTACCTGCAGGACTGGATGCTGCTGGCCGACGACACCGACTGGCGCACCGCATCCGCCGAGGGCGGCCCGTCGCGCGCTTTCGCCGACATCGGCTCGCACCTCTGCGACCTTCTCGAGTTCGTCACCGGGGAGCGCATCGTCTCCCTCGTCGCCCGCACCCGCCGCTTCTACGAGTCGCGCGGGGGCGCCCCGGTCGCCAACGAGGATGCCGTGGCGATCGTCGTCGAGCTGGAGTCCGGCGCGATCGGCACCCTGCTGGTGTCGCAGATGGCAGCCGGGCGCAAGAACGCCGTGACCCTCGAGCTGCACGGGGCCGCAGCCAGCGTGCGCTTCGACCAGGAGGACCCGGAGAAGCTGTGGTTCGGTGGCCGGGAAGGCAACACCGTGCTCTTCCGCACCCCTGAATCGCCGAACCGCGACGCCGCCCGACTGTCCGCGGTTCCCGTCGGCCACCCGATGGGCTACCAGGACGCCTTCAACGGCTTCGTCGCCGACGTCCTCGCAGCCGTGCGCGGCGAGCAGCCAGAAGGCCTGCCGGTCTTCGCCGACGGCGCCCGCGCCGCGCTCCTCACCGAAGCCGTCCTCCGCTCCGCCGAGACCGGCCAGTGGGTCGCGACGGCATCCTGACAACCGACATCCCGAAGGAAGAACATCCATGACCATGTCATTCGATCTCGTCATCGTGGGCAGCGGCATCAACGGCGCGATCGTCGCGGCCGAGGTGCACGCCCAGGATCCGAGTGCATCGATTCTCGTCCTCGAAGCAGGCCGTGACATCACGGACAACGCCGGTGAGCACCTCGTCGAAGCGGACGAGAGCGCCATGAACGCGTCGTACGAGACCCTCATGCGCCGTGCGCAGCAGATCGAGTATGTCGCCGGGGCGACCGCGATGAACGAGATCGAAGGCGACTCGTGGAACGCGGACATGCCCGGCGTGTTCCCGTTGGCCTTCTTCGGCCACAACTTCGCCCAGTTCCCCGGCGCATCGGTGGGATGGAACCTCGGTGGGCTCGGCGTGCACTGGACCGCCGCGTGCCCGTGGGCGTATGAGAACGAGATCCCCGACTTCCTTCCGCGCGCCCAGTGGGATGCCGATCTGGAGAGCGCGCGGCGCCGCCTGCGCGTACAGCGCGGGCCGCTGGTGGACAACCCGTTCACCGAGCCGCTTTTCGCCGCCCTCCGCGAGGCCCTTCCCGCGGACGACGAGACCCGGGCTTTCGGGTACATGCCGATGGCCGGTATCCCGCACACCGACCGGCCGTTCGCGCGCACCGGGCCCCGCGACATCGCGCCGTTCGTCTTCGACGGCAGCGCGCCGAACGTCCAGCTGCGCAGCGGTGTGCTGTGCACGCGCGTGCTCACCGAGGGCGATGAGGTGACCGGCATCGTCGGTCGCGACGTGGTGACCGGCGAGGAGACCGTCTACACCGGAACCCGCTACCTGCTGGCCGCGGACTCGCTGCGCACGCCGCAGCTGCTGTGGGCGTCCGGCATCCGCCCGGAGGCCCTGGGCGTGCGCCTGAACGAGCACGCCTCGATCAGCGGAGACGTGGTCATCGACGCCGAGCGTCTCGGCCTGACCGACGCCGACATCCCGACCCCGCCGGCGGGCGAGCCCTTCATCGGCGCCTACTGGAGCCCGTCGCTCGGCGAGGCCCGTCCGATGCACGGCCAGCTCATGGAGCGCGAGATCGAAGACCTTGGGCACGTGCTCAGTGTCGGCTGGTACTGCGTCACCGAGATCCGCCCGGAGAACAGGGTGGAGTTCTCAGACGAGCTCACCGATGCGCTCGGGATGCCGCACATGACCGTGCACTTCTCCTACTCGGAGAAGGACTGGGAGATGATCCGGGCCACGCAGGACGTGCAGAGCGCCGCCGCGAACGCGATCGGATCTTTCGCGGCCGAGGACTCCGCGGTGCTTCCTGCCGGCGCGTCGCTGCACTTCACCGGCACCACCCGGATGGGCGCGGAAGACGACGGAACGTCGGTCGTCGACACCGACGGTCGGGTGTGGGGCTACCGCAATCTGTTCCTCGCCGGGAACGGGGTCATCCCCACCGCGCTCACCTGCAACTCGACCCTCACCGGTGCCACGCTCGCCGTGCGCACCGCCCGCGCCCTCACCGCCCGCTGAGGAACACGCCAGCGGGGACTGCCCGCGTCATTCCGGGAGGAGGCACGGCCGTGACGAAGCCCACCGGTCTTCGTGCTCCGGACGTCGTGTCTGGACGGCCTCGGGCCGCCCGGCAGGACGGCCTTCTCCCGCGGTCGGCGTATCGTCGCCGTCATCGGGTCGTCGCCGATCCCGTCGCCCTCCTGGCGAACCACCCCGCCCCTGCCGGGCGCGGGTCGTCTCGCGATCTCCGTTCCGGTCAGAAAGGTCTCGCATGTCTCGTCAGAACCTGAAGTTCGCGCTCAACGCGATCCAGTGGATCAATGTGAAGGAGGACCCGTCCGATCCCCGCAGTGCTGACCTGTGGCGTTACGCCGACCCGACGTTCGTCGCGGAGTATCCGGATGTGCTGCGTGAGATCAAGGCGGCCGGATTCGACGCGGCGATGATGGAGGTGCTCGACACCCAGACGCTGCAGAACTACCGCGCGATGCTCGACGGCGCCGGGCTCCTGCCCGCCCCCGGCTACCTGCAGGTGCCGATCCCGTCTGACCACGGCGATCGCCTCGAGCGCGGGAGCAGCGCGTGGACCCACTGGTTCGACCTCGCCCGCCGCCGCGCGGAGGAGTCCAACTTCATGGGCCTGGACACCATCTTCCTCGCGCCGGAGGTGAACTTCCGCGGAGCGCGGTTCGCCGAGGCCGTCGCGGTCGGGCACGACTTCCAGCAGGACCGGCTCGATGAGGTGGTCGAGTACCTGGCGCAGGCCGCCGAGGTGCTGCGCGCCGAGGGGATCCGTCCCGGCCTGCACAACCACGTCGGAACCTGGGTCGAGACCGAGGAGGAGATCGAGTACGTCCTCGCCCAGATCGACGACACCCTGCTGGGCGCCTCCTTCGACATCGGTCACCTCGAGTGGGCCGGAATCGATGCGCCGAGCTACCTGGCCAAGTGGGCCGAGCGGCTCGTCGATATCCATCTGAAGGACCTCGATCTCGATGTCGCACGGGCGACGCGCGAGGCCCCGACGCCCTACAGCGAAGCCAGCAACCGGCGGTTGTTCCTGGAGCCGGGGCTCGGCCACATGGACCTCACCGGGGCGCTCGACGTGCTCCCCGAGGACTTCGGCGGCTGGGTCGTGATCGAGGTCGACCGGGCGTCGATGGACCCGGTCGAGAGCGCGCAGGTGTCTGCCGCCTGGGTGAACCGTATGCGTGAGGAAGAGACGACCCGATGAGCACCGCGAGCCACCCCGTCACCCTGTTCACCGGCCAGTGGGCCGACCTGCCGTTCGAGGAGGTGGCACGTCTGGCCGCGTCTTGGGGCTATGACGGGCTGGAGATCGCCGCGTCTGGCGACCATCTCGACCTGCGCAGAGCCGACGAGGACGACGCCTATGTCGCCTCGCGCCGCGAGATCCTGGATCGGCACGGCCTCAAGCTCTATGCGATCTCGAACCACCTCGCCGGCCAGGCGGTGTGCGATGCGCCCATCGACTTCCGCCACGAGGCGATCCTGCGCGACTACGTGTGGGGCGACGGCGAGGCGGAGGGTGTGCGCCAGCGCGCCGCGGACGACATGAAGCGCGCCGCGCGCGTGGCGCGCAAGCTCGGCGTCGACACGGTCGTGGGATTCACCGGGTCGTCGATCTGGCCCTACGTCGCGATGTTCCCGCCGGTGCCCGCCTCGGTCATCGAGGGCGGTTTCGAGGACTTCGCGGCGCGGTGGAACCCCATCCTCGATGTGTTCGACGCGGAGGGGGTGCGTTTCGCCCACGAGGTGCACCCCGGCGAGATCGCGTACGACTACTGGAGCTCGGTGCGTGCGCTCGAGGCGATCGACCACCGCGCGGCCTTCGGCTTCAACTGGGACCCCTCGCACATGATGTGGCAGAACATCGACCCGGTGGGGTTCATCGTCGACTTCGCCGACCGCATTTACCACGTCGACTGCAAGGACACCCGGATGCGGCCGGCGAACGGCCGCGCCGGGGTGCTCGGCTCTCACCTGCCGTGGGGCGACCCGCGGCGCGGCTGGGACTTCGTCTCCACCGGGCACGGCGACGTGCCGTGGGAGGACTCGTTCCGCGCGCTCGAGGCGATCGGCTACACCGGCCCCATCTCGATCGAGTGGGAGGACGCCGGGATGGATCGCCTGCACGGCGCGGCCGAGGCCGTGACGTACGTCCGTTCCCTGCTGTGGCCCCAGCCCACCGCGGCTTTCGACGCAGCCTTCAGCAACCAGTAGCGTCCCCGCGCCGCAGAGCCAGCCGTGCCCCGGGGCCCCGCACCACAACGGTGCGGGGCCCCGGGGCACGGCGCGGTCGCGCCGGAGGTCAGGGGAAGAGCACGGGAAGCACGAGAGTGATCCCGAGGCCGATCATGACCACGGCGATCACCGCATCGAGGATGCGCCACGCCCGCGGAGTGCGCAGCCAGCGCCCGAGGAAGCGCGCGCCGAACCCGAGCCCGGTGAACCACACGATGCTGCCCAGCATCGCCCCTGCGGCGAACACCCACCGGGCAGCCCCGTGGGTGGCGGCGACCGAGCCGAGCAGCAGCACCGTGTCGAGGTAGACGTGGGGGTTCAGCCAGGTGAGGGCGAGGGTGGTGAGCACGACCGGAGCCAGCCGCGTCGTCGTCGTGCCTCCGCCGCGCGCGCCGCTGCGTGCCGGGCCAGGGTCGGCCGTCGGGTCGAGGGTCTCCCCGCCCCGGCTCGCGCGTCGTGCGGCGAGGACGCCGTAGGTCACGAGGAAGATCGCGCCGAGCCAGCGCATCGCGGTCACGATCCACGGCGCGGCCTGCACCAGCGCGCCGAGTCCGGCGACGCCGGCCGCGATGAGCGCGGCATCGGACAGGGCGCAGATCGCCACCACCGCGGCGATGTGCTCGCGCCGGATCCCCTGGCGCAGCACGAACATGTTCTGTGCGCCGATCGCGATGATCAGCGACAGGCCGAGACCGAGGCCGGAGAGGAAGACGAGCACGCTCTGAGATTAGGGCGCACCGATCATCAGTACCAGCGAATTTCTCTTCATCAGCATTAGCGTGGCTTCATGAAGATCGATCCGGAACTCGCGGCGACGGTTGCCGCCGTGGTGGACGACGGCAGCCTGGAGGCCGCTGCCCGCCGGCTGCACATCACGCCGTCGGCGGTGAGCCAGCGGGTGAAGGCGCTCGAGGTGCAGCTCGGTCGAGTGCTGCTGGTGCGCTCGCGACCCGTGCAGGCCACCGAGGCCGGTGCGGCGGTGGTGCGGCTCGCGCGACAGATCGCGCTTCTCGAGCACGACACCCTCGCCGCGTTCGGCCTCCCGGGTGCCGCCGTCACCCCCGACGCCGCTGACCGCGTGCGCGTCCCTCTCGCGGTGAACGCCGACTCGATGGCGACGTGGTTCCTTCCGCCGCTCGCCCGCCTGGCCGATGAGCACGGCATCGACGTCGACCTGCACCGCGACGACCAGAACTTCACCGCCCGACTGCTGGAGACCGGTACCGTGATGGCCGCGGTCACGTCCCAGCAGACCGCGGTGGGCGGGTGCGCCGTCCGCCCGCTCGGCGCGATCGTGTACGAGGCGATGGCGACACCGGCGTACCGGGCGCGGTGGTTCCCGCACGGTGTGACGGTCGACGCCCTGGCGCACGCTCCCTTCGTCGACTTCGACGACAAGGATGTTCTCCAGCAGGACTGGCTGCGCGCCCGCGGCGTGGAACCGTGGTCGGTGCCGCGGCATCGCGTGCCCGCATCGCACGACTTCGCCGTCGCCGTCGCACTGGGACTGGGCTGGGGGCTCGTGCCGCGCCTCCAGGCGCCGACGGACGGCAGCCTCGTCGCGCTCGGCGGGCCGGCCACGCGGGTGGAGCTGTTCTGGCAGCAATGGAGTCTGCGCTCTGCGCTGCTCGACGCGATCGCCGCGGAGATCGCGGCAGAGGCATCGCGGGTGCTCGCCTGACCCGTCCTGCGCGGTGCCAGCCCGGGCAGCGCGCCGTTCCGCGAGGAGAGGCGGCGGGGTAGCGTCAGGGCATGGCAACCGAGCGCATCTCCCTCACGGTCCCCGGGACGGACGGCCCGCAGACCATCGGCCTGTCCAGCCCGAATCGCGAGGTGTGGCCCGGGATCACCAAGGCGGAGCTCGCAGAGTACGTGCAGCTCGTTTCCGGTCCGTTCCTCGCCGCGAACGGGTTCCGGCCGGTGTCGCTGGAGAGATTCCGCGACGGTATCGGGGGCGAGGGCTTCTTCTCGAAGAATCCGCCGAAGGGCACGCCGGACTTCGTCGACGAGGTCATGGTGACCTACAACAGCGGGCGGCGCCACCCGCAGATCGTGCTCGGCTCGCCGGCCGCGATCGTCTGGGCGGTGCAGATGAACACGGTCGTCTTCCACCCGTGGGCGTCGCTGGCCGTCGACACCGACCATCCGGTCGAGCTGCGCATCGATCTTGATCCGCAGCCCGGCACCGACCTCGCAGACGCCGTTCCGGTCGCCCTGGTGCTGCGTGACGTCCTCGCAGAGGCCGGCCTCACGGCGTTCGTGAAGACCAGCGGCAACCGCGGCCTGCATGTGTTCTGCCCGATCGAGCCCACCCACGGATTCCTCGACGTGCGCCACGCCGTGATCGCCGCCGGACGAGAGCTGGAACGGCGGATGCCGGAGCTGGTCACGGTGAACTGGTGGAAGGAGGAGCGCGGCGAACGCATCTTCCTCGACTACAACCAGGCCAACCGCGACCGCACCATGGCGGGGGCGTACAGCCCGCGTGCCCTGCCCGGGGTGCCCGTGTCGACGCCGGTGCACTGGGACGAGCTGGAGGGGCTGGACCCGGCGGTGTTCACCGTGCGCACGATTCCGCAGCGGCTTGCCGACCTCGGTGATCCGTGGGCCGATATGCCGGCCGCTTCCGGGCGTATCGACACCCTCCTGACGTGGTGGGAGCGGGATGTCGCCGCCGGACTCGGCGAGCTGGTCTTTCCGCCCGACTTCCCCAAGATGCCCGGCGAACCGCCCCGGGTGCAGCCCAGCAGGAGGGCCGCGGCGCCCGGCGCGTGAGGGCCGCGCGCGAAAACAGGCAGACGGCACCAGAACAGGCAGGTGCTGCGGCTTCCAGCCTGTTCTGGTGCCGTCTGCCTGTTCTCGCGCGGGCTCAGAACAGGTCGGAGAGGGCGTGGGGGAGGCCGGCGTCGCGCAGCGCCGCACGCGCGGCGAGCCAGCCGGGCATTCCGGTGACACCGGGGCCCGGCGGAGTGGCAGCAGAGGCCAGATAGACCCCCGGCATCGGCGTGCGCCAGGGCGATGCCGACACGGTGGGACGACGGACGGCCTGTGCGATGGTGAAGGCGCCCCCGAAGATGTCCCCGCCGATCTCCGCCGGGTTCAGCCGCGCGCGCTCGGATGCCGGCACCGCGTGAGACGCCAGAATGCGGTTTCGGAAGCCCGGCGCGAAGCGCTCGACCTGCCGGGTGACGAGCTCTGTCGGGTCGAGGGGGGAACCCGCGGGAACGTGGATGTAGGACCACAGCACGTGTGCACCGGCGGGAGCCCTGGTGTCGTCGAGCACCGAGGGCTGCACCGCGAGCACATAGGGGCGATCGGCCACCCGCCCGCGAGACACCGCGGTCTCCGATGCCCAGATCTCGGCGCGGGTGCCGCCCAGATGCACGGTCGGGGACCGGGTGACCAGCGGATTGCTCCACGGGATCGGGCCGTCCAGCGCGAAGTCGACCTTCGCTGCGGCGGCGCCGTAGCGGTAACGGTGCAGCGCGCGAGCATAGCGCGGCGGGATGCCGGGGTGGGTCAGGGCGAGCCGCGGCGCGGTGTTGAGGACGAGCAGGTCGCCGCGGCGCGGGTCGCCCCACTCGAAATCCCCCAGGTCGCGCACGTGCTCGCCGGTGCGCACGACCCCGCCGTTGGCCTCCAGATCGGCGCGCAGGGCATCGGCGATGCGCTGCGCGCCCCCGCGGGGGTACGCCCACCCGCCGGCGTGGCCGTGAGCAGCCAGCAGCAGGCCGGCTGCCGCAGCGCTCGGCGCGGGCAACGCGGTGTTGGCGTGCGCCACGACACCGGCGAGGAGAGCGGCAGCATCCGCCGAGCGGAAGGTCGCGCGCGCCAGCGCGGTGCCCTGTTCCAGCATGCGGATGCCGAAGCGCGCGGCGGCGATCGGATCGGAGGGCAGCCGCAGGAGCGCATGCCCTGTGGCGTCTGTGACGCCGTCGATGCGGCGCACCAAGGGCCGGAGCAGCGCGCGCCAGGCTCGTGCGTCCGCGCCGAGCGCGTCGGCGGTGCGCTCGATGTCACGCCACGCGATCGCGGCCCGACCGCCGTCGAGCGGATGGGCGTAGGAGATCTCCGGGGTGATCCAGGGCACGCGGCCGGCGAGGCCGAAGGCGCGGAAGAACGGCGAGGCGAGGGCGGCCGGGTGCACGGCGGAGCACACGTCGGAGACGAAGCCGTCGGCCGGGCCGGAGAGGGTGCGCACCCCGCCGCCGACGGTGTCGGCAGCCTCCACAACGGTGACGGCGTATCCGGCCCGCGCGAGGGTCACCGCAGCGGCCAGGCCGTTGGGTCCGCTGCCGATCACCGTCGCCCGCGCCATGCGTCCAGTCTCGCACCGCGAATGCGGCGCATCCGCTCCCGCGCCGAGAGGCGCAGCGCGGGACGCCGCGATCTGCGATCCTGGAAGGGAAATGAGCGAAGTACAGGGGCCGACCCCCGCAGGAACATCCCGACCGTACCGAAACCTGACCGAGGCGCTGCGCGCCCACCGGATCCCTCCCGAGAACCACGCGTTCATCGCCGCGCTCGCCGACGCCGTCGGGATCACGAGCTTCATCGACCGCGGTCGCTACATCGAGGCGATCCGTCGCGGTGCAGGGGCGAGCCTGCACATCGGCAAGACCTATACCAACGGCTTCACCGAGGACGAGCAGGTCGTCGTGAACGGGGTCACGCTGGTGATGCGACCGAGCGAGGGCCGCCCGCCGTATCTCTATATCTCGCATCCGACGACCGCCCCCGCACCCGCCCCTGCGAAGACGAAGCGCGCCGCCGGCACCCGCGCCCCCGCGGCACCGCGGGCCGAGCGCGTGACCGCGCCGAAGCCGGTCGAGCGCGACTACGGCGTCTGCGACGTGTGCTTCATGGTGCGCAGCCCCTCTGGCACCTGCGGCTGCTGACGCGCCGCATCGTCGGCCGGGCGCCGTCAGCGGCGCCCGTCCGACGATGCCGGACTCAGGCAGAATCAGCGCAACGGGCGCTGGTTGCCGGCAAACGCGCTGAGCGCGACGACTATGCCTGAGTTGCGGTCGGCGCCGATCCGGCGTCCGCTGTCCGTGTCAGCCGAGCTCGGACTGCACCCGGCGGGTGATCTCCGCGATCGGCATCGACCGCGGGAAGACCGCGACGACCACGTCGTCGGAGCGGGGCGCCTCCGCGCCTCCGGGGTGCACGCCGAAGCGCAGCAGAGTCCGGTCCAGCGCCTGGCGCAGAACGGAGATCGGCACCCGGGCGCCGCGCAGCAGACGGCGCAGCACGTGGTTGTGCACCGCGGCGATGGCCGCGGCGAAGCTGACGGCGTCGACCGGGTCCAGGCCCAGAAGCGACTGGCGCAGGTACTCGTCGAACAGCCGCTCGTACTGGAAAACGGTCACGATCTCCCGATCGCGCAGTGACGGCACCTGGCGCACCACGCGGTAGCGGCGGCGGGCCATCTCCGGGTCGGCGGAGAAGTGGCGGAACACCATCAGGGCAGCATCGGTGGTGGCGACCCACGGGTTCGGGTGCGGCTTGGCCAGGAACGCCCGCAGCTCGGCGAGCATCTCCTCGTGGTCGGCGAAGACGACGTCGTCCTTGCCGCCGAACTGCCGGAAGAACGTCGAACGTGAGATGCCTGCGGCCCGTGCGATGCTCTCCACCGAGGTCGCGTCGTACCCCTGTGTGTCGAAGAGCTCCAGCGCGGCGGCGACGACTCGCGTGCGGGCGGGGAGGGCATCGACCTTCTCAGACATGCGTCGAGCCTACTGGCCTCCACCCCGCGTGGGACGGAACGTGGCGGCGCGCGGGACCCGGTCTCCGCGCTGATCCGGCCGCAGCGGAAGCGAGCGCGATCATCGGCCCCCACCCCCGCAATCCGGCGGTGATCGGCGTGGTAAGGCGGGTAGTAGGCTGGTTTCTCGGGTCGAACGATCTTCGACATCCCCGGCATTTCTTGTCGTGAAATCCAGCCGCATCAGCGAAGGACTGCACTGTGGATCTCTATGAGTACCAGGCACGAGACCTTTTCGAGTCGTACGGAGTGCCGGTTCTTGCCGGCATCGTCGCCGACACCCCCGAGGAGGTGAAGGCAGCGGCCGAGAAGCTCGGCGGTGTCGTGGTCGTCAAGGCCCAGGTCAAGACCGGCGGCCGTGGCAAGGCCGGCGGCGTCAAGGTCGCCAAGAACCCCGACGAGGCGTACGAGGCGGCCAAGGCCATCCTCGGGCTCGACATCAAGGGCCACGTCGTCAAGCGTGTGATGGTCGCCGCGGGCGCCCGCATCGCCGAGGAGTTCTACTTCTCCGTGCTGCTGGACCGCGCCAACCGCTCCTACCTCTCGCTGTGCTCTGTCGAGGGCGGCATGGAGATCGAGCAGCTCGCCGTCGAGAAGCCCGAGGCGCTCGCGCGCATCGAGGTCGACCCCATCCAGGGCATCGACAAGGAGAAGGCGCTCGAGATCGCTCGCGCGGCACGCTTCCCCGAGGAGCTCGTCGAGAAGGTCTCCGACGTCTTCGTCAAGCTCTACGAGGTCTACACCGGCGAGGACGCGACGCTCGTCGAGGTCAACCCGCTGGTGCGCACCGAGGAGGGTGACATCATCGCCCTCGACGGCAAGGTGTCGCTCGACGACAACGCCAGCGAGATCCGTCACCCCGAGCACGAGAAGCTCGAGGACAAGGGCGCCGCTGACCCGCTCGAGGCCAAGGCGAAGGAGTCCGGCCTGAACTACGTCAAGCTCGACGGCGAGGTCGGCGTGATCGGAAACGGCGCCGGCCTGGTGATGTCGACCCTCGACGTCGTCGCATACGCCGGTGAGAACCACGGCGGCGTGAAGCCGGCCAACTTCCTCGACATCGGCGGCGGCGCCTCGGCCGATGTCATGGCCGCCGGTCTGGACGTCATCCTCGGCGACCCGCAGGTCAAGAGCGTGTTCGTGAACGTCTTCGGCGGCATCACCGCGTGCGACCAGGTCGCCAACGGCATCAAGGGCGCCCTGGAGACCCTCGGCGACACCGCATCCAAGCCGCTGGTCGTGCGCCTGGACGGCAACAACGTCGACGAGGGTCGCGCGATCCTCGCCGAGTACGCCCACCCGCTCGTGACCCTCGCCGCCACCATGGACGAGGGCGCCGACAAGGCCGCCGAGCTGGCGAACGCCTGAGCCGCGCAGAGAGACAGAAGGACAAGGAAATGTCGATCTTCCTCAACAAGGACTCCAAGGTCATCGTCCAGGGCATCACTGGCGGCGAGGGCTCCAAGCACACCGCGCGGATGCTGAAGGCCGGCACCCAGGTGGTCGGCGGCGTGAACGCGCGCAAGGCCGGCACCACCGTCACCCATGAGGCGCAGGACGGCAGCTCGGTCGAGCTTCCGGTCTTCGGCTCTGTCGCCGAGGCGATGAAGGAGACCGGCGCAGACGTGTCGATCGCCTTCGTGCCTGGTGCCTTCACGAAGGACGCGATGATCGAGGCCATCGACGCCGAGATCCCGCTCCTGGTGGTCATCACCGAGGGCGTCCCGGTGCTCGACTCCGCGGAGGCCTGGGCCTACGCCAAGAGCAAGGGCAACAAGACCCGCATCATCGGGCCGAACTGCCCCGGCATCATCACCCCGGAGGAGGCGCTGGTGGGCATCACCCCGGCGACCATCACCGGCAAGGGGCCGATCGGGCTCGTCTCGAAGTCGGGCACCCTGACCTACCAGATGATGTTCGAGCTGCGTGACCTGGGCTTCTCGACCGCCATCGGCATCGGCGGCGACCCGATCATCGGCACCACCCACATCGACGCCCTCGAGGCTTTCGAGGCGGACCCCGAGACGAAGGCGATCGTGATGATCGGCGAGATCGGCGGCGACGCCGAGGAGCGCGCGGCCGAGTTCATCAAGGCCAACGTCACCAAGCCGGTCGTCGGCTACGTCGCGGGCTTCACCGCGCCGGAGGGTAAGACGATGGGCCACGCCGGCGCCATCGTCTCCGGCTCTGCCGGCACCGCCCAGGCCAAGAAGGAGGCCCTGGAGGCCGCTGGCGTGCGCGTGGGCAAGACGCCCTCGGAGACCGCTGCCCTCATGCGCGAGGTCATCGAGAGCCTCTGACGAGGCGCTCCCGGGTAACCGGACATGCCGCAGGCCCCGGATGCTGAGCATCCGGGGCCTGCGGCATGTCCGGTTACCCGTTGTGCACGGGGCGCGGTCGATCAGATCGGCAGAGCCAGGTCGTCGAGGTCGGTCATCGGGTCGCCGGCGTTGAGCATGGCCTGCACGGCGTTGAGGCGCGCGCGGTCGATCTCGGTGTTGCTCGTGCCGCGCTTCCAGTAGCCGAACACCGACACGTCGTCCTTGCCCAGGCCCAGGCCGCCGCGGAAGTGCGAGCGAACCGCCCGCATCTCGTCGCGTTCCCCTGCGCCCCACACCACGACCTCCGTGCCGGGGGCGTACGCGGCGAACTGGGCAGCGAAACCGGTGCCAGGCTCGATGCGCTCGAGCGTGAACCCCGGCACCGTCGGCAGCTCGGCGAAGGCGACCTCGTCCGCGGTCGCGATCCACCCCCGGCCACGCAGGTCGTCCGGAGCCTGCTCGAGCAGTGCATAGACGGCGGGGATCGCGGTGGCGTCGGCGAAGAGGGCCAGTTCGCGGCCGTGCGCCGCGGGGAAGGCGAAGTGCGGCCGCGGACCGATCAGCGGAATCACGTCGCCGATCTGCAGGTCATCGACCAGGCGCATCATCGGGCTCGTCTCGCCGTGGCGCACCACGTCGACCTCCACCGTGCCGGCGGCGAGGTCGCAGGAGCGCACGGTGTACACCCGGGAGACCTCCGTGTCCGGCGCGGGGACGTGCAGGCGGATCGCCACGTTGGGCTGCGCCCACGCCGGGTCTTCGGCCAGGCCGGGAATCGCGACGACCACGCGCACCAGCGCGGGCGACACTTCGATGATCTCGCGCACCTCGCCGGGCACGCGGTGCATTCCGGCGTCGTGATCGGCCGAGCGGATGACGGGGTGCTCGTGCAGGGGGGTCTGTTCGGTCATGGGGTCTCCTCGGTCAGGGGTCGGGCTGGGGAAGCAGGGGTGCCGCGCAGGTCGCGCGGGACGATGAGCGGACGGCCGTTCTCGGGATCGCGCAGCACGAGGGCGTCGAGATCGAAAACGGTGCGCAGGATGTCGGGGGTGAAGACGACCTCCGGGTCGCCCTGCGCGACGATCGCGCCGTCGCGCATCGCGACGATATGCGAGGCATAGCGTGCGGCGAGGTTGAGGTCGTGCAGCACGGCGACCAGCGTGCGGCCGGAGGCATGCAGCCGAGAGCACAGATCGAGCACGTCGATCTGGTGCGCGATGTCGAGATAGGTGGTCGGCTCGTCGAGCAGCAGCACCGGAGTCTGCTGGGCGAGGGTCATGGCGATCCACACCCGCTGACGCTGACCACCGGAGAGCTCCTCGACCAGCCGGTCGGCATGGTCGCGCATCCCGACCTCGCGCAGCGCCTCGTCGACCACCCGCTCGTCATCGGGAGCCCACTGGCGCAGCAGGCTCTGGTGCGGGTTGCGGCCGCGCGCCACGAGGTCGGCGACGGTGATCGCGCCGGGGGCGAGCGGCGACTGCGGCAGCAGCGCGATGCGCCGGGCGATCTGCTTGGCGCGCATCGTGGCGAGGTCGACCCCGTCGATGCTCACCGCCCCCGCGCGCGGGGTCAGCATGCGGCCCAGCGCGCGCAGCAGGGTGGACTTGCCGCAGCCGTTCGGGCCGACGATCACGGTGAAGCCGCCGGGCGGGATCGACAGCGACAGGCCGTCGACGATCGTGCGAGAGGCGTAGCTCAGACGCAGGTCGCGGGCTTCGAGGGCGGTGGGTTCCATCGTTCTCCAGATCGGATGAGGCAGGGCAGGCGCCGGTCAGATGCGTCGGGCGAGCAGCCACAGCAGGTACACGCCGCCGAGCAGGCTCGTGACGAGCCCGACGGGGGTGCGCAGGCCGACATCGAGGTTCTCCGCGAGCAGGTCGGCCAGCAGCAGGAGCAGGCCGCCGAGCAGCGCGGAGCACCCGAGCTGCACACCGGTGGCGGGGGAGAGGCGGCGGGCGATCTGCGGTGCGGCGAAGGCCACGAACGCGATCGGTCCCGCCGCGGCGACGGCGATCGCCGCGGCGATGACCGCGAGGATCATCGCGAGGAACCGGGTGCGCTCTGCCGCGACGCCGATGGCCTGTGCGGCGTCGTCGCCCATCTCCAGTGCCGACACGTTGCGCACGGTGAGCATCAGCAGCGGTACCAGCACCGCGAGCACGATCACGAGCGTCAGCACGTGCGGCCACCCGCGGCCGGTGAGTGACCCCGCGGACCACACCTGCGCCATCTGGGCGTCGGAGAAGTCGGCGCGCACGATCAGGAGCGAGGTGAGCGCGCTCACCCCCGCCCCGACGCCGATGCCGACCAGCACGAGGCGGATGCCGCCGCTGACGCCGTCGCGACGGGCGAGGAGATACACCACGGCTGCGGTGATCAAGCCACCCGCGACCGCGGCGATCGCGGTCTCCCACACCCCGCCGCCGAACAGCAGGATCTGGGCGACGGCGCCGGTCGCGGCGCCCGAGGTGAACCCGATGATATCGGGGGAGCCGAGCGGATTGCGGGAGAGCGACTGGAACACCGCGCCGCTCATGCCCAGAGCAGCACCGACCAGCAGTGCGGTGATCGCCCGCGGCAGCCGGCGTCCCCACACCGAGCGGATGGTCGACGCGGACGCCTCGCCGGTGATGGTCGCGACGAGGTCGGCCGGGGTGAGCATGATCGTGCCGACGCACAGCGCGGTGAGCACGGCCAGCAGCGCCACGACGAGCAGCACCGCCGCGGTGCGCGCCGAGCGGCGATGCGCCCGGAACGACCAGCCGCCCACCCGGATCGTGCGATACCCGGGAAGCAATGGTCCGACCGGGGCGCTCACAGCGACGCCACCCGTCGGGAGCGCACGAGTGCGATGAACAGCGGGCTGCCCAGGAGCGCGGCGGCGATGCCGCTCTGCAGGTCGGCGGGGGCGACCAGCGCGCGGCCGATCGCATCGGCGGTGACGAGCAGCCCCGCACCGACGACGATCGAGCACGGCAGCAGCCAGCGGTGGGAGTTGCCGGTGACCTGCCGCACGATGTGCGCGGCGGCGAGCCCGATGAAGCCGATGGGACCGGCGGCGGCTGTCGCGCCGCCGGCGAGCAGCACCACGGCCAGCGCCGTGGCGACCCGCACCGCGCCCACCCTGGTGCCGAGCGAACGGGCCGCCTCGTCGCCGAGCGCGATCACATCCAGGGACGGACCGAGCAGGAGAGCCAGGAGCAGCCCGGCGAGGATGAAGGGAAGGGTGGCGAGGATGATGTCGAAGCCGCGACCCTGCAGCGATCCGACCGACCAGTAGCGGAAGTACAGGAACACCGTCTCATGGCTGATGAGCAGCATCTGGGTGACCGCGCCGATCGCGATGGCCACGGCGGTTCCCGCCAGGGCGATCCGCACCGGGGTCGCCGCGCTGCGATGCGCTGACCCCAGGGCGTACACCAGGATCGCCGTCAACGCGGCGCCGACGAACGCGAACCAGATGTAGCCGTGCACCGAGGTCACCCCGAACGCGGCGATGGCGATGACGACCAGCAGCGATGCACCGGCGTTGACGCCGAGGATGCCGGGGTCGGCGAGCGGGTTGCGCGTCAGCGACTGCATGAGCGCGCCGGCGACTCCGAGCGCTGCGCCCACGAGGATGCCGAGAATGATGCGCGGCAGGCGGGACGTCACGATCACCAGGTGGTCGTTCTGGGTCGGGTCGTAGGCGACGAGGGCTTCGACGACGGTCGCCGGGGCGACCGGATGGGAGCCGAGGCCGAGACCGAGGATGGCCGCCGCGATCGTCACCGCGATCGAGCCGACCATGAGGAGCAGGGCGCGACGCCCGAGAGCGGGGCGCGCCGTGGCGGCGGAGCCCCGCTCTGCGAGCGTCGCAGCGGAGTGCGTCATCCGGAGAAGGCGTCCGCGATCAGCTGGGCGGTGTTCTTCGCGCTGTAGTAGTCGAGGCGGAACGACTCGCTGCCCATCGAGTACACCCGCTTCGCGGCGACGGCCGGAAGGTTGGCCACGAGGGGGTCGGCGGTGAAGGCGGCCACCGGGTCGCCGCCGCCCATCGCCACGAGGAACATCGTCTGGGTGGCGTCGAAGGCGCCGGCGAGGTTCTCGGCGCTGATGACGTCCACGCCGTTGGCGCCGGCCTGATCGGCGCGGAACTCCGCGGCCGCCGGCTCATAGGTGAACCCGAGCGCGGTGAGCAGCTGGGCCTGCGGGCTGGATTCCCCGAACGCCCACAGGCCGTCGGCGCCCATGTAGACGCCGGCGGTCACGGGCTGCTCAGGGAGGGCGATGCCGGCGGCGAGCTCGGCGACCGACGCGTCGAACTCGGCGAGGGTCGCCGCGGCCTCCTTCTCGAGGCCGGTGATCTCACCGAGCTCGGTGGTGAGCTCCTGCCAGGTGATCGTGCCGTAGTCGATGAGCACGGTCGGGGCGATCTCGCTCAGCTGCTCATAGGCGTCGAGGGTGGAGTCTCCGCCGTTGGCGGAGCCGATGATGAGGTCCGGCTCGAAGAGGTCGACCGCGTCCAGATCGAGCTGCAGGTCGGTGTAGAGCACCTCGACACCGGCGGCGTCCGCTGCGGACGCCCACTGCGTGAAGAAGCCCTTGTCGTCGGTGAGGGGGGTCACCGGGGCCGCCCCGGTGGCAGCGAGCGGCGCGCCGATCGCGAGGAGGCTGCCGGTGATCGACGGCGACGTGGAGACGATGCGGAGCGGCTCTGCGGTGATCTCGGTCTCACCGGCAGCGTGCTCGACCGTGCGGGGCCAGGTGCTGTCGCTGGCGGACGCGGTGTCGGCCGGCTCGGCCGGCTCGGCGGGATCGGCCGCGCCGGAGCAGCCGGCGAGGGCGAGAACGGACAGGGTCGCCGCGGTGGCAGCGGCGAGCAGACGTGAGCGCATGTGATTCCTCTGGTGAGAGCGGGCGCGAAGCGGCGTCGGCCGTCGGGCGACGGCCGCCGGGAACACGCGTAGTATCTGAAGTTAGCCAAGCCTTACCTGAAAGTGTTACCCGAGAGCGTCAACGTGTTACCACTTCCCGCGCCGCATCCGTCATCTCCTCCGCTCTGCGACGGCCATCTCACCGGACCCGTGCTCTACTGGGCGGTGCGCGGTGAGATCCGCATCCTCATCGACGGCCGTCCGCATCGCGTCGCGGCGGGAAGCGCCCTCTGGGTGCCCGGCGGTCGGCGGGTAGGAATCGGAATGGGCGGCACTGATGTGGTCCTGCCCGTGCCCGGTCTCGCCGTGGGGGAGCACACCGAGCCCGTGCTGGTCGCGGTGCCGCCGTCCTGGCGTCCCTGGCTCCTGCACGCGTTCGGCGAGGCGCTGGGTTACCTCGACACGGGTCTGCAGGGCGATGCCCTGCAGCAGCTGCTCGATGCCGCCGCCGCTGATCCTGCCGGTCTCCCCTCCGCGCCCCTGCCGGTGTCGGAGGATCTGCGGGCGCTCGCCGCGGCGATCATCGCGTCCCCGGCGGTGCCGGTGTCGGAGCTCGCACGGCGACGTCTGGCGGGGTGGAGCCCGCGCACCCTGCAGCGCCGCTTCGTGGCAGAGACCGGCGTCGCCCCGGAGGAGTGGGCGCGCCGGCGGCGTATCGCCGCCGCATCCGCGTTGCTGGCAGCGGGGCGCGACATCGAGTCGGTGGCGCACGCGGTCGGCTTCGCGACGGTCAGCGGGTTCTCCCGCCTGTTCCGGCAGCTCACCGGCATGTCGCCCGGCCGCTGGCGTGACCGGGCAGCGGATGCCCCGGTCGCCGTGCGTCCTGCCGACGCCCCCGGGGTCGACGAACTCCCCGCCCAGCGCACGTGGTCACGGGCGAACGGATCACACGTGGCGGTCTGGGTGCTGCGCGGCCGCGCGGAGCTCACGACCGGGACGCGCGAGATCGTGGTGCCCACCGGTGGCGCCGTCGTGCTCCCGGCCGGCGTGCCCAACGGCATCCGGATGTCGGCGGGTTCGCTCATGCTGCCGGTGGGCTTCCGCTCTGGGCGCGAGCGCGGGATCGGCGGACCGCTCGTGCCGGCCGCGATATCGGCGGCGGACGAGGACGACCTCATTCAGGCGATGGTCGCCGCCTACACCGACATCCGCCCCGCCGGCCTGGCGCCGTTCGCCGGTTTCGACGCGGTGCACGACCGCTCGGTCCGCGCGGAGCCGACGGCGGAGGATGCGGCGGTCTCCGCGCTCGCGAGCGGCCTGGCGACAGGTGCGGTCGCCGAGCCGACGCTCGCCGCGTGCGCGCGGTGGCTCGGCGTGACCGAGCGGGAACTGAGCCGCATCGTCAATGATCGCGCCGGGATGACGTTCGCCCAGTGGGGCCGGATGCTGCGCGCATCCCGGGCCCGTGCTCAGCTGCACGGCGGCGAACCGGCCTCCGTGGTCTCGCGGCGGCTCGGCTATGCGCACCTGCCGGCGTTCTCGCGTGCCTTCCGCGAGGTGCACGGCCGCAGCCCCCAGGGGATCGCGGTGCCGGCCGGACGCGTGGGCGAGGGCGGGCGCTGGCGCCGAGAGATGGCCGATCGCATTCATCAGGCGGCGGCGGACGCCGACCGCCGCGCGAGCTGACGACCTTCGGCCGCCCGGGCTCGGGCCCGAGTTCGGGGTGCCCGATCTGCGGACGATGCCCCGATCTGCACACGGGTTCGGCGGATTCGCCCGCAGATCGGGGCGACGTGTGCAGATCGGGGCAGCCGGTGCCGGTCAGGCGAACAGGGACTCGATGGGGCCGCGCGCGAAGAAGATCAGGAAGCCGGCGCCGACGACCCACAGCAGCGGGCTGATCGTCCGGATGCGGCCGGAGAAGGCGTGGATCAGCACCCAGCTGACGAAGCCCGCACCGATGCCGTTGGCGATCGAGTACGTCATGGGCATGACGGACACCGTGAGGAACACCGGCAGCAGCACCCGGAAGTCGGCGAAGTCGATGTGGCGGATCTGCGCCATCATCATGGCGCCGACGATGATGAGGGCGGCTGCGGCGATCTCGGTCGGCACGATCGAGGTGAGGGGTGTCAGGAACATCGCCGCGAGGAACACGACGCCGGTGACCACATTCGCGAGACCCGTTCTGGCGCCCTCGCCGATGCCGGCGCCGGACTCGATGAACACCGTCGCAGAAGACGACGAGGTCGCGCCACCGGCGATCGCGCCGACGCCCTCGACCACGAGCGCAGACTTGATGCGCGGGAAGTCGCCCTTCTCGTCGGCGAGACCGGCCTCCTTGGCCAGGCCCGTCATGGTTCCCATGGCGTCGAAGAAGTTCGTGAACAGCAGGGTGAAGACGATCATCACCAGGGCGACGGCACCGATCCGGCCGATGTCGAACGCGAAGTCGACCTGCCCGATCAGGCTGAGGTCGGGGACGCTGACCGGCGAGCCTTCCAGGGCGGGAACCGTGAGCCCCCAGCCGCCCGGGTTGACCACGTTTCCGTCCGCGTCGAAGGTGCGCGGTCCGACGTGCCAGATCGCCTCGACGATGACCGCGAGCACGGTTCCGGTGATGAGGCCGATCAGCATGCCGCCCTTGACCCGCAGGGCGACCAGGATGCCGGTGATGATCAGCGTCGCGACGAAGAGGAGGCTCGGGATGGTGGCGACGGAGCCGTCGACGCCCAGGCCCACCGGCGGGGACGATGCACCGGTGGCGGTGACGAACCCGGAGTTGACGAAGCCGATGAACGCGATGAACAGGCCGATGCCGACCGTGATCGCGATCTTCAGCTGGAAGGGCACCGCGTCGAAGATCATCTTGCGCAGGCCGGTGGCGGCCAGCAGCACGATCAGGAGGCCGTTGATGATGACCAGGGCCATCGCCTCCGGCCAGGTGACGTGACCGATGACGCTGAACGCGATGAAGGCGTTGATGCCCAGGCCTGCCGCGAAGCCGAACGGCAGGCGGGTGATGATGCCGAACAGGATGGTCATGACGCCGGCGGTGAGTGCGGTCGCCGCCCCCACCGCGTAGAAGTCGAGCGCATTCCCGGCGATGTCTTCCTTGCCCGACAGGATGATGGGGTTGAGGATGACGATGTAGGCCATCGTGACGAACGTCACCAGGCCTCCGCGCACCTCGGCGCCCACGGTCGAGCCGCGTCGGGAGATCTCGAAGAAGCGGTCGAGCGCGTTCTTCGGTTCTGCGGTGGATGCGGGCGGCGCGTCGGCGCGGGTATCAGTCATGGGGGACCTCCGAACAGGAGGGTACCGTGCGGCGGATGTCCGGCGTGCGTCGAGACGCTCGGCCTGCCGAATCACCAGTGTTTTCGGGTTGGCGGCCCCGGCCACCAACCCGAAAACACTGGTGATTCGGCAGGCACGCGGAGCGTCCGGGCGTTCTCATCGCAGTCCGTCGTAGTCTCGACAGGTCATGCACCGCCTCCTCGTCGCCCTGCTCGCCGCCGTCGACGCGGCCGTCGCCGCGGCCGCCGGTCTCGCGGCGCTTCTCGCACCCCTCACGCTGCTGTGGGCGATCGCCCTGGGCGGTGGCGCCGACTGGACGGCGCTGTGGCCGGCGTCCGTGACCATCTGGCAGCTCGGGCACGCCGTTCCCGTCGCCGTGGCGATCCCGGACACCGCTACGGCGGCCCTGGGCATCCCCCCAGAAGCCGCGGTGTTCGCCGTGTCGCTGGCGCCGCTGGCCTTCCTCGTGTTCACGGTGGCCTTCGCCGCGCGCTCCGGGCGCCGCGCCGCGCAGGCCGGGTCGTGGCTCATCGGCGTGCTCGCCGGGACAGCCGTCTTCGCGTTGATCGCGGCGGGAGCCGCGCTGACCGGACAGCTCGCGGTCGCGGACACCGAACTCTGGCAGGGTGTGCTGTTCCCCGCGAGCGCCTACCTCATCGGGGCGCTCTGCGGTGCCGTGACGTACGCGTGGAGCGAGGGAGACGGCGGCGTCGTCGATCGCCTCCGCGACCTCTGCGACGGCTGGGGCGAATGGGGGCTCGTTCCCGAGCAGGCCGTGCGCACCGCGGCCGCGGCGCTCGTGACCGTGACGGCCGCGTCCGGCGTCCTCGTCGTGATCGCCGTGCTCACGCGCGGCAGTGAGGTGATCGCGCTGTTCGAGGCGCTGCGGGCCGATGGCCTGGGGGTCGTCACGATCGGGCTCGCGCAGCTGGCCTATCTGCCGACGCTTCTGGTGTGGGCTCTGTCGTGGCTGGCCGGACCCGGATTCTCGCTCGGCGTGGGAACCGCGGTGTCCCCGGGGGGGACCCAGCTGGGCGTGCTGCCCGGCATCCCCATGCTCGGTCTGGTTCCGGAGGCGTCGTCGGTCTGGCTGCTGCTCGTCGCGCTCGTGCCGGTGGGCGCCGGCGCCTTCGCGGGGTGGATCGCCCGCTCCCGGCTGGTCTCCCTCGAGGGCGATCCGGGAATCTGGCCGCGGCTGACGATGGCGGTCGGCGCGGCGGTTCTCGCGGGTGGGGGTGCCGCGCTCGCCGCGGCCCTCGGGTCCGGCTCGATCGGGCCGGGGCGTCTCGCCGACGTGGGTCCCGACCCCGGGCCGCTCGCGCTCGCGATCGGGGTGGAGGTGCTGGTCGGTGCCCTGGCGCTGCTCGCGATGCCCCTCCATCGCGAGCAGCGGATGCCGTCGATCGACGACGCGGTGCGCTGAGGAGGGGCGGCTTCGCCACCCCTCCTGCCGAGTCACCAGGATTTTCGGGTGCGCGCACCCGAAAATCCTGGTGACTCGGCAGGCCGCGCGGCGGCTGCTCCCTCG
>NZ_JBYRJA020000011.1:0-85427 GCF_058349825.2 Microbacterium longlingense
CCCCCCCCCCCCCCCCCCCCCCCCCCCCCCCCTCCTCCCCCCCCCCCCCCCCCCCCCCCCCCCCCCCCCCCCCCCCCACGACCGGCTTCGACGAAGCCCGAGGAGGATGACATGTCACATGCCGCAGAGGGCATCGATCTGCTCATCCGCACCGCACGCCCGGCGAACGCCTATGAAGAGACCGTCGAGCGCCTGCTCCAGTCGATCCGCCTGGGCATCATCGCACCCGGCGAGCGCCTGCCCCCCGAGCGCGAGCTCGCCGGGATGCTGAAGGTCAGCCGGGACACCCTGCGCGACGCGATCGCGACCCTGGCCGATGCCGGGTACGTCGTCGCGCGACGCGGCCGCTATGGGGGCACGTTCGTCGTCGAAGAGCTCCCGGCGCCGCCGGTCGGCGGCTCGCTGTCGGAGGAGGAGCTCCAGGCCGAGGTCGATGATGTCGCCGTGCTCCGGGAGGTGCTCGAGGTGGGCGCCGTCCGTGCCGCCTGCCGGCCCCTGAGCGAGACGGAGCGGGGGACACTCACGGCCGCGCTCGACGAGTGCGGCCGTGCCGATACCGACGCGCACCGGCGCCTGGACTCTCGCCTGCATCTGATCATCGCGGAGCTTTCCGGATCGCCGAGCCTCGTGCCGCTGGTGGCAGACACCCGCACACGCGTGAATGCGCTGCTCGACCGCATCCCAATGCTCCCGCCGAACCTCTCGCACTCGAATGCGCAGCACGCCTCGATCGTCGATGCGATCCTCGCCGGCGACGCCGAGGCGGCAGAGACGGCGATGCGCGAGCACATTCGCGGCTCCGACGCGTTGATCCGGGGCTTCTTGACCACCGGGCAACGGGCCTGACCTTCCCGAACTCAGGCAAAAGCCGCCGCGCGGGGCCGATACGCCCGCTTCGCGGCGCATCGGCCCCGATCTGCCTGAGTACCGGAGAACCGGCGGCCGAGACGAGCTCAGCTCAGCTCAGCTCAGTGGCAGCAGGCCCAGGCTGTCCGCCGCGCTGCGGGCGAGCACCAGACCGAGGATCGCGAAGAGCCAGGCCGTGTTGGCCGCGCCGCCCCGCTGCATCCCGTCGGCCATGCGCTGCAGCAGCGGCTCCGCCGCACCGGCGGCGAGCAGTCGCACGCCCAGGGCGACGAGGGCCGGCGCAACCATCACGGCACAGTACCCGGCGAGCATCCCGTACTGGGCGAGCAGACCAACGGGCTGGCTCGCGATCATGCTCATACCGATGAGGTACGGGAGCATGCCGGCGACCTCGATGACCCCGGCGGCCAGAGCGACCCCCACGACGGACAGCACGGGTCCACGGTCGTCGAGCGCGCGCTCGCGCCAGCGCAGGACGCGCCCCGGGGTGCGCACCACCTGCTCCCCGCTCTCCTTCGCGGCCTTGCGGCGTGCGTGGTCGCGCAACCCCGCGCCGACACCGGTCACGAGCAGGCCCAGCCCCACGACGAGGATCGTTATGTGTCCTGGCTTCGAGGAGATGAACGCCGATGCGGCTCCGATGATGTTGACGATGCCGAGCATCAGCAGCATTCCCACCGCGAGATAGAAGAGACCGATCGTCGCGAGGTAGAGCATGATGCGCCGCACCCGCACGCGCCCCGGTGCCAGCAGCAGGAAGAGCGGGATCAGGAACGTGCCCACGCTCAGACCGTCGGCGAGGGCGAGCACGATCAGGGCGACGGGGAGCGGGATGCCGGTGAGGAAGTCCATGCTTCGAGCCTCGTGCGCGTCCCCCCTGCGCACATCGGGAGGAGGAACCGTTCCGCGCTCATCCTTTTGCCGGATGCCGTGACCATGACGGTCTGATTGCATGGGGTCATGTCCGCGCTGCTCGCCCTGCCCGCCGAGGTCGCGCGTCGGCGCTTTCTGGGCATGCCGCGACCGGTCTTCGATGCCCTCTCCTACGGAGCGCTGGCCGTGGTGCTCGCCGCGATCGGCCTGGACGGCACCTTCGCCTTCGCTTCCCTGCTGCCCGCGCCGGTGTCGGCGTGGTGGACCCTGGCGACCGCGCTGCCGGCGGCGTCCCTCGCGCTGTGGAAGCACCGGGCGCCGCGCGCTGCTCTCTTCGTCGCGACCGTGCTCGCCGCGGCCGACCTGCTCACCACGGGCGGCCTGGTGCCGATCGTGGTGGCGCTCGACGCCCTGTATGCCGCCGTCGTCACGGCCACGCCTGAGCGGCGACGGCGGACGCTGCACGGCATCGGCCTGACGGCGGCCGTCTTCGCCGCCGCTGCGCTCCTGCGCACGGGCGACATTCGTCTGATGCTGCTGGTCGCCGTCCAGACGACGGGCTTGGCCGGCATGACCTACTGGTTCGCGAACTCGGTCTCGCAGTCTCGGGAGCTCATGGATCAGTCCCGGGAACTGGCCGAGCTTCACCGGCAGGCCGCGGCCGATGCCGCGGCGCTCGCCGACGGACAGCGCACCGAGGCTGTGCGCGAGGAGCGCGAGCAGATGGCCCGGGAGCTCCACGACCTCGTCGCCGGCCACGTGTCGGCCGTGGCGATCCACAGCGAGGCTGCGCTGTCCACGACGACCACCCCGGACGGCTCACCAGAACGTCGCGCCCTGCGCGCGATCCGCGACACGAGCCTGAACGCCCACGCTGCGCTGCGGGAGATGGTGGCGGTGCTGCGCTCGGATGACGCGGCGCCGGTTCCGAGTCGCGCGACCGTTCCCGCACTCGTCGCGCAGGCCAGCGGCTGGGGGCTCAGCGTGTCCCTGGACGACCGGCTGTCCGCTCCCCTCGCTGGTGCGACGGACCAGGCCGTCCGGCGCATCGTGCAGGAGAGTCTCGCCAACGCGTCCCGCCACGCGTCGGGGGCGGCGGTGCTGGTTCGCATCGAGGATGATGCCGAGGTGGTCCGCGTCTCGGTGCTCTCGGCCGGTGGCCGCCCGTCCGCCGGGCTGGAAGGAAACGGCTGGGGTCTGCGACTGCTGCGCGAGCGCGTGGAGACCCTCGGCGGCGCGTTCGAGGCCGGGCCAGCACCGGGAGGGTGGATCGTGCGGGCCGTGCTTGCCCGGGCGGAAGGAGCGCCGTCATGAGCGCGGTGCGCGTGGTGCTCGCCGACGATCACGCGATGATCCGCGAGGGGCTGCGGATCATGCTCGAGTCGCAGGGCATCGCGGTGGTCGGTGAGGCCGCCGATGGAGCCGAGGCGGTTTCCGTCGCGGCCGCCCTGCGTCCGGACGTCGTGCTGATGGACCTGCGGATGCCGGGTACCGACGGCGTCTCCGCCACGCGCCGCATCGTCGCAGAGGGCACGGCGGATGTCGTGGTGCTCACGAGTTTCGACGAGGACGAGCTGGTGATCGGCGCTCTTCGGGCGGGGGCGGTCGGGTTCCTGCTGAAGACCGTGGATGCGGCGGGACTCGTCGACGCCGTGCGCCGGGTGTCCGCCGGCGAGGGTGTGCTCGATCCCCGGGTGACCCGCCGCGCGCTCGGCGCGGTGCACGATGCCCGCGCGGTCGCATCTGCTCCCCCGGCGGGTCTCGATGCTCTCACCACCCGCGAGCGGGAGGTTCTCGCCGCGATGCGCGACGGACTCTCGAACGCTCAGATCGCCGAGCGGCTGTTCATCTCGCTGCCGACCGCGAAGACCCATGTGTCGAACGTGCTCGCCAAGCTCGGTGCCGACAGCCGTACGCACGCCGTCGCCCTGGTGCGCGACACGCGTCTCCCCTGACCCTGCCTCGAAACAGGCAGCCAGCACCAGAACAGGCAGCCCCTGAGCAGAACGGCCTGTTCTGGTGCTGGGTGCCTGTTCTCGCGCAGCGGGAACGACGAAACCCCCGCCGCTTCCGCGACGGGGGTTTCTGATCTGCGCGCCCCGAGGGACTCGAACCCCCAACCTTCTGATCCGTAGTCAGATGCTCTATCCATTGAGCTAGGGGCGCACTGTCATTTTCATGACGCGACCCGCCAAGCGGGCCGAAGAACAGCTTACAACACGATCCCGGCTATTGCGAAACCGTCGAGAGGACGGCTCCGCCGTCGGCGACCACCCGGCCGTCGTGCACCACGGTGCGGTCGAGGCTGCGGTCCATCACGGCGCTCGTCACGGACTCGCCGTCGACGATCACGAGGTCGGCGCGGTCCCCCGCCCGCACGCCGGGGCGGTCGGCGATGCCCGCCACCCGCGGGACATCCCGGTCCATGATGCTCGCCCCGCCCACGGTCGCCACAGCGACACAGTGCTCGATCAGGTCGTCACGGCGGAAGCCGCGCGTGAACGCCAGCTGCCACGTACGGTCGAGCATGTCGCCGTTGCCGTAGGGGCTCCAGTAGTCCCGCTGACCGTCCTCGCCGAGCCCGATGCGCACCCCCGCCGCAGCGATGTCGGTCAGCGACAGCTGCCCGGCTGCCGCCGGCGCCACTGTGGTGAGGGAGATGTCCAGCTCGGCGAACGTCTCCAGCAGCGATCGGCTGACGGCATCCGACACCGACCCGAGGTCATAGGCATGGGAGATCGTGACGCGCCCGCGCATGTCCAGCACCCGCGTGCGCTCCGCGATCAGCTGCGCGCTGAAGACGCCGAGCGCACCGGGCTCGTGCAGGTGCACGTCGACGTCGAGGTCGTACTTCTCTGCGAGGCCGAACACGATGTCGAGATGACGCACCGGGTCACGGTCCAGCTCGCAGGGGTCGATGCCACCCATCGCCGTCACGCCGCCGCGACGCAGCGCGTCCTCCAGCACACCGACCGTGCCCTCCTCGCGCAGGATGCCCGCCTGCGGGAAGATCATCACCTGGACATCGGCGTGGTCGCGGAAGGCTTCTCTGGCGGCCAGTACGGCATCCAGCTTCTCGAGCCGGCAGTCGACATCGACCTGCGCGAATGAGCGCACCCGCGTGGTGCCACGCGAGATCATCCGCTCCAGGGTGCCCGTTACCCGCTCGGGGAGCGCCACCTCGGCGTCACGCCAGTTGCGGCGATCATTGAGCATCATGCCCCAGACGCCGGGCGCGCCGGTGTGCGGACGGAACGGCAGGCCGATCCGAGTGGAGTCGAGGTGCACATGCACGTCGCTGAACGACGGCAGCACCAGCCGGCTACGCCCGTCGACGTCGCCCTCCTCCGGCCCTCGGCTCTCGTCGTGGGGCACGATCGCGGCGATGGTGGCGTCGGCCACATGCACATCGGATCGTTCGCCACCCCAGGGACGCACATCGCGGATGATCATGCGGGGTCCTCTCCGGCGACCGCCTCGGAGCGCCGCCTCATCCATCCTCCCCGGCGATCAGCCCGGCCGCGAATCCCCCGCAGCCGCGCTGGCCCTGATCACCGGTGATAGGCGGCGAACTTGCCGCGCGGCCCCTCCAGCACGGCGACGGGCGTGCGGAACACCCGCGTGAGGACGTCGTCGCGGATGATCTCGTCCGGCGTGCCGTGCACGGCGACCTTGCCGTCTTCCATCGCGATGATGTGGTCACTGTACGCGGCGGCGAAGTTGATGTCGTGCAGGACGATCACGATGGTGCGTCCGAGCTCGTCTGCGGCACGGCGCAGCTGCTGCATCATCTGCACCGAGTGCTGGGCGTCGAGGTTGTTGAGAGGCTCGTCCAGCAGCAGGTAGTCGGTGTCCTGCGCGAGCACCATCGCCACGTAGGCACGCTGACGCTGACCGCCCGAGAGCTGATCCAGGAAACGCTGCTCGAGGGAGGCGAGGTCGAGGAAGTCGATGGCCTCGGAGATCTTGTCCTCGTCCTCCTGGGTCAGCCGGCCGCCGCTGTACGGGTAACGGCCGAAGCCGACCAGCTGGCGCACGGTGAGGCGCGTGACGAAGTGGTTCTCCTGACGCAGGATGGAGACCGCTTTGGCGACGACCTTCGACGGCGTCTTGTGCACGTCCAGCCCGCCCACTTCGACGGTGCCCTCATCGGGCGTGAGCAGGCGGCCGATCATCGTCAGCATGGTCGACTTGCCAGCACCGTTGGGCCCCACGAGGCCGATGATCCCGCCCGAGGGGATCTCGATCGAGACGGGGCCGATCTCGACCTCGTCGCTGTAGCGCTTGCGGACGTTGGTCAGGCGGATCACAGGCGTCCCTTTCGGAGGATGACGATCAGGAAGACGAGGCCGCCGATGAGCTCGATGATGATCGTGACGGCGTCGACCAGGGTGAGGACGTGACGCAGCAGGAAGTATGCGCCCGCCAGGATGACGTATCCCAGCAGCCACGCCACTGGCAGAATGCGGCGGTGGTCGTACGTGTCGGTGATCGAGTACGCCAGCGTGGCCACGAGGAACCCCAGGAAGGTCATCGGACCGATGAGCGACGTACTCATCGCCATCAGCACCGAGACGAGAGTGAGCATGAGCATCACCTGGCGCTTGTGGTTCAGCCCCAGATTGGTGCTGATCTCCGTGCCGAGCGCGATCACGTTGAGCCGGCGCGCGAGCATCCAGATGATCCCGCTCACGACGACCACGACCGGCACGACGAACCAGAGGAAGTCGGTGTTCGCGTTTCCGATGTTGCCGAAGAGCCGCGCGCTGAGCACATCGAACTCGTTGGGGTCCAGCATCTGCTGCATGAAGGTCGACAACGCCCCCATCCCGGTGCCGATGATGATGCCGACCAGCAGCATCACATGCAGGTTGCCGAACCGGCCGGACAGCAGCCAGGAGTAGAGCAGCACGGCGAAGAGCACCATCAGCGCACTCTGGAGGAGGAAACGCGCGAACGGGTCGACGCCGACCAGGCCCGCAGCGCCGAAGAAGAACACGATCGCCGTCTGGATCAGAACATAGAGCGATTCGAAGCCCATGATCGACGGGGTGATGATGCGGTTGTTCGTCGCGGTCTGGAACGTCACCGTCGCGAACGACTGACACAGCGTCACCAGCGCGATCACGATGATCGCCGAGAGGCGCATGCTCGAGATGCGCCACCACTTCTCGCTGAACAGCTCGTACTGGTTTCCCCAGGTCAGCAGCAGCGCGGTGATCACCAGCGCGCCGACGATCAGCCCCATGAGCACCGCGACGTAGCGGACCCGGTGCGCGGAGCTCGTGTACGGACCGGCGTGACGTGCGGCGTCCGTCTCCGCCGTGGCGGCGGTGGTCTCAGCGGACACTGGCCCTCCTCGTACGCAGGAGCATGAAGATGAACACGACAGATCCGACCACGCCGAGCACGAGGGAGATCGGCACCTCGAAGGGCATGATGATCGTGCGTCCGATGAGGTCGCACACGGTCACGATCCAGATGCCGGTGAGGAAGACCCACGGCAGGTTGGAACGCAGGTCGTCGCCGCGCACCATCGAGACGATGTTCGGCACGATGAGCCCGAGGAACGGCAGCGCGCCGACGATGACGGTCACGACGCCGGTGGTCATGGCGACCAGCCCGACGCCCAGCAGGACCACCCGCTCGTAGTTGAGGCCGACGTTGGTGGCGATGTCCTTCCCGAGCCCGGCGACGGTGAAGCGATCAGCGACGATCAGCACGGTCACCGCCACGAAGGCCACGATCCAGAGCGGTTCATAACGACCGATCTCGATACCGGTGAACCGCCCCATGAACCAGCCGCCGATCACCTGCAGCAGGTTGAACTGGAGGGCGAGGAACGTGGACACCGCACTCGTGACAGCACCGAACATGATGCCGACGATGGGCACGATGAGCGAGGACTTCAGCGTCACGCGGCGCAGGAAGGCGAAGAAGATCATGGTGCCGATGAACGCGAAGACGATCGCGACGATCATTTTGGTGAACACGCCGGAGGTCGGCACGACGATGTACGTGAACAGCAGACCGAGGCCGGCCCACTCGGTCGTCCCCACCGTGGTCGGCTCGACGAACCGGTTCTGCGTCATGAGCTGCATCACCAGGCCCGCCATCGCCATGCTGGCGCCCGCCAGGATGAGCGCGGTGGTGCGGGGAACACGGGTGATCCAGAGGAACTCGCCGCCCTCGCCGTCTGCTGCGGTGATGTCGGCGACGCCGGTGAAGATCGATACCGCGATGAGGCCGGCGGTGAGCACGATCGCGATCAGCAGGGGCCAGGTTCTGCTCCACCGCGAACGGGAGCGCGCTGGGGCGGATGAGTGGGAGAGGGCATCGACGTTGGTGATGCGCGGCGCGGGGGGCGTCGGTGAGGACATGGCTTCCGGGAGCTTCCGTGGCTGCAGGACGACGAACGCCCCGGTCGTCGAGCGAGTCCGTGCTGAGCGGCGCTCGCTCGACGACCGGGGACGGTGTCGTGCTTACTTGGAGCTGAACAGGTTGGTCAGACCCTCCAGGACCGTGATGTAGGCGAAGACGTCCTCGGTGAGGTAGTAGTCGCCGGGCATGACGTAGATGGCGTCGTTCTGCACGGCAGGAACCTGCGACAGCGCAGCGGAGCCGGTGATCAGCTCCAGCGCCGGGGTGACCTTCTGACCTTCGTCGGAGACGGCCGCGTCGCGGTCGAGCACCAGGAAGTAGTGGGCGTTCGCCTGAGCGAGAGCCTCCAGCGAGACGCTGTCGCCGGTGTGGTCGGACGAGCCCTCGGCGGAGAGCGCCGGGGTCAGCTTGAGCAGGTCGAAGAAGATGCTCGAACCGCGGCCGTCGACCGGGTTGGAGTAGTTGATCTCGCCACCGGAGGTGACCAGGCCCATGACCGTGTTGGCCGGGTCATAAGCGCCCTTGGCCTCGTCGATCGCGGCGTGGAAGTCGTCGATGAGCGCGGCGGCTTCGTCCTTCTTGTTGAAGATCTCGCCCATCAGGGTGAGGCTCTCGGTGACGTACTCGTCGACCGACTGGTCCTCCGGGCCGGTCATGTCGACGAACGCGGCGTCGGGGGCGGCGGCCTTCACGCCGTCGCCGGTCTCGCCGGAGTAACGGTAGCCGTTGATGATGACGTCGGGGTCGGCGGCGACGAACTGCTCGAAGTCGGGCTCGCGGTGCGTGCCGGTGTTGAGGATCGCGTCGTCGTCCTTGAGCGGGTTGTTCGGGCTCATCAGGTCGCGGGGGGCCACGGTGACCGGGAGGTCCCAGTCGGCGGCGAGCTGGAAGAAGCGGTTGTCGGTGATGCCGACGCTGTCAACGCTCTCGATGGTCACCTCGTTGCCCGCCATGTCGGTGACGGTGATGGGGTAGTAGTTCTCATCGGCGGCGGGAGCCGTGGTCTCCGCCGGAGCGGCTTCTTCGGCGGGGCTGCCACCGCACGCGCTGAGCGTGAGCGCGGATGCGATGGCCAGGGATGCAACGGCCAGGAAACGGCGCGACTTCATCAGTTCTCTCCTTGGTGGGTGCAGTGCTGAACGTCGCTACTCGCAGCAGGTCTGAACGACGCGGCTTCACGACGGGGATGGTTAGGCAAACCTAAACGACCCGTGAAAAAGGCTAACCTAACTTCACCGCAAGGTCTAACGATCCATGCGGATAGATAGAGTCAGTGCATCGGTATTTTCGTCGCGACCAGGGAAAACTGTTCGCACCGTTACCGAACCGAAATGGCGTTCAGTCCTCGTCAGCCCGCTCGCGCGCCCGCTGGGCGGCGGCAAGCTCCTGCAGATCGATCAGCCGCAGCGACTGCATGCGGGCCTCCCTCATGCGCTCATAGTCCGGATCGGACTCCGGACGCATGCCCTCGACTCTCAGGCGGCGCTGAAGGTTGTTCTGCACGTCACCCCAGGCCGCTTCGCGGGCGGCCTCCACCAGCTCGCCCAACGACGCCCGATCGCCGGCCATCTCGCGCAGGCGGACGGCCACTCCCGCGGCCTGCCTGGCGCGCGTCCTGAGGTTCCGCCGGTCGCGGTCGCGGTAGTCGTGCGTGCCGCGCGAGTCGCTGTGCCGGCCGGTGGCGCGCTTGCGCATCTGCAGGGCGTGCTCCGCGGCATCCTCCGCCTCCTGAGCGAGGAGGAGGAGGTCTTCACGAGCCTCGGCGAGGAAGCTCTCGGGGTCGTAGTCCTTCCCCTGACCGATGGTCTCGACGAGGATGCGATTGCGCACCGACATGCGCGCCGCCGATGTCGCTATCGCGACCCCGTCGGCGATGGCATCGCGCGTTCTTCCCACCGCTTCCTCCCTCGACAGAAGCGTACCCGTGCCCGCCCGGTCCCGGCGCGCCAGCGACCCCTGCCAGCACACCGAACGTGGCGTCCCACTGAGCGGGACAAAATCAGGCGCTCTTTCCGCCCGCAAATATCTCAGCTTTCCGCATCGAAAAGATTGAGCATTCTTTACGCCCCATTTGGTCAGAGGCCGCTTCCGCGGCTCCCCTACGGTTAACGCGTGAGCACCCCTTCCGGCACAGCGGCCGCGACGCGCGCCGTCTTCTTCGTGTCCGACAGCACCGGCGTGACCGCCGAGACCCTCGGCAACGCCCTGCTGTCGAACTTCCCGGGGTTCACCTTCCTCCGCCACACGGTGCCCTTCGTCGATGACCTCGACGACGTCACGCCCGTCGTCCGTGACATCCGGGCGGCGGAGGCCGCCGGCCTGGCGCCCATCCTGTTCACCACGACCAAGGACGCCCGGGTGCGTGCCGCCCTGCGCGACTCCCCCGCGACGTGGATCGACCTCCTCAGCGGACACCTCACCGACCTCGAAGAGGCGCTGCAGACCACCGCGACCGAGCAGCTGGGCCAGTTCCACAACGTCAGCAACACCGAGCACTACTTTCAGCGCATGCGCGCCATCGAGTACGCGATCGAGCACGACGACGGCCAGAGCATGCGCCAGCTCGACCTCGCCGACCTCATCATCGTCGCCCCCAGCCGCTGCGGCAAGACGCCCACCACGATGTACCTGGCCATGCAGTACGGCCTCCTCGTGGCGAACTACCCGCTGACCGACGACGATTTTCCCAGCGATGCCCTCCCGGCGATGATCGCCCCCTATCGGGCGCGGTGCTTCGGCCTGACCACGACGCCCTTGCGGCTGAGCCAGGTCCGCCATGAGCGGCGCCCGGATTCGACGTACGCGAGCCTCGGACAGTGCACGCTCGAGCTGCGGCGTGCGGAGGAGATGTATCGCCGCAACCGCATCCCCTTCGTCAACTCCTCCGCCAAGAGCGTCGAGGAGATGTCGGCCGTGATCCTGCAAGCACTCAAACTGCGCCCCTGACAACACCCCGCCGAGCGCAGCACTATCCCGACGAAGGAGACCCCGTGAGCAACATCCTCTGGTTCGAGAACCTGGGCATGGACGACCTCGCCCAGGTGGGAGGCAAGAACGCCTCCCTCGGCGAGATGGTCTCGCACCTGTCCGATCTGGGCGTCCGCGTGCCGCGCGGCTTCGCGACCACCTCAGACGCCTACCGCCGCTTCCTCGCCCATGACGACCTGCGCGGGCGCATCCGGGACGCGATCGCCGGTCTCGACGTGGAGGACGTCACCGCGCTCGCGCGGGTGGGAGCCGACGTGCGCACCTGGATCGAGGAGCACCCCCTCCCCGACGACCTCGAACGCGATATCCGTGCGGCGTACGCCCGGCTCGTCTCCACCGATGCGGAGCCGGAGAGCGTCACCTGGGCGGTGCGGTCATCGGCGACCGCCGAGGATCTCCCCGACGCCTCCTTCGCGGGCCAGCAGGAGACCTTCCTCAACGTCGGCGGCATCGACAACATCATCGCGGCGATCCGCAGCGTGTTCGCGTCGCTCTACAACGACCGCGCGATCGCCTACCGCGTGCACCACGGCTTCGACCACGACGAGGTCGCGCTCTCCGCGGGTGTGCAGCGCATGGTCCGCAGCGATATCGGCGCATCCGGGGTGATGTTCACCGTCGACACCGAGTCCGGCTTCGACCAGGCGGTGTTCGTGACCAGCTCCTACGGGCTCGGCGAGGCCGTCGTCCAGGGCGCGGTGAACCCCGACGAGTTCTACGTCTCCAAGCCGGCATTGCGGGCCGGACGCCCGGCGATCCTCAAGCGCTCCGTCGGCGAGAAGGCCATCGCGATGCGCTACACCGAGGACACGCAGGTGGGCGCCTCGACGGCGTTCGTGGACGTGCCGGAGGCCGACCGTGTGCACTTCTCGATCACCGACGCCGAGATCGAGGAGCTCGCCCGCCACGCCCTCGTCATCGAAGAGCACTACCGGCGTCCGATGGACATCGAATGGGCCCGCGACGGCGTCGACGGCAAGCTCTACATCCTGCAGGCGCGCCCGGAGACCGTCGTCTCGCGGGCATCGGCCAGCGTCATCCGCCGCTTCACGCTGTACGAGCCGGGCGACGTGCTCATCGAAGGCCGCGCGATCGGCCAGCGCATCGGAGCAGGCCCGGTGCGCGTGCTCACCAGCGTCGCGCAGATGAATGAGTTCCAGACCGGGGACGTCCTGGTCGCCGACATGACCGACCCGGACTGGGAGCCGATCATGAAGCGCGCGAGCGCGATCGTGACCAACCGTGGCGGCCGCACCTGCCACGCCGCGATCATCGCGCGCGAGCTCGGGATCCCCGCCGTCGTGGGCGCCGGTGGCGCGACGCGCACGCTCAGGGAGGGGCAGGAGGTGACCGTGTCCTGCGCCGAGGGCGACACCGGGTTCATCTACGACGGGCTGCTCGACTTCGCCGAGGAGGAGACGCACCTCGACAAGATGCCGGCGGCGCCGACCAAGATCATGATGAACGTGGGAACACCGGACCAGGCCTTCTCCTTCTCTCGGCTGCCCAACGCCGGCGTGGGTCTTGCTCGCCTGGAGTTCATCATCAACCGCCAGATCGGCATCCACCCCCGGGCGCTGCTCGAGTTCGACACGCTGCCGCCCGAGCTGCGCGCAGAGATCGCCCCGCGCATCGCCGCCTACGCCTCACCGCGCGACTACTTCGTCAAGCGGGTCGCCGAGGGGGTGTCGATGATCGCCGCAGCCTTCGCACCGGAGCCCGTCATCGTCCGGATGAGCGACTTCAAGTCGAACGAGTACGCGAACCTCATCGCCGGAGACCGCTACGAGCCGCACGAGGAGAATCCGATGATCGGGTATCGCGGGGCGTCGCGGTACATCTCCCCCGACTTCCGCTCGTGTTTCGAGATGGAGTGCGAGGCGCTGAAGTTCGTGCGCGACGAGATGGGCCTCACCAACGTCAAGATCATGATCCCGTTCGTCCGGACGCTCGCGGAGGGGCAGGCGGTGATCGACCTGCTCGCCGAGAACGGTCTGCGCAGTGGCGAGAACGGCCTCGAGATCATCATGATGTGCGAGCTGCCGACCAATGCGCTGCTCGCCGATGAGTACCTCGAGATCTTCGACGGCTTCTCGATCGGCTCGAACGACATGACCCAGCTCACCCTGGGCCTCGACCGCGACTCGGCTCTGGTTGCGGCCGCTTTCGATGAGCGCGATCCCGCGGTGCTCAAGCTCCTCGCGATGGCCATCGAGGCCGCCAAGCGCAAGGGCAAGTACGTCGGCATCTGCGGCCAGGGGCCCAGCGACCACCCCGACCTCGCAGCGTGGCTGCTGGACCAGGGCATCTCCTCCGTGTCGCTGAACCCCGACACGGTCGTCGACACCTGGCTGGCGCTGGCCGCGCGATAGCGCCGCGGCCTCCCGTCACCGGGACGGGAGGCCCTTCGCCGCCAGCGATGCGCGCAGCGTGTCCCGCCCCAGAAGAGACGCGGCGCCACGCAACCGGGCAAGAACCGGCGCGATCCAGCCGCGATCGGCGCCCTGCGTGCGGAAGTACGCCCGCAGGGCGTCGTCGTAGGCCTCGATCTCGGCGCGCTCTGCCGGGACGTACCTCTCCCGGTGGCGCACCACGGTCTGCGGCAGGCGCGGCTTGACACCGGCCGCGTCTGCCGGATCGGGGTGCCCGATGGCCACCCCGAAGACCGGGAACGCTCCCTGCGGAACGCTCAGCAGCTCGGCGATCTCACGGGGGTGGCTCCGCACGGCCCCCACGTACACCGCCCCGAGGCCCAGAGACTCGGCGGCGATCACCGCATTCTGGGCGGCGAGCGCCGCGTCGACCACACCGACGATCGTGCTCTCCAGATAGGCGACGGCGCCGACGGGCGCGTCCTCCCACGCGGCGATGCTCTCGGCGCGAGCCCAGTCGGCGATGAAGACGAGGAAGACCGGCGCCCGGCGGATGAACTCCTGGTCGTTGGCGAACGTGGCGAC
The DNA here is from genome assembly GCF_058349825.2 of Microbacterium longlingense. Classification (NCBI taxonomy): domain Bacteria; kingdom Bacillati; phylum Actinomycetota; class Actinomycetes; order Micrococcales; family Microbacteriaceae; genus Microbacterium; species Microbacterium longlingense. The sequence continues at coordinate 14,067 of NZ_JBYRJA020000011.1, forward strand.
CTGTGACTTGCGCTCCGGGTCGCGCACCTCCACGACCGACCAGGCTTGCAGGTTCGAGCTGGTGGATGCCGACTGCGCTGCCGCGATGATGGCCGTCACCGTCGCATCGTCGATGCCCTGGTCGGTGAACCGGCGCACCGATCGGTGCCGGTAGAGGAGGTGGAGCACGTCGTTGCGCGGCAGACCGCTCAGGTCGGCACCGTGTTCTGCCCCGTAGCGTTCGCGCAGGGCGTCCACGCTCGACACGTCGTCTCTCATCTGGTCTCCTTCTGGTCGGCCGCAGCGGGCGCTCCCCACGGACAGCCACCGCCGTGACGGGGTTATTCCCGCTCGGAAACACGCCGGAACAAGCGGACCGCCCGTCCGTCCGGCGCGCGTCCCGGCGGGGACAGCGTGCGCGCTCTGCGCTGCTTGCCCACGCCTGCCCTCAGAATCGGGCCTGCCCACCCGCCCCAGGGCTTAGAGCTCGATCGGCGGAGCGTCCGGCTCGTGCTCCGCGACCTCGGGATGCCGACGGAGGTTGACGATCCCCGCGATCAGGCCGCCCCAGACGGTGACCATCGAGACGACCATCATGACGATCGCCGTTCCGCTCATGAGCGCGCTCCGTTCTGCTGTGTCGGCACGACGCCGGTCTCCGGGTCGGGGTCGTACCCCTCGGCCCGGAGGAAAGCGTCATACTCCGGGTCGTCCTTGGCGTGCGAGCGACGACTCCACGGCACGAACGAGAGGACGACGGCGAGGATCACCAGCGCGATCACCATTCCCCAGCCGAAGACCCCGAGGAACCACGACGGGTACTCGCCGTAGGGCTGGACGATCTTCTCGACCAGCCCCGTGATGAACAGGTACCCCAGCACGAGGGGACCGAGAACACCGACGAGGATCTTCCACCAGGCCCCCACCCGGAAGCTGGAACGCCGGTTGAGGTGCTCTTGCAGGGCAGGCAGGCGGTGCAGCAGCCACGCGACCACGATCACCGCGACCAGCGCGACGGCCATGATGCCGAAGGCGTTGATGAACGCATCCGTCGTGTCGAGGACGGCCAGCGCCGTCGTGGTGGAGAACAGCGCCATCGAGATCACCGCGAGCGGGATCGTCACGGTGAGCGTGGTGCGCACGCGGCCCCAGCCGAGCTTGTCCTGCAGGGCGGCGACGATCACCTCGAGGATCGAGATGAGCGAGGTCAGCCCGGCGAAGACGAGGGCGCCGAAGAAGAGGACGCCGATGATCGAGCCGCCGGTGGCTTGCGAGACGATCGTCGGGAACGCCACGAAGGCGAGCCCGATTCCGGCGGAGGCGACCTCGGAGACATCGGTGGCCTGCGCCTGGGCCATGAACCCGAGGGCCGCGAAGACGCCGATCCCGGCGAGGATCTCGAAACCGGAATTGGCGAACGCGACGACCAGTCCGGAGCCGGTGAGGTCGGTCTTGCGCTTGAGGTAGGACGAGTAGGTCACCATGATCCCGAACGCGACCGACAGCGAGAAGAAGATGTGCCCGTACGCCGCCGCCCACACGGCGGGATCGGCCAGGGCCTCCCAGTTGGGCGCGAAGAAGGCGTTGAGCCCGTCCAGGGCGCCCGGCAGGAACAGCGCCTGCACCACGAGGATCGCGAACATGACCGTGAGCAACGGCATCAGGATCATATTGGCCTGCCCGATGCCCCGCTTCACGCCGAGGCCCATGATGACGATCGTGATGACCCACACGGCGAGGAGCGGAATGCCGACCTGCGGGACGAAGACGGTCGAGACTCCGACCTCCGCGACATCACCCGCCTGCAGGAAGTCGCTGAAGAAGAAGTCGTTTTCGTTGCCGGCTCCCCAGGTGAGCCGTGCGGAGAACCACGTGTACATCGCAGCCCAGGCGATGATCACCGCGTAGTAGACCGAGATGACCACGCAGATGAGCACCTGCCACCATCCCAGCGGCTCCGCGGCACGGTGCATGCGGCGGAAGGCCAGCGGCGCAGAGCCCCGATAGCGGTGGCCGATCGCGTAGTCAAAGAACAGCAGCGGGATTCCGGCCGTCAGCAACGCGCACAGATAGGGGATGAGGAACGCACCGCCGCCGCCCTCGTACGCGACGTAGGGGAAGCGCCAGATGTTTCCGAGTCCGACGGCGGATCCGATCGCAGAGAGGATGAACACGTTCCGCGAGCCGAAGGCCTCGCGCTTCTGCGTCGTCGCGCTGGTCATGCGACGACCCTAGCCGAGCCCGGCTGCTCGGCGTGACAGCGCGGCGCGATCAGGCGCCGGCGGGGTGATCTTCCTGGGCCGGGCGCAGCAGGCGCACGCGTCTCCCGTGGCGGGCGTGGCGGACGGCACGAGCGCGGGAGGCGCTAGCTCCGCTGCTGCCGGTGGACGATGAGCGCAGAGGTCAGCGCGACGACGAAGCACGCCATCGCGAGCGTCCAGGCGGTCACGGCGAACCACTCGGAGAGCAACATCGAGGCGAGCAGGAATGCCGCCCCCACGAGCGGGAGCGTGACGGTCAAGCGCTGGGCCATGGTCTGGTTCATCGTCGCCTCTCAGCAGATCTCGGTGGGCAGAGCGTTCAAGCAGGACAGAACCATCCGCCGTCGGCGGTGGCTGTTGTTATCGTGCAGGCGTCCGGCGACGATGGGCAAGCCGATCCGGCCCGTTGTAGCCCCAGGGCTATCGATCCGCGTCATCACGGCTGTCGTGATCCGCCGACCCGCTGTCGACAAGGACACGTTCGGCGTCCCGAGCTAGAGGCTGATGATGCCGAGCTCCGTCGCCCGCAGCACGATCTGCAGACGGTTCTCAACCCGCCACAGGTGGTTGATATGGCGGATGTCAGCCTTGACCGTCCCCTCCGCGTAGTGGAGATCCTCGGCGATCTCGGCGTTGGAGAGTCCCTTCGCGATCCGCTCGATGATCTGGCGCTCCCGGTCGCTCAGCGCTGGCGCATCGGTGACGAGGCTCCCGCCGGCCTCGATGGCGGCTCGCACGAACCTTTCCTGCACCTCCGGGGAGACCACCCGGTCGCCGGCATGCGCGGCCACGACGGCGTCGATGATCTGCTCCGGCGTGGAGTTCTTCACCAGGTAGCCGCAGGCACCGGCCCGCAGCACCTCGAGCGCCCGCCATTCGGTGGTGAACGTCGTCAGCGCTAGAACTCGGCATCGCGGATTCCAGTCGAGCACCCGCCGCGTCGCCTCGACCCCGCTGACCTCCGGCATCTTGATGTCCATGAGCACGACGTCCGGCCGGGAGGCTCGGCAGCGTTCGACCACCTCGGAGCCGTCTGTGGCCTCGCCGACGAGCGTGACGCGGTCGTCGGCGGAGAGGAACGCGCGGAGGGCGTGCCGCACGAGGGCCTCATCGTCGACGACTAGGACGCGGACAACTTCACTCACTCCGGTACGGTATCGCGCCCGCGCGGTCAGAAATCTAGCCCAGAGGCCATGATTCCGTGGCCATGAAGGCATGCCTCGTAGGCTGAACAGCACAGACATGGCGCCGGCCGATATGGTTCGCCGCCCGGAGAGAGGGAGTGCGGTATGGGACTGATCAACGTTCACGGCGTCGGAGGACTGTTCCACACGAGTCCCGGGGGGAGGGCGGACATGGGCGACTGGCTCTGCAAGATGCTCGGCATCTGTGCCTAAGTCCCCCACATCCTCGCATGATGCACCGGAGACGGTGCTCATCGCCCGAACGTCGATGACGAGGATGCTGCGGTCCCGCGCCTTCTGGGAGCAGCGCAGCCTGCATCCCGCGGTCAAGGTCCTGCTGCTCCTCGCCATCGGCGTTCTGCTCTGCGTCGCCGTCGGCTTCATCATCGGCGGCTCCTTCACCCGCAACGATCTTCTGGGGCTCGGGTTCTACGTGGGTCTGGCCGCGTTCGCCTGGCAGCCGACGATCGCGGCGTTCATCGTGATGGCGGTCAGCAGCGTCGGCGTGATCCTCACCGGCAGCGGCGGGGATCTGCTGGAACTCGCGATCGCACTGAGCCTGGTCGCCGCCACCTGTGCTCCGGGGGTGCTGGCACTGCACGTCGTGCTCCTCGCGACGCTCACGACATATGTCGCTGCGGGCGGGTCGACCCTCGCCAAGGGCGGTGTGTACGGCGTGGCCGGCGTCGCGATGATCGCGTTCCTCGCGGGCATCGCGTTCCGCCTCTTCGCCGCCCGGGAGGCCGTCCTCGTCGCCGAACGGACGCGCGTCGCCCAAGACCTCGAGATGATCGCTCGCGAGGAGCAGGAACGCATCGCCGATGAACTGCACGATGGCATCGCGCACGACCTGACGCTCATCCTCTTCCACGCTCGCGCGCTTCCCCGGCAGCCGGATGACGCGGCCCGGCAGGTCTCCCTGGCCACCATCGAGGACGCGGCAGAACAGGCGCTGCACAGTATCCAGTCGCTGCTCTCGCTGATCCGCGACACGAAGACCGAGGGGCCGTCGAGCCGACCGACACGGTACGAGGGCAACGTGGTCGAGGCCGCCACCTCGCTGGGAACCCTCTTGACGGACGCCGGGATCCCCACCGTCGTCTCGATACCGTCCAGCCCCCTCGGCGCCGCCCCTGCCGTCGAGCAGCTGCTCACCGAGACAGCCATCGAGGCAGTGACCAACGTCATCAAGCACGCCCCCCGGTCGTCGTCGGCGCGCATCGCGATCCATGAGCGCGCCGACGCCGTCGAGCTCATCGTCACCAATCTTTGCCCTGCCAGCCTCATCCCCCCGGACGCCGGCGGCGGCGGACGCGGTCTGCGGCGGGCTGGCCAACGCCTCGAACGGCACAGCGGGACGCTTGACTGGGGCAGAGACGGCGACGGCTGGACGCTCCGGGCGACGGTACCGACCGGCGAGAAGCATGGAGAAGACGAATGACCCGAACGGAATCACCGGCGCAGACCTTCGCGACGTGGAGCCCGACGGCGGGGCACGACCCCGCCCTCCTCGCGGAGTACCGTGCCTTCGCTGAGGACGAGGCGCACACCCTGCGGGAGACATCGACCGCTCAACACCTCACCGCGAGCGCTTTCGTCTTCGATGCGACGCTCGACCACGTCCTGCTGTGCTTCCACGGCAAGGGGCGATTCTGGGTCCAGCTCGGCGGGCACGTCGAGCGCCGAGACGCCTCGCTCGCCGCGGCCGCGCGACGGGAGGCCGCCGAGGAAAGCGGAATCGATGAGCTCGTCGCAGCGCTCCCCGGACCCGTCGACCTCGATCGACATGCGCTCTCCGCCGGCTTCGGGACCTGTCAGGTGCACTGGGACGTCGGCTTCGCGTTCACCGCCGACCTGACCGCGCGCCCCACCGCGAGCGATGAGAGCGAGCAGGTCTCGTGGTGGCCGGTTGCCGCTCTCCCCGCGGGGTGCGTTCCCGGTCTCGCCGAGCGGATCGCTCGGGTGTCCGGGGCCCTCCGGTCGACCTGAGCACTCCGCGCCGGGAGGTTCGCACAGCCGGCGGGTTCACCGCGGTGGACGTGACGGCATGGTCGGTCACCGGCGGAACGGGCGTCACCTGCGCTCACGCGGTTTCATCCGAGCGGCAGATGTCGCGGCGGCCGGCGGCGATACGGACGGCCAGCGCCTCGACCTCTGCGGCACGAAACCGGAAGGAAGAGAGCGCCCTCGGCGCACCAGCGAGGTAGTGGATACGAACGAAAACCAGCCGCCCGCGTGGCCGAGCCGTCGAAAGAGCGTGCAGGGCAGCGTTGTCGATGATCCGCTGTCGGTCGGAGATGGTCCGGGTGGTCATGACGGTCAGATCGCGCCGCCGGTCCGTGCGGAGTCGTGCGGCCATGACGCGCCCGAGCCAGGACTCAACGACGAATCCGAGCGCTGCGAGGCCCAGCGTGACCCAGCCGGCACATCCCGAGGCGACGCACAGAGCCCATATGATGACCGACACGACGACGGTGCCTGCCAGCAGTGTCACAGCGCGGCAAAACGACCGCATACCGGGGGTCTCGACGATCGCCGAGTCCGCCGCCCTGTTGCCGAAGCCGGCGCGCAGGACGTCGCGCACGACTCTGCGCGGCAACGACGGCAACACGAGGTTCGCCCCCGCATCCACGGCGTTGTCGGTGGTGATCAGCACCAACCGCACCCGGTCCAGGCACATCTCGACGATGTTCCGGTGGAGGACGACCCCGATCGTCGCTCCCGGCTCCACGCTCCTGGTCCGGGTGGCGATGAGGCCGTAGCTGATCGTCAGCTGGCCATTCAGACGACGGCGAACGCAGAAGCCGCCGTAGCGCGCCAGGGTCGCGACCGCCCCGGCGCCCACGATCGTGAGGCTCACGACGACGATGAACCCGACGGGGTGGGTGCGGAGTTGCCAGTCGATCAGGCCCTCGGCGCCCAGCTGGCTGAGCATGCCCATCACCGCGATCGCCACGCCCGCACCGAGCACGGCGACCTGACCATAGATCAGGCCCGCTACCAGCAGATGCGTCGGTCGCGCCCGGTACAGGGTCGTCGGCCGAGGCGGGGAGAGGCCGGATCGGCCCGCCTCTGGTTCCGTTGCATCGACCAACGGAACTGACGAGTGACCGGCGTTGGCGAGCACGCGGCGACGCAGATGGTCATCCACACCCGCGAGATCGATGGTCGTATGCTCGGCTCCCGCCTGCGCGATCGTCAGCGACCAGACCCCGCACAACCGGAATGCCCACGACTGCCGCGCATCGATCGCACTGATCTCGGCCCACGGCACGACCCGTTCCCGACGACTGACCGCTCCGCTGATGATCGTCAGATGCGCGGCAGTGAGGCGGAACCGCGTGAACTGGTGCCGCCAGACGGGGTCGATCAGGGTGGCGACGAGGAGAGGGCCGATCACGAGCCATGCCCAGGATCCGGGCCAGAGACCGGGGCTGAACACGTAGATGAGACCCGCAAGGAGGGTGCCCGCGAGTTTCGGCGCAGCCTCGATGTAGGCCGCGAGGAGGTATCTGCGCGGCAGGCGCACGTCACTCGCCACGGGAGCCTCGCTCGGTCGGGAACATCGCCGGTGCGCTGCGCTGCGCTCTCGGCAGGCTCAGGACGACGGCCCGCGCGCGGTCCGCGGCCTCGGGGTCGAGCGGACCCAGCCACTCGACGTCCGTGATGCATGAGAAACGCAGCGTGACCGTTCCGAACCGGCGAAGGAGGGGGCCCTGGGCGATCTCGACATTGAGAATATGGCGGGTGGCGATGACGATGGTGCGTCGCCAGAGGCGTCCGCGGGCGATGTAGACGTAGTCGGGCGTCACCGTGTATGTCGTGGTTCGCGCCCGTATGCGGTTCAACCACGGCAGCTCGATGAGCAAGGAACTCGCTGTCAGGACGGCGAGAGCGCCCCAGACGACCATCCGGACCACCGGCTCGGGAATGAACATCACCCCCACGGCCAGCGCTCCACTGCTCAGCACGGCGGTGATCGCGTCCCGTACGTTGAGGTACGCGTACGCGCTGCTCGCGAGGTGCAGTTCGCCCGGCTCGCCACCGGCCGGCGGCAGTTCAGAGGGACGTCCGTCGATCATCACATGCTCTCGATTCCCCGGCGCTGGTAAAATACAGCCACCTTCTGATCCGTTTCGAAGGAATCGTGGCCGACGTCTTGACCGGGACGTCGGCCACACTTACCCGCGACACCCGTTTCCCGCCTCATCCCGGCGTGCAGACGAGTCCTGCACGACGAATCCCGTGACCCGCGACAGATCACAGGATCCATCAGCTGCACCCGCACCGCCATGAGCCGGAACATCGCGGCTCAACCTGCCGCGGTGCCCGAGATCTGACCGAGCCGCGCATCGCCGCAGTCAGCATCGAAAGCGTATCGAGACCGAGCGCTGCGGGGAAGAAGGGCGTCGCGCCTGGTGCGAACGCCGACGGCACCGCCCCGACGCTGGGGGAAGCGGTGGGACGGAGGTTCTCGCCCGCACCGCCCCACCGTGGTCCTACCCGAGGCCGAGGGCCCGGAGGATCCAATCCAGGGCCTGTCCGATAAACGGTGTGTGGGGTCCGGCGGTTCTCATCAGTAGGTGGTTCTTTCGAACCGTCCGGCGAAGGTGATCGCGAACGCGTTGAGCGCGGGCTTCCACCTCATCACCCAGCGTGCCCTCCCGCCGCCGGTGGGGTCAAGCGACCGGGTCACGAGGTAGAGACACTTGAGCGCGGCTTGCTCGTTCGGGAAGTGCCCGCGGGCGCGGACCGCTCTGCGGTAGCGGGCGTTGATCGATTCGATCGCGTTGGTCGTGCAGATCACCCGGCGGATCTCCACGTCGTATTCAAGGAAGGGCACGAACTCCGCCCAGCTGCTCTTCCAGAGTTGGATGATCGCCGGATAGCGGTCGCCCCACTCGCCCGCGAACTCTTCGAACCGGTCTTTCGCGGCCTGCTCGCTCGGGGCCGTATAGACCGGCTTCAGCGACTTCACGATCGCGTCGCGGTGTTGTCGGCCGGCGTAGCGGAAGCTGTTGCGGATCAGGTGCACGATGCACTACTGCACGACGGTCTGCTCCCAGGTCGTGTTGATCGCCTCGGGAAGCCCCTTCAGCCCGTCGCAGACGGCGATGAACACGTCCTCGACGCCACGGTTCTTCAGCTCGGTGAATACCTGCAGCCAGAACCGTGCGCCCTCACCTCCATCACCGGCCCAGATACCCAGGATCTCCCGCTCCCCGGCCGTGGTGACGCCCATGACGACGTAGAACGGGGTGTTGCGGACCTGCCCGTCACGGACCTTCACCACGATCGCGTCGACGAAGATCACAGGGTAGATCGCGTCCAACGGTCGCGAAGACCACTCCGCCAGCTCCCCGGCGACCTTCTCGGTAATGCGAGAGATGGTGTCCTCGGAGACCTTCGCCCCGTAGACCTCGTCGAAATGCGCAGCGATCTCACCGGTCGTCAAGCCTCGAGCGGAAAGGGACAGAACGATCTGATCGATGCCGTCCAGCCGGCGTTTCCGCTTCGGAACGATCACCGACTCGAACGACCCCTCTCGATCCCGCGGGACCTCGATCTGCACCGGGCCGATCTCCGTCAGCACCGTCTTCACTCGCGTGCCATTTCGCATATTCGCCGCGATCGGCGTACCGCCGTGCTCGTGTCCGAGGTGCTCCGTCAGTTCGGCTTCCAAAGCGGTCTCAAGCACATTCTTCGTGAGTTGGTTCAGCAGCCCACCGGGCCCGACCAGGTTCACGCCTTGCTCCTTCGCCTGCGCGAGCAACCGCCCCGCGAGGTCCTTCTGATCGATGATCTCTCCCGTCACGGGATCAATCATCGCGTCATCCAACATCTCGGTCGTGTCAGTCACGGCCGTCTCCTTTCGGATCAGACCGGACCCCACACACCGTTATTCAGACAGTCCCAACCGTGACGCTTTGTGGCGCGGTTCTGATGGAGATAAATGTCGTGCGGTCACTCCGCGGGGAGGGCGCGCGATCGTCTGTAGAACGTGGCGCGGGACATACCGAGGTCTCGGACGACCTGCGCGGCGGGTGTGCCCGCCTCGACGAGTCGCAGCGCACTCTTGATTTGGCTGTCTGTGATGCGTTGGGGGCGTCCGCCGAGGTCGTGGCCGGCGGCGCGTCTCTTGGCGATGGAGTCAACGACGCGCTCTCGTTTGATCTCGTGCTCCATTTGTGCGAGGGCGGCCATGATGGTGAACAGCATCGACCCCATGGGTGTGGATGTGTCGACGTCGCCGCCACCAAGGTTGAGGACACGAAGGCCAGCTCCGCGGCCGCGGAGCTCGTCGGCAAACGCCAGCATGTTCTGAGTCGAGCGCCCCAGTCGGTCGAGGGTAGTGATCACGAGGGTGTCGCCGGCCTCGAGCGCGGCGAGGGCGGAGTCGAACTGCGGTCGGGACGCGCGCGCGCCGGAAACGCCGTGGTCAACGTAGAGGTCGTCACGGCGGACCCCGGTAGCGATCAGGTCGGCTTCCTGCCGGTCCGTCGATTGCTGGCGAGTTGATACGCGCGCGTATCCGATGAGTTTGGCCACGAACATCCCCCTGTTGTCTCATAACTAGCCTCTTATACCCGCACACAGGAGACTGGTTACGACACGTAGTTATGAGAACCGGGTGGTCGCGGATTCGTGCAGAACGCAACGCCTGGTCCGTCGCCAGTGCGAGACGTCTCGCAAGTCAAGGGATATACGACGCGCCGTCAGAGCCAGCAGCGTCGTTTGCTGGATCGCACGCTGAGGGGGTGTGGCATATGTCAGGGTGGGCGCCATGAGAGTTAGCCCGCGGGATCGGGCCGCAGATCGGGACGGGACCCGGATGCAGCTTCTCATCGTTGCCGCGGGAGTATTAGCGCTGTCGTTCCTGCTGTTCGCTGCCGGCGGCGTGTTATTTGGCCCCATGGATGGAGACATCCCGTGGCCGGCGACCGCTGCGGAGCAGCGACAGTTCGATACTGCCGGGGTGTTGCAGTGGGGCGGCGTATGCGTCGTGGTGGCGGCATCGCTCCTGATCGGGCTTGCCGTCCGCGTCGGGCGCACGCTCTGGGCTGTGATGGCGCTCTTCGTGTCCGGCCTCGCCGGGCTCGGTGTGTTCTTTGCCGCATTTTCTGTCTCTGGTGGCTTGCCCGATTGAGCGGCGCATCTATCACGCCCACCCGGGTTGGCGACCTGCGTCGGAGCAGCTGTTCTATCCCTAGCTGCGCGTCTTGTCTTCGCGAGAACCCGTCCGTCTGATCCGGATCTCGGTTGTCGCAGAGCTAAGAGATGAGAGACGTGCGAGCGAAAACCGTCGTAGAAGAGGGGCAGGTATGCCGGTGAGGCCCCATCGTGGGATGGGACCTCACCGGCGTGTCAGGGCCGGGTATGTGCGTGGACGGCTTCGCTGATGTCGGTTCCAGGGTTCGATCTACGCCAGTGCTTCAGTTGCTGAGGGTTGACTGGTTGTGCGGTTCGTGTCTCCCCGGTGGGGCGGCCGAGGGTTGTCGGAGCGAACGCAAAGGCAAGGACGGCTGCGACAGCGAGCCCGGCCGCTAGGAGCATGGACCCGCCGGTCACCGCGATGATGACAGCTCCGGCGAGTATCGCCAGTCCGACGAATGTTGCTGCAATCGATCGGGTGCGCCGCTTGTCGTGATTATGGGTGAGTCCCGTCGGGGTCATTCGAAGCACTGCTCCTTGATCGAAGCAACTCCGATGAGTTCCGCTCCTAGTGATGCGAGTGCTCCGCCAGCGGCCTGGACTTTCTCGTAGTTGAAGCTTGCTCCCCAGAGGAGGTCGACAGCCTTCTTAACGCCGCCCAGTTCGTCGGCGAGCTTTTTGATTTTCAGGAGCTTAGCGGCGGGGAAGGCAACTCCCGCCAGAGCGACGGCGATCGCTCCTGCGCAACCGAGGACGCTGGCCTTCGCGCTTACGTTTCCCTCTTGTGCGGTGGGGGCGTTCTTTTGCAGCCACTCGTGGGTTGCTTCGTCTCCGGCGAGAAGTACTTCGTCGGGGATGGCAGTGGCCTGCTCGAGTAGGGCAGTGAGACCCGCTGCGCGTTCATTAAGGCTTTGAGCTGGGCTGACGCTGGAGATGTGGGCGGTAGGGGAGGCTGCAGTGGCCGCCGGTGCTGTCGCTAACACCAGGATGGCCGCGGTGAGCATGCTGACACCGGCGGCAATGATGCTTTTCTTCACGTAGTTCGCCTCCTTGACGTGTCTATGTTTCGGGGAACAGGTTCCACCGCCAATCAAAGCGCTCCAGTCGATGACGGTCAAGCCACGGATGAGATAGCGAGTTCCCATTGATCTCTCGAAGCCCGAAATCTTGCCGCTCTCCGTACTACCTGAGAAAGCGCTGAGGGGACGGCTGATGCACTCGGGAAGGAGCCCATTGAGTCGTCTCTGTCGTCATTCGGAGAACCGAGACCGCTTAGAAATGAAGGGATGGAAGACTCTGAGCTAGTGGGCATCCCAGCGTGGGGGCGACAGGTGAAGCGGCCCGCCGGACACGAGGCGATCCGGCGTGCGTGGTCAGAGCCCTTGCTGCCCTTGCCCCAGGTTCGAACTCGATTACTTGCTTTCAATCTCACCCTGCTGGCGCTGAAGGTCGCCGGCCTCAGGCGTGGAAGCCCAAATATCTGCGTACTTACCGTCCCGCACGCCCGCAGCGCCCGTTCCCGGGCTACCCCAGTTGACGACCTGATACTCGTCGCCGTCCGAGGAACCCACCGAGCGCTGCGTAGAGATAACCGCACCCACCGGGGGAATCGTCACGCTCGCTCCATCAGGGAAAAGCAGACCTGACCCCGCCATTTCACACCCCGGGCTGCCCTGACTCTCGAGGGATTCGACGGTGTAGTTGCGTGGGTCGCACGCTTCGAAACCGTCTGGGATGGATGGCACGGAATGAATCGGCCTGGTTTTCGTTCCGTTCTTCAAGCAAGGATGGAACTCGATGAACAGGAAGTATTCGCCGGAGATGCGTGAGCGGGCGTTGCGGATGCTCGCGGAGACGCGGCCGTCGCATCCGAACATGATGAGTGCAGTCAGGCATGTGGCCGGGCTGCTCGGAATGAGCCCCGAGACGCTGAGGATCTGGCAACGCCGTCAGGAGGTCGACGCCGGTGCGAAGCCAGGTGTGACAACTGACGCGGCCGCGGAGATCAAGCGGCTGCAGAAGGAGAACGCCGAGCTTCGCAAGGCCAACGAAATCCTGAAGGCTGCGAGCGTGTTTTTCGCGAAGGAGCTCGACCGCCCCTGACCGAGATGGTCCGGTTCATCAACGAAAATCGGGATCGTTTCGGGGTCGAGCTCATCTGCCGGGTGTTGCGCCCGGCAGTTCAAGGTTTCCTCACCGCTCGTGGGTATCGTGCCGCGGTGGGTCGTGCGCCGTCGGCGCGGCAGTTGAAGGACGAACTGCTCGTCCCGGAAGTCGCCCGGTTGCATGCGGAGAACTACAGCGTCTACGGGCGCCGGAAGATGCACGCCCTCCTGCGCCGTCAAGGATGGGAGATCGGCCGCGACCAGACCGAACGCCTCATGCGCCTGGCCAGAGTCCGCGGACTCCGCAAGTCGAAACGGGTGTTCACCACGCGCTCCGACAAGACAGCGGTGCTGCCGAGCGATCTCGTGAACCGCCGCTTCACCGCGCCGGCGCCGCGGCGGCTCTGGGTCTGCGACGTGACCTACGTGGCGACATGGTCTGGGTTCGCTTACGTTGCGTTCGTCACCGACGTCTACTCGCGGCGCATCGTCGGGTGGAACGTCGCCTCGACCCTGAAGTCGGAGATCCTGCCGATGCAGGCCCTCGACATGGCCGCCTGGAACGTCGGCGGACGGCTCGACGGTCTCATCCATCACGCGGACCACGGGTCGAACTACACCGCGATGGTCTACACCGACCGGATCGTCGAACTCGGCGCCGTCCCCTCGACAGGAACGGTGGGCGATTCGTTCGATAACGCGATGGCAGAGGCCGTGAACAACCTTTACAAGACCGAGCTGATCCGTCAGCGGGGTCCGTGGCGGACGGTCGAGCAGGTCGAACTGGCGACGCTCGAGTGGGTGGGGTGGTGGAACACCTCCCGCCTACACGGCGAGCTCGACATGCGCACACCCACCGAGGTCGAGGACACGTACTACGCTGACCTGGAATCAGCCAATCCGGTCTATGCCGGACAAGGCTCCCGATAGGAACGAAAGCCAGGCCGATTCACTTTGAGGGAGAAGGCGCCTCAGCACTGGACCGCCGCCCGCCGAGCGGTAGAGTGAACGCAACGGAATCGGCCAATCTTGCCCCGGAGTTGGTCGCGCACCTTTCGATACAGCCGTTGCTGAGCCTGTGGGGGGCACATGGGGGACAGCGCTCGATGGCGCGAGGGTTGGCAACTCGCCTGCATCGAGGGAGCAGGCCAGTGCGCCATCCAGGTGCATCTTTTTGCCCAGGACGCGCACCTGAGCCGCTTCCTTGACGGCAACGGCTGTGTCCGCATCGTCGGGCAGGATGACAGCCCGGGCGGCGCCTGGCCTGAGATGGCGGCGCCGAGCACGGAAGTCGCCGTCATCGACGCGGGTCAAACGGCTTCAGAGATTCCCGCCCTCGAGTCCCTGACTCGCTCCGTGCCCGCGGTGCCATTCGTTGCCGTGGTCGACGACCACCGCGCCTCAGCGATCACGGATTGTTGGAACACGGGCGTTTTCGCCGTCGTCTCGCGGGGCGGCGCGCCGAACGAGCTCATCCCGGCGATCCATGCGGCACGAGTACACCGAGCTTTTCTCTGCGAGCTCAGCATCCGCGCGCTCATCCGGCAGTCCTGCCGCGACGCCTCCCGTCGGGCGTGGATGCCGGACGAGCCCCTTTCCGAGCGTGAAGCCGCCGTGGTGACGCTCCTCTGCACAGGGCTCTCGAACCCCGAGATCGCCGTCGATCTGGGGATCGCCGAGTCCACCGTCAAGACCCATCTGGCCCGGGTGATGGTCAAGTGGGCGGTGCGCGATCGCGTCCAGGTGGTCATCAAAGCCGTGCGGTTCGGCTTCGTGTCGATCGACTGAGCCCGCAACGCGCGTCAGAGAAAGACAACACGACAAGCGGAGGAGAACACCGTGACATCATCAGGACCCAGACATGCGGACGTTGCTGCCTTTCTCGCGTTGGCGGTCGTCGGACTGGCCGTGAACGCCGGACTCGCCGCGCTCACCGATATCGACGCCGTCCTTCGATGGATCATCACCGTCCTCAGCAGCATCGTTGCCGCCGCGGTGACCTACGCCCTCATGTCCCGGCGCGGACGACGAGCGCGCGGACGACGAGAAGACTGAACGCCGCGCCAGCGAGCGACTCTGGACAGGGCCGCTGAGCCACACCGGTCGCACGTGCTGCGCTCCGTCCGCGACGCCCATGGACCAGACGGGGTAGCCCGCACAGCCGTGCGCTGGGGGACACCGTCCTCCCCCGTCGGCGACCCCGCCGTCATCCCGGACCGAACGATGGACACGCTGGTTCGACTCCCGTCACGCCAGCGGATCGTCAGGCGCGTCAGACGGCTGTTGGCGCGCCGCTCAGACGTCCTGAACCAGCAGTGAGCGCTCGGTGACCCTCCAGCTGGGCAAGACGGCGATAGCCGGTTGGGCGGATGCCGAACTGTCGGTCGAAGGCGGTGCTGAGGGCGTACGAGGTGGAGTAGCCGACCTGGCGGGCGATGGACTCGACCGTGTGGTCGGTGTCGCGAAGCAGGTCTGCAGCGAGGCAGAGTCTCCAACCGGTGAGGTAGGCGATCGGTGACTCGCCGAGCGACCTCGCCGCAACACTCCAATGGGTTTAGCAGCATGCCCTCGGTGCGGGCTTTCGAGACCCCGCGGGAGACGGCGAGGCTGATCGCGCGGTCTCGTCGTCGGAGCGTGAGTCCCCCGATGCAGCGCTTGGGTGGGTGGCTGCGGTGCGCGTCATCAGTGCCGCGAGAACGATGAGCAAGACGGTGAAGAGAACTCCCACCACGGCGACCAGGCCGAGGATCTGCGGCACCGGGTTCACGAATGCGCTCCGGTCAGCATGAACGAACGCCAGTGACGCGGCGATGTTCGGAACAAGGAAGCCGCCCGAGATCAGGCTGATCGCGCCGACGACGATCGCCGATGTGAACACGCCCCGCGCCTCGTGCCGGTCGACCCGGATCTCGACGAGCTCGAGCAAGGATCGAGCAGCAAGCCACGCGAGGGTTGCCCCGAAAGCCCACCCTGCTGTCCAACAGATCGCCGAGAGCATCGCCCACACAGGCACCCGACTGTACGCTCCGATCCCCCCGCTGTTCGCGAGTGCGGGAGTGACCAGGAAGTTACTGACCAGCCCCACAAAGACGAGCGTGATGACACACGCAGCAGTGAAACGAGTTGCGGTTGGCATGTGCCCGAGTCACCCCGCTACCAGTTGCAGACGGCGGACGGAGTGAACAGGTTGTTCAGGATACGGTCGCGCCACTTGGCGTTTGCGGGACGTTTGGTCTCCAAGTCCCACGACGACCACTCCAGCCATCCGCCTGCGATGTGGCAATCCCACTGTTGCGACAGCGAGGTCTTCCATCTGTTGTCCGCGACCTGCCAGTGATTCTTCCTGAGCACGCCCCAACCCTCGACAGCCAGAATCCGATTGTCCGTGAAGTACACAGCACGCCCCCACGCGGACAGCCAGGCGCTGACCTGATAGCCGCCGCCGGCGTACGTGGATGCCTTGCTCTCCGAGAGCACGCCTGAGCCGTACTTCGGGTCGGCGGCGACAGGGTATGTCAGCTCCTCGACCCCGTGATGCTCAACCACCTGGACGAGCGTTCGACCATCGAGCCGGTAGTGGGTCTTCACATCTTTGCCGGAAGCATCCTTCGCCCACGCGGGGAAGAATCCTCCGAGAAGCGCACCATCCTCGCGCCACAGCAGAACTGTTCCATCGTCTGTGACTTCTGCCCTGGCGAAGTCACCGGCCAGCTCGTAGACATACTCTTCCGGGGCCGTGGCATCCGCGATCAGTGAGACGATCTGCGCGCCGCCTTCATGCTCAACGGCCGCGAGAACACTGCCGTCCGAGAGGCTGTACGAGAAGGCGTGCGCGC
The DNA here is from genome assembly GCF_058349825.2 of Microbacterium longlingense. NCBI lineage: Bacteria > Bacillati > Actinomycetota > Actinomycetes > Micrococcales > Microbacteriaceae > Microbacterium > Microbacterium longlingense. Next base: position 30,584 of record NZ_JBYRJA020000011.1, read on the forward strand.
CGATGCCGACAGCGCCAGCATCTTCCTGGGTAGGCAACGAGATTGCCAATTGCCCCTGATCCGATGCGATGGTCACAGCTCCAGACGCCGAATCGGGAATCGCAACGTCGAGACGTGCATCCGAGGGCTCTTCGCGTGGAACGTCATTCTCTTCGAGAAGTCGTACGGTTTCGGCCTCGTTGATGCCGTCTGGCTGATCCGATGCTGACGCGACCACCGGTGTCGCCGCGAGCATCAGCCCCGCCGCGAGCACAATACCCGCTATCCAGATACGTTGATCCATCCCCATGCCCCCCGGCTCAGTTAGGTTAGGCTAACCTGCCAAACATTCGATGTGGGGTCAAGCGCGTTCGCACGCACATGGCTGCCGCGGCGACGATGCCGTCGACAAGATCAACCGCCTCCGGCACTCTTCCGCATGTCGGAGACAAGCGTGAGCACAGAAGCAGGTCAGGGGCGCTGCCGAACTCAGAATCTCCACACCAACTCCTGTCGTGTATCCGAGCCCTGGGCGATGCGTATGTTCCTCCTGCGTGAGCCCCGTAGCGGAGCAGCGATCCCCCGACGCGCGCAGGTCGACGACCCCCGACGCCGGCACGTGGAGCGTCACTCATCCACACTGTCGTGGCTTCGCACCAGCACTCGATGCACGGGTGGTGACGCGGGAACCGCACCTCAGGTCAGTGCATGAAACGGAAGAACACCGCCGGACCGCACTGGTTCCGGCAATCGACGAAATGGCGGAGACGGAGGGATTTGAACCCTCGGTCCCCGTAGGGGGACTCCGCCTTAGCAGGGCCTGCGACGTATGCAGATGGTGTAGAAATCGCGAGTTCCTGCGCGTGGAACACACAGGATTCGGTGGTGTCATCGGACGCTAGGACCCCCACGGGACCCTCGGGCACGCGGATCAGTAAGAGCTAGTGGCGGTGTCGATCCGACTTTGAAGGTCCGCGAAGGACTCTCCAACGTGAAGAGTTACGAGAACGCGAAGATGCCACCCCGCACTGAGTCCGTTGACACGGTCAACAACCGCTCGGACCCTTGTTCCATCGTGAAGGCAGGGCGCCGTGAGCTTCGCGAGCCAGTCAGGCACATAGCCGACAGGCTCGCCATGCTCCGTGAAGAACAGTTGAGCGTCGGCGTTGTAGTCGTTCCCGGCCTCCGCGATGACGCGGAGGGGCTGGCCGGGGACAAGTCCACCCAAGAGAGCTTCGAGTTCGACATCCGAGTAGAGACGCGTCTGTCCGGCGGTCGTCGTGACGCTCTTCTTGGCGAGATACCGGACCCCTGCTGCCAGGGCAGTGCAGGTCCAGCCCTCTGTGCTCTCGCGAGGCAAGGGAGTGACCTGGAGCGTGTCCCCCTCCGAAGATCCGCCTGAACGCACGAGCTGCTCCCATGGAGTCGCAGACGCGGGATCGAGGCTCAACTCATCAAGCACGCGGACGAAATCTGGACGAGTAGGGTCCATCACTCGCTCATGGAACAGCGGGAACAGTTCGTCGCTCTCGTATCTCTTCGTGAGGTCGCGGAAGCCGAGCAACGGCCTGAACTCTGCGACGTGAGCGACGTTTGGAAGGTACTCGAACGCGTAGGTCTCGCCGTCGAATCTAAGGACCCCGACGGGAATCATCGCGCGCGTGGTGGGCTGCTGCCAGACAACGAGCAACTCGGTCTCGGTCACGACATCAGCAATCGGCGCTTCAAGCACGGATGGCATCTTGGATCCTCCTTCCATTGATCTCCAACACTGCACCTGCGAACCTACGCGTGACCTCCGACACTCCGCCATGACGGGCAAGCATCGCTTCGAAATCAGAGCGTTCCACAGACTCCAACAAGCTCGCGATGCGCGCTCTTCCCGCATCGGTGCAGTTCTGCGTGGCTCGTACCGCGAGATCAACCAGCGAGGTTTTCAAGTCCCCGTCGAATCGGCGTGCGAGACCCTTCGAGGCGAACGACTCAAGCGCTGCCGGATCGCGAAGCCTCGCAGCCCTCGCGTCATCCGTCAGCTGAAAACCCAGACTCGCTTCCATATCATACGCCGGTGCCAGCGCGTCTGCTGGGCCCTCGCTGGACCGTGCACGGAGCACAGACCAGTTCTGCTCGTGGCGGTCACCGTTCCCGATCAACGCGTCGAGAATCAGGTACCCGACGAACACGTCATACGCTGTGCACGCGGCCCATGACGCCGCCTGCGGGGGCGCCACGTACCCGTCCAGAGTCCGACGGATGTTGTCCAACGAGTGACCTATGGACGCGGATCGGTCCCGCAGGGAGTCACGAAGGTAGACGTCAATCCGATCCAGGATCGCGAGACGACCCGTGTCCATGTCGTAGTCGATCGGCCGCACGTTTCGCGTGATGACGCCTTCGACCCCGCCGCGTAGGGCGAGCCGGGCCTCAGCTGCCGGAACATCCAGGTCGTCGGCGATGGTCGCCGCAACGGCTTCGGTCCAGTCGCCCACCTGACGATTGCCATTGCTTTGCACGGTGGCAGGTTTGAAGAGCCAATGTGTCTCAGGATGCGTTGAGGAACCGCCTGGCTCGGAGAGCCACACTTTCTCCGATGCGCCGCGAGGTTCGACACGCAGGAACTCCCATGTCGTCACGTCTTCGCGGTCTGGGCACACAATCCGGAGTCTACGGACAGCCCGATCCTTCACGAGTTCGACACTCTCGGTCGACCACAGTCTTCGGCCGCCGAGAGCGCGCAAGCCCTTCGGCGACAGGTACTTACTCGACGCGATTGTGATGTGAGAACCGCTCAGTCAAGGCTCAAGTATCCGGCACCGAGGTCGTGTTCCACTTGGGCGCGGACATTCGAGGTGATCCGCAACAGAGTGTCGAGTTGCAGGATGACGGCAAATCTCACGCTCTCTTCATGGGGAACGTTAGCAATACGTGCCCGCCGTTCCTCGTCTTCGTGGAAGGCCACTCCATTGATGTAGTCCATCGTGATCTGGTCGGCGCCGAGAAGCCGGCCAGGGCCCATCCCATTGTCAGATTCGAGTCGCCCAGAGTACATGGGCGCACCGCCTTCTGGCATGACCAGCTCGCCGCCGCGGACGATCTGCGCTACGTGGGCTACAAGCGGGCGGCGCGCACGAGCTTGCTCAGGCGTCAACAGCGCTTGCAAAGCTTTGACGACGCCCGGGAGGTAGCAGTCTTCCTGAGCCAGGAAAAACACGCGACACTCAACGATCACGCTATCGAGCGTCCGCTTGTCGAGCATGGGCCGCGTAAGAGACTGGACACGCCAGCGAGCCGCGGGGGTTGAGCGCTCCCAGGCCAGGGTCAGAGCAATCTCGCCGCACTCAGGGTCACGGAGATCGATGATGGGCTGTCCGAGACCGGGCGCTGATCTATCGAGGAACTTCCGCAGCCGTCGCCGCGCGATGTCGGCTCGCCCGTTCGCCTCACTCACGGAGCTGCTCATATTCAGGTCCTGGAGAACAACTCTCGAAACCTCTCATAGGCATCCGCGTCGAGCGCCAGTTCGATGTACAACTGCTCCCGCTTGGCGGACTGAATCTTGAGTTCTTCGGATCGCTCAACGCGAGAGAGGATCGCGTGCTCAAGAAGTTGAGTTAGAGGTTCGCCGATCGCCTTGCGGAAGTTGAAACCAAGGATCTGTAAGACGTTCGCTGTCTCGACAGACAGTACCGGCTTGATCGCATCTATCTGCTTGAGCAGAGCTTCCCCTTGAGCACCGGAAGCATGCGCGACGTTCTCGATTAGCGGGATGACGGTATCGGCGATGTACTTCACGTCGCCGGGCGTAAGGCGCTGGGAGACGAGCTCCTGCTGATACGACTGCGCTATACGAGTGAGCTCAGCCTTGTCGGCTATGAGGTCAGAGACGAGTTCCTCCAGACCGGCGATCGTCTCGTCCTTCTTTCCGGCGGCCTTCAACCCCCGAACCTTGTCAGAGATCGCGGTTGCAGTGTTCCTCGCCAAGCTCTCGGCCAGGCGAACACCAAGATCAACGACTTCGGGCGATACGTCCATGAAGCCCCCTCAATTGGCTCGGTCCTTGGATCGAGCGTAGCCAAGAAGCGGCTCCGCCGAGCAGCGGACACGATGTCCTGGCCTTGACCCATCGCACGTACAACCTCGGACCGCATCCGCCGAGCGATCCAAGTCATTTGGATCGCCGGGTTCCTTGCGGGAACGACGACGCACGTTCTCAATCGTGGGCGTGGTCATCATCCTCGCCGACATCGCTGTGCACTGGACGGGCTTCTTCACGATCGGAGATAGCCCATCGTTCGGGGTCGTGGATCACGATCATTCTCGCGGTGTTCCTCATCATCACCGCACCCGCTCTGTAGGGATGTTTCGCGTGCGACGCCTTGGACCCATCAGCTACAGACTCAGGCCTCGGTCTGGTGGCTCGTGACCGCGACCTCGCGCACCGCGTGTGAAGTCATCAAGCTGCGCTGCCCGTACCTTCCGTTCGACGAGAGCGCGCTCGGCGGCCTTACGCTGGGCTCGCTCCCGCTCGGCGCGACAGCGAATGAGTTCCGCAGCCTCAGCAACGGGCAACACCTCGATCGCAGCGAGGTCGCGTCGGGCCGTCGCAGCGCGTTCCTGCCACCAAGCAGCGTGAGCTCGGGGGTCGCTCGGCTTGCGGTCGCCAAACACCTGGCGGCGGAGGTTCGCGCGCTCCTGCATCTGCCGAGCAATGAGCTGGTGCTGTTCCTGCCGGGCCTCGACTGCTTGCTCCTCGGCCGCCTCTACACGCGAGTCAGTGTCAGCTTCTCGCTGCCCTACGGATGCCGCCCACGACTCGACCCCTGCCGCCGTCTCGGGCAGGGTGTCCCAGCGCGCACGTCCGTTCGCCTCAATGGCGCGGTGCTCTTGACTGACCGCGGACAGGGCACGAGCGGCGCGACGCTTGCCGAGCCCGCGCGCGGTGGCGTGCGCGGGAGGCGGAAGCCGCCGCGCTGCGCGTCCATCCCTCCACGCTCGGACGACTGGCGAAGAAGTGCCGCCCCCCGTCTCCCCCGTCATGACGGGAAGCCGCCGTCTCTACCCGGCCGCAGCGATCGAGGCGCTGGCACACCCGAGGACCAGCAGATGATCGAGAAGCGCGTCCTCAAGGACGGCTCGGCGCGCTGGAAGGCGCGGATCAAGAACGGCGGGGCGGTCGTCGCCCAGCAAACGTTCCGACTTAAGGGCGACGCCGAGACGTGGGAGCGCGAGCAGATCCGGGCGATCCATCTCGGGACCTTCCTTCCGCCGCAGAAGGCCAAGGCTCCGCTGGGCGAGGTTGTCACCTCGTTCCTCACGGCACGCACCTCGCAGGTGTCGGCGCACTCGCACCGCACCGACCGCGACAACCTCGCCGCCCTCCCCGCGAAGCTCCGAGCACGACCCATCGGCTCCGTCAGCGAGGCCGACGTGCTCGACTTCCTCACCGATCAGCTCAAGATCAAGGAGCACTCAACAGTCGCACGGATGCGTAAGACGCTCAGCGCCCTGTTCACCTATGCGGTGCGCGAGAAGTATGTGGCCGCGCATCCCGTTCGCGGCGTCGAGTTACCACCTGGCGCGAGCCAGAAGCCCGCCGACGAGGGGTACACGGCGGAAAGCCTCGCCGCGACGCTCGCGGCGCAGCGCGAGGCATCGGCGCACTACGCGACGATCACCGAGTGGATCTCCTTCACCGGCCTGCGGTGGTCCGAGACACGGGCACTGGGGGTGGCCGACCTCCAAGACGTACCGTTTCCCGCGGTATGGGTGCGGAGGGCGCACTCGGAGGGCTATGACGAGAAGGCACCCAAGACAGCCAACGGCGACCGCGCCGTGCCGCTCACCGATCGCGCGCGGCAATTCGCCCACGAGACGGCAGCCGGGAAGCTCCCCGAAGCGCATCTGTTTACAAGCCCGAAGGGCCGGCAATTGCGAATGAACCTCTATCGTCGTTTCACGCGCTGGTCGATGACAGCGCCGCGCAAACGCCCGTACATGCTGCGGCACTACTGCGCGTTACAGTGGCTGCACGCCGGCATCCCGATCAATCAGGTCGCCGAATGGCTGGGCGATGATCCGCGCACGGTACTCAAGGTCGACGCGCACGTCCTCGGCGAGCAGCAGCCGATCCAAGGGCTGCGTCGTCTCAACCAACTGGCGTCGGGACCCCCACAGGACCCTCGCGACATTCCTGAGAACGGGAACGAGCACGAAGGTGACAGCAAGCCAAGTAAGAAAGCAGGCTCTGACCAGGAAGTAAATGGCGGAGACGGAGGGATTTGAACCCTCGGTCCCCGTGAGGGGACTCCACCTTAGCAGGGTGGTGCACTAGGCCTGACTATGCGACGTCTCCAGGCGCCCGGCCGTCGAAACGACGGGCACACCTGAATATCCTAACGGGTCAGACGCCTCTCCGGCGAACCGAGCGTGCCGGATCGCCGCGCGGCGGTCATGCGGTTCACCAGCCGTCGTCCTCGAAGAGTCCGCCGCCGTTGGAGCACGTGGTGACCGCGGCCGAGCTTCCTGGCACATTCAGCTGCACCGGGCCGCTCGGAGTCGCATCGGGTGCCGGCGTGGCCTCCCCCTCGTCGGCGGGCTCGCCGGTCGGCTCGGGCGTGGGCGTCGCGAGAACCGCGCCACCCGACGGCCCGGCGGCCTGGAAGGATTCGTTCGCCTTGAGCACCGCGATCAGCGCCGCGCCCGTCTCATAGTCCGGCACGACCCGGTTCGGGTCGTCCGGGTCGTCGAACACCGGATACTGCACGAAGTTGATGTCCTCGAAGGGCACACTCCGCAGCGCCTGCGCGATCTGCACCAGCAGCATCGGGTTGTTGAGCTGGCCCGCCGGTGTGATGTTGTGCATCGCCGTGTCGGCCAGCCGCATCAGGGTGCCGACGTCGCCCAGCACGCCGTCGCTGACGATCTTGCGCACCAGCGACGACATGTACACCTGCTGATTGCTGATGCGTGACAGGTCGCTCTCATCACCGACACCATGACGGGTCTTCAAGAAGTTCAGCGCGTCGAGACCCTTGAGCGTATGAGTCCCTGCGGCGAGGTTGAGCCCGGTGTGCGGGTCGGAGATGCCGTTCTCGATGCACACGTCGACGCCGCCGATGGCGTTGGTGATCTCGATCACCCCGCCCCAGGTGACCGTCGCAGCCAGCGGCACATTGAGATCGGTGAGGTCGCGGATCGTCTTGGCGACGCAGTCGATGCCGCCCACCTCGTAGGTCACATTGAGCTGACCGCGGTACCACGGCTCGGTCGGGTTGCCGTCCTCGTCGGTGCACTCCGGGATCTCGAGCATGAGATCGCGGGGGAAGGAGATCACCGTGACGCGCCGCGGTTCGTCGGAGATGTACACGAGCATGTTGACGTCGTTGCGCGTGCCCTCCTCGGCATCCTCGCCGTTGCACCGGTCTCCGAACAGGTGCTTGTACTCTTCCTCGCACGCGTCGACGCCCACGAGCAGCAGGCTCACGCCGCCCTCGATCTCGCTGAGGTTCGGCGGAATGGCCTCCTGGCCCGTGAGCTCCTGATGACCAGCAGCCCAGGTGGTCGACAGGTCGACCGCGACATAGCCCGCCACGCCGACGACACTCACCACGAGCACCGCCACCGCGATGCCCACCATCTTCACCAGCTGCGAGAGCGCGCTCGGCGAGCGCAGCTGGCCATGACGGGCCACCGTCCGGCGGACGCGCTTCGTACTCACTCGGTTGCCTCTCGGGTCGGGGCGGGATGCCGTCGCAACCGCATCTTTGCGGACGCGGGGGTGCGCGGAAGACCCCATTCTAGAAACTCACCCTGAAAGAAGGCCCGTTCGCCCGCTTCCTGACCGGATCATGACAGGTGCAGGGCCCGTCTCGCCCGTCGCGCCCCAGGTTCCGGGTCCGAACGACAGAGCAACTGAGGGCGGGGCGCACGTGGCGGAGAGTGTGGGATTCGAACCCACGGGACATTTCTGCCCACCGGTTTTCAAGACCGGATCCTTCGGCCGCTCGGACAACTCTCCCTGCCGGAACGCGAGCGTCCGGGCAGGGATCGAGTCTAGTCCACAGGCGCAGCCGTCGGGGCTCCCCGACCGCCGTTCCTGCCACGCTCCTGATCCGCCGCCAGGCGAACGACCGTCGCCCGGGGCGTCAGGCGATCTGTGCGAGCGCATCGGCGAGGCCGCCCCGCTCGACATCGCGCGTGACCTCGCTCGCAGCTTCCTTGACCACGTCGGGCGCCTGCCCCATCGCCACCGCGAGGCCGCCGATCATGCGCGCCCACCCGAACATCTCGATGTCGTTGCGGCCGTCGCCCGCCACGAGAACGCGGCGGCGATCGAGACCCATCTCGACGAGTGCACGCTCCATCCCGGTGCCCTTGTTGACGCCGTGGGGCGCGATGTCGAGCCACGCCGTCCAGCCGATGGCGTAGGAGACATCGGCGAGGCCCACCTGCTCGACGATGCGGTGGAAGTCTTCCTCCGCCTTGCCCGGAGCCACGACGACGACCCGCGAGACCTGGTGCTTCGCCAGGTCCTCGAACGGAACCCGGGTTCCGCCGGTGACGTTCCAGTCGCTGAGCTTGTCCGTGTACAAGCGGTGCCCGTCCGCGAGCTCCACGAGGTAGTGGGCATCCGGAAGGCGCTCGTGCAGGAGACGCAGCACGGGGCCAGGATCGAAGGTCTCCACATGCCAGCGGTCGTAGGCGTCGGCAGCGGGCAGCCCAGCCACGTCTTCGCCGCGCCGCATCGTCACGGCACCGTTCGAGCAGATCACGAAGCGTGGGGTGAGCCCCAGCTCATCGAGCAGCGCGTGCGTCATCTCCCAGCTGCGCCCCGTGGCGATCGTGACCTCGTGTCCGGCGTCGCGCAACCGGGCGACCTCGTCGGGAACACCCGGGCTCATCTGCCCGTCCTCGAGCAGGATCGTGCCGTCGACGTCCAGACCGACGAGCCAGGGCGCCGTGGTGCGCTCGATCGTCACGACAGCGGCTCCAGCACCGCGAGACCCCCGAGGTAGCCGCGCAGCGCTTCCGGCACGACGACGGAGCCGTCTGCGCGCTGGTGCGTCTCCAGGAGCGCGACGATCCACCGGGTCGTCGCGAGCGTGCCGTTCAGGGTGGCGACGGGGCGGGTCTTTCCCTCGCCCTCCGGGCGGTGCCGGATGTCGAGGCGCCGAGCCTGGTAGGTGGTGCAGTTGGAGGTCGAGGTGAGCTCGCGGTACGCGCCCTGCGTCGGCACCCAGGCCTCGATGTCGAACTTGCGCGCGGCGCTCGACCCGAGGTCGCCGGCGGCGGTGTCGATCACGCGGTACGACAGCCCGAGGTCTGCCATCATCGACTCCTGCATCGCCAGCAGGCGATCGTGCTCTGCCGCCGCGTCCTCGACGGTGGTGTAGACGAACATCTCCAGCTTGTTGAACTGGTGCACCCGGATGATGCCGCGGGTGTCCTTCCCGTGCGAACCGGCCTCGCGCCGATAGCACGTCGACCATCCCGCGTACCGCAACGGGCCGTCCGTCAGGTCGAGGATCTCGTCTTTGTGGTATCCGGCGAGGGGCACCTCGCTCGTGCCGACCAGATACAGGTCGTCCGCCTCGAGACGGTACACCTCGTCGGCGTGCTCACCGAGGAAGCCGGTGCCCTGCATGATGTCCGGGCGCACGAGCGTCGGGGTGATGAGCGGCACGAAGCCCGCGGCGAGCGCGCGGTCGAGGGCCATGCTCATGAGCGCGATCTCCAGGCGAGCACCGATACCGCGCAGGAAGTAGAACCGCGCGCCGGAGACCTTGGCGCCGCGCTCCATGTCGATCGCTCCGAGCATCTCCCCGAGGGCGAGATGATCGCGAGGCTCGAAGTCATAGGAGGGGACATCGCCGACGTGACGCAGCACGACGTAGTCGTCTTCGCCACCGGCGGGAACACCGTCGACGATGACGTTCTCGACCCGCGCGAGCGCGACCGCGGCCGCCTCCTCCGCGCGCGCCGCCTCCTGCTGGGCGGCCTTGACCCGCTCCGCGAGCTCCTTTGCCTGCGCGACGAGAGCGGCCTTCTCGTCCTTGGGGGCTGCCGCGACCTGCTTGCCGAAGGCGTTCTGCTCGGCGCGGAGCTCCTCGAAGGCCGCGATCGCGGCGCGGCGCGATCGGTCCGCCTCCAGGGCCTCATCGACGGTCTCCGGCGCGTTGCCGCGTGCGGCCTGGCTGCGTCGGACGAGTTCGGGGTCCTCCCGGAGGAGCGCGAGGTCGATCACCTCGCCAGTCTACCCAGGGGCGGTGACCCGCCCTCCGGTCATCGCGTCCGCATCCAGACCCCGAGGCCGTTCTTGTCGACTCTGCGTCGCCTCAGACGCGCACGGATCGGGACCGTCGCCGCGAACAGGGCCCCGAAATCGCCTAGAGTGACGCCATGCCGCCCGAGACACCGCAGACGCCCGCCCGCGGGACCGTCGCGCTGGTCTACAACCCGGTGAAGGTCGATGGACCCGCCCTGCGGGCGACCGTCACGCGCCTGTCGTCCGCCGCCGGGTGGCTCCCTCCGATCTTCCGCGAGACAACGATCGACGACACCGGTCGCGGCGCCACGGAACAGGCGCTGCGGCTGGGAGCCGATGCCGTCGTCGTCGCCGGCGGCGACGGGACAGTGCGCGCGGTGGCCGAGGCGCTCGCCGGCACCGGCGTCCCGCTCGCGATCCTGCCCGGCGGCACCGGCAACGTCTTCGCCCGCAACCTGCACCTCCCCCTCGACGATCAGGAAGCGATCATCCGCTCGCTCTTCGACGGCCGGCGACACCCCGTCGACGTCGGCTGGGCGAGCCTGACCCGCGCCGACGGCACCACGGAGGAGCACGCGTTCGTCGTGATGGCGGGCATCGGGCTCGATGCCGAGATGGTCGCCAACACCCGCCCGGATCTGAAGAAGAACATCGGCTGGGTGGCCTATGTCGACGGCGCCGCGCGCTCACTCATCGGCGCTCGCCCCTTCTCGATCGTCTACCAGGTCGAAGGGCACCGGCTGCACTCCACGAAGGCGCACAGCATGCTCTTCGTCAACTGCGGGATGCTGCCCGCTGGCATCTCCCTCATCCCCGGGGCGTCGGTCACGGACGGACTGCTCGATGTCGCCCTCTTCTCCCCCAGCGGCCCCCTGGGATGGCTGGCCGTGTGGCGAACGGTGTGGTGGCAGAACTCCGTGCTGCGGCGCACCCGCACCGGCCGACGCATCCTGCATCAGCGGGGACGCAACGCCTCTGTGACGTTCTATACGGCGGGGTCTGCGGAGGTGGCGGCGGTCGAGCCGGCGTCGATCGAACTCGACGGCGATGAGTTCGGCACGGTGGTCCGGATGCGCTCACGCATCGACTCCGGCGCCCTCATCGTCGCGCTGCCCGCCGGCCACGACGTCGCCACGCTCTGACCGGCCCGCCCACGCCGGACGGCGCTGCGGACGCGGACGCCCTGTCCCTCAGCCGACGACGGGAATGACACCGTCCAGGTTGTCGCCCACGAGCGTGAGCGTCCGGTCCGTCGCACCGGGGTCGGCCGAGAGCATGGTCACGCGCGGCGCCATGTCCATCGTGCACGCACCGGTCTGTTCGGCGAAGGTCGCCGTCACGGTGGTGGCGTCCGACACGATGTCCTGCACCTGCGGCGGGCACGACGACGAGCCCCACGTGAGCAGCACGATGCCCGTGCCATCGTCGAACCAGCCGGCAGAGGGCTGATAGTCGGTGGCGGGATCTGTCGCCGGCGCCGGGTGGGCGGGAAGCTCGACCACCGCTTCGTCCTCGCCGTAGACGACCGTGAGCGTGACACCCGCGGCCGCGTCGACCCCCTCCGGCAATCCGACGAGCGATGAGCGCGGGGCGAAGTCCGCGGTGCAGGCGCGTTCGGGGAGCTCCTCCAGCGTCACGGTCACGTCCTGACCCGACGCCGTCACCTCGCCCTCGACCGGCGGGCAGGACGATGACCCCCACGTCACGATGCCGACCAGGCGGCCGCCGTCGAGCCAGGCGGCATGCGCCTGGAAGGCCTCCGCAGCCGGCGTCTGATCCGGGGACGGCTCTGCGGGCTCCGGTGTTCCGGCCGGTGGCTGTGCGGTCGCACAGCCGGTGAGCAGGAGGGCCGAGGCCGCGGCGAGGAGAGCGAGGGCACGGAGGGGGTGGCGCATGCCGCAACAGTATCGTTCCGCACCCGGCGCGCCCAGCCGTTCAGCTGAGCATCGCCTGCATCACGTCCAGGTCACGGCGCCCGCGGGCTACTGCAGGGCGGACGTCAGCCGGGCGAGGTTGTCGAGCACCGTCGAGCGCAGCGGCTGCCGCTCCCACTCGGCCAGGGTGAGCTCACGGCTGAGCGAGCGGTACATGTCCTCGACGCCGCGCACCTCGCGCACGAACTCCTCGCCGCGCACGAGCATCGAGATCTCCATGTTGAGACCGAAGGAGCGCATGTCCATGTTGCTCGAGCCGATCACGGCGACGTCATCGTCGATGGTGAGGCTCTTGGTGTGCAGAATGTACGGCTTGCGATACATCCAGATCCGCACGCCCGCCTTCAGCAGCGCTTCGTAGTAGCTGCGCTGCGCGTGGTACACCGTGGCCTGGTCGCCCTCCTCGGAGACGAAGAGCTCGACGGCCACACCCCGGTCGCACGCTCCGCTGACGGCCAGAAGAAGCGACTCGTCCGGCACGAAGTACGGGCTGACCATCATGATCTTGCTCTTGGCCGCATAGAGCAGGGTCAGGAACATCCGCAGGTTGTTCTCGACCTCGAACCCCGGCCCGGATGGCACGATCTGGCAATCGAGGTCGCCGCTGCCCGGCTCGATGCTGATCATCTCCTCGACATCGATCACCTCATCGGTCTCGCTGTACCAGTCGCCGAGGAAGACCGCGTTGACGCTCGCCACCACCGGACCGTCGATGCGCACCATGAGGTCGACCCAGCGGAGCCCGCGACGGATGTTCTTGGGCAGGTTGTAGCTGGAGTCCGTGACGTTCTGGGAGCCCAGGAAGGCGACCCTGCCGTCGACGACCAGGAGCTTGCGGTGGTTGCGGAGATCCGGGCGCTGCGTCCGCCCCTTCAGCGGCTGCACCGGCAGCATCAGCTGCCACTGCGCTCCCATCGCATCCAGCCGGCGGATGGTGTGCTTGTAGCGCGGTTTCCAGCGGTTGGCCCAGTGATCGAGCAGCACCCGCACGGTCACGCCGCGTGCCGCGACCTCCTCCAACGCGCGGAAGAAGTTGTCCGTCGATGCATCGGACTGGAGGATGTAGAACTCGACGTGCACATAGCTCTCCGCGTGCCGAATGGCATCGGCCATCGCGTCGAGCGACTCCTGGTAGTCGGAGATGAGATGGGCGCCGTTGTCTCCGGTGATCGGGAGCGCGCCCATCTTCTTGTTCATGTGCACGAGCGGCGCGAACCACGCCGGCGCATGCGGCCGGAGGCTCCCGGCGCGCAGCTGGCTGCTCGCGAGATCCATGAAGCCGTTGATGCGCTCCTGCTTCTTCACCCGCGCCCGGGGCAGCCGGGGATTGCCGATGACGATGAACAGCAGCACGCCGATCAGCGGGATGAAATAGATCGCCAGGAGCCACGCCATCGCGGAGGTCGGGCGACGGTTGCGCGGCACCACGATGATCGCCGTGATGCGGATCACGAGGTCGATGAAGAGGGTAATGCCGGCGACCCACAGCTGCCAGTCCATGCCTCACCCTTCGCGCCGCGTCAGCGGTTGCGCTCAACAGTACCGGCGGGCCACGACATGCGGCGGCCCGTGCCCCTGTGCGATCCGGTCAGGACGTCCGCGGTGGCAGCCCGCGTGCAGCGCGCTCCTCGGCCTCGATCTCCGCGCGCACCCGCCGTTCGGTGCGGTCCGCGCGGATGATCCCGCGCAGGATGACGAAGAAGATCGCCGCGACGACGGCGGTCGGAACAACCGCCCACACCGCCATCAGCCAATAGTCGCCCTGCATGGGTCCCATGGTACGCGGGGTTCGCTCGCCGCGGGCACCGCTGGGACGGGACGGGACGAGGCCCCTCCACAGCCGGGGGTACGCGAAGCCCTTTTCACAGACCTTGGAATCCGGCCGGTCCCGCCCGGTCAGACGCGCGATCCTCGACGCATGACAACCGTCGTCCACGCCTCATCCTCCGCCGATCTGCTCGGTGCCGTCCCCGCCCTCGCCGGCTGCACGCCCCGGCAGAGCCTCGTGCTGCTTCCCTTCGGCGGCGGGCGCACGCACGGCGTCATCCGCTTCGACCTTCCGCCCGGAGCGACCGGGGCGCGTCCGCCCGGATCTGCAGCCTTCGCCGCCACCGCGATCGGCCTGGCGTGCCGGGTGCCAGAGACGGAGGCCGTCGTCATCATCGCGTATGTCGACGCCCCGGCCGCCGGGCCGTCGCTGCCCGGCGGCGGGATCGTCGCCGAGCTCCACAGCCGTGCCGACAGCTGCGGACTCGCGGTCCTCGACGCCCTGTGCGTTGGCACAACGGGGTGGAACAGCTACCTCGACCCCGCCCCCGGGCCGCACCCGCTCAGCGAGATCACCGCGGTGACCGTACCCGGAATCGGCGACGTCACCGGCGATCAGACGGCCGGCGCCCGGCTTCCCGCCGCGGCACGGAGCGAGAAAGCGGCTGTCGCGGCGCACCTGCACACCATCGAACGCGGCTGGAACGCTCCCGGCGGCGTCGCCGCGTTCGCCCGAACGCTGCCCGGCCTGCTCGAACAGGTGCTGGATCGGCCGATCCCCGATGCCGAAACCGACGCCCGGCTGATCCTGTGCCTCGATCGTCCGATGCTGCGCGATGTCGCCCTTCTGCACTGGGCCGGAGGCGCAGACGCCGGGGCGGCCGCCCTCGCCGCGCAGCTCGCGTTCCTCGCCGGCGACGGCACAGGGGCCGCGGCCCTCTCCGGCATCCTGATGGGCCGTGCGCCACGGCCTGATCCCGACCGGTTGCTGCTCGCGCTGGGCCGGGCCAGAGCGGCGGCTTCGCTCGCGCCGCGGCGGCGGCGCAGCGGTGCTCTGACCGCCGCCGCATGGCTCGCCTGGGCACTGGGTCGGTCATCGCAAGCGGCATCGCACGTCGCCGCGGCGCGACGCATCGACCCCGAGCACTCGTTCGCCGCGCTGCTCACGACGATGATCGACGCGGGCATGCTCCCGGAGTGGGCGTTCTCGCCACGGCCGGCGCCGAGGGCAGGAGACACGCCTTGATCTCCCGGGAGGCGCGCTCCCGGGCACACTCCGCGCTCCCCCGGGGCGGCGGACCCGCGGACCGGCACCCGTCCCCCCGTCCGATCCGGGCGGCCGCGCTGGTCGTCCGCCCGCACCGGGGTCTTCGGGAGGGTGCGCTACTTGACCAGCGGGAAGAGGATCGTCTCCCGGATGCCGAGGCCGGTGATCGCCATCAGCAGCCGGTCGATGCCCATGCCCTGCCCGCCGGTGGGCGGCATGCCGTGCTCGAGCGCACGAAGGAACTCCTCGTCTACGCGCATCGCCTCGTCATCGCCACGGGCCGCGAGCTTCGCCTGCTCGACGAAGCGCTCCCGCTGGATGACGGGGTCGACCAGCTCCGAGTATCCCGTCGCCAGCTCGAAGCCGCGGATGTAGAGATCCCACTTCTCCACGACGCCGGGAATGGAGCGGTGCTCACGCACGAGCGGGCTCGTGTCGAGCGGGAAGTCCATCACGAAGGTGGGGCGCACCAGAGACCCCTTCACGAAGTGCTCCCAGAGCTCCTCGACGAGCTTTCCGTGCGTCGCGATCTTCTCCGGCACCTCGACGCCCACCTCGGCGGCCCAGGCGGCAAGCTCCGCCACCGGCGTCTCGGGCGTGACCTCACGCCCGGCGGTCTCGGAGAGCGATGCATACATCGAGATGCGATCCCACTCCCCGCCCAGGTCGTAGACGGTGCCGTCTGCCCAGGTGACCGTGGTGGAACCGGAGACGGCGATCGCCGCGTTCTGCACCAGCTCCTGGGTCAGGTCGGCCATCACGTTGTAATCGGCGTAGGCCTGGTAGAACTCCAGCATCGCGAACTCGGGGCTGTGCGTGGAGTCCGCTCCCTCGTTGCGG
The DNA here is from genome assembly GCF_058349825.2 of Microbacterium longlingense. Classification (NCBI taxonomy): domain Bacteria; kingdom Bacillati; phylum Actinomycetota; class Actinomycetes; order Micrococcales; family Microbacteriaceae; genus Microbacterium; species Microbacterium longlingense. Next base: position 46,635 of record NZ_JBYRJA020000011.1, read on the forward strand.
AAGTTGCGGTTGATCTCGAAGACACGCTCCAGCCCGCCCACCACGGCACGCTTGAGGAAGAGCTCCGGCGCGATGCGCAGGTACAGCTCCGTGTCGAAAGCGTTGGAGTGCGTGATGAACGGCCGTGCCGATGCGCCACCGTGCTGCACCTGGAGCATCGGGGTCTCGACCTCGACGTAGCCGTGTGCGGCGAAGGTCTGGCGGAGGCTCGCATTTACCGCGGCTCGGGCGCGCACCGTCGTGCGGGCCTGCTCCCGCACGATGAGATCGAGGAAACGACTGCGCACGCGCGTCTCCTCGTTCAGCTCTCCGTACACGTTCGGCAGCGGCAGGATCGCCTTCGAAGCGATCTTCCAGTCGTCGGCCATGATCGACAGCTCGCCGCGGCGGCTGGAGATCACCTCGCCATGCACGAAGACATGGTCACCCAGGTCGACGAGCTCCTTCCACCGCTGCAGCGAATCCTCACCGACGTTGGCGAGGGAGATCATCGCCTGAATACGCGTTCCATCCCCCGCCTGCAACGTCGCGAAGCAGAGCTTGCCGGTGTTGCGGCTGAAGACCACGCGTCCGGCGACCCCCACCACCAGCCCCGTCTGCGTATCGGGTTCGAGCTCGCCGTACTCCGCCCGCAGCTGGGCGATCGTGTGCGTCACGGGCACCGCCACCGGGAACGCCCCGCCCGCGGCATCGACCCGCTCGGCGATCAGGCGCTCGCGCTTGGCCAGACGCACCGCCTTCTGCTCGAAGACGTCGTCTTCGGCAGCCTCATCGGCAGGGGTGTTCTCGGGTGCGTCGGTCATGCGGGGGCTCCTCCAGAAAGTCGTCTCCCAGCCTATCGGGCATAGTGCAGGCGCCCTGAGCCGTATCGGCAGCCGACACTGAACAAACAGATGGCGCCGGAACAGGCAGAAAGCGCAGGAACAGGCAGAAGGTCGCCGCAGCTGCCTGTTCCGGGGCTGGGCGCCTGGTCTCGTGGCGTCCGGGTGGGCGTGGTGGCGGGCGAGCCGTCAGGGTTCGAGCGGCGGACGAGGATCAGTCGCCTCGCGCAGTGCACGCTCGGCGGTCGACAGCACGAGCGCAGAGAGATAGCCCCCGGGGTTGGCCACACCGATCCCCTGCAGCAGACCAGCCGCCTGGGTCACGATCGAGCGGGAGAACTCGGACGCGACACCAACGGCCTCGGCATAGGCCGCCCGATCCTTCTCGGCGATGACGACCGGCTCACAGCCAAGCTCCACAGCCAGGGCCTGCGCAATCGGGAGCACCGGCGCCGGAGCCGCCACCCCGGCATACGCGCCCTGAAGCACGCGCAGATCGATCGAGGTGCCCGTGAACGAGATCGCGGGGTGCACGGCCAGCGGGATCGCACCGGCGCGCGCCGCGGGCTCGAGCACCGCCAGACCATGAGCGGGATCGGTGTGCATCACGAGCTGGCCGGGCTGCCAGTACCCGAGCTCAGCGAGCCCCGACACGAGACCCGGCAGCTGAGCGGAAGGCACCGCGAGCACCACCAGCTCGCTGCGCCGAAGCACCTCCGGAACCTCCAGCACGGGAACGCCCGGCAGCAGGGCGGCCACGCGGTCGTCGTCGGAGCCCGAGGTGATGCCGGTGATCGCATGACCAGCGCCGCCCAGGGCCACACCGATCATGGGACCGACCCGACCGGCACCGACGATGCCGACCCCCAGACGACCCTCACGCGCCATGGGCACCCTCCGGCCGTGCCTCTGGCGGCGCTGTCGAGACCGGAGCATGGCCGGACGGGTCACCGGCGGTGGTCAGCGGACCCGCATACACCCCAGCACCCCCGGAGGATCCCGCGGGAGTCGCGTCACCGGCATCGGGGGCGCGCACGCCCTCCTCCGCCCAGCGGTGCGCGCGATCGCCCGCCGCAGCAACGGCAGCACCGCGAACGACCTCGTCGAGAACCCGCAGCAGCGCATCCCGGTCGATACCCACGACGTCGCCGCTGATGGGGCCGTTGATGGAGTGGACCGTGAGGTAGCCGACACGCTGCATGCGATCGATGGGCCCCTGCGCGACGGAGACGCCCTGCATCCGAGCGAGCGGGAAGATCGCGAACTTGCGCCAGATGCGTCCGCGGCGGAGCATCAGCGCATAACGCGTGAGGAGCAGACCGTGGCGACGCCACGACAGCGGCCGGCGCCACCAGGCGCGTGTGGCGACCGTGAGGTAGGCGTCGCCGTCCTGCGGACCCAGGATCCCCTGATCCCAGACGAGAGGACTGTCGACCGACGGGGCGTCGGGCAGCATGAGTCCGAGCACCCGCTGCACGTCTTCGCGACGCCCCACCGGAAGCACGATGTTGAACTGCTGCGCACTGCCGGACTGCTGCTGCGACGCGCTCTTGCCGCTCATCCGGTTGATGCGGATGCTCCACCAGCCGAACGGCCGCCACAGGAGGGGCTGCACGACCTCGACACCGAAGATGCGCCCCGGTGGGATGGTCTCCGTGACCGTGGTGAACAGGCCATAGGTGATGCGCACCCCATCGGGCGTCGGCGCGATCGAATAGCGCAACGACCGCGAGATCTGCGCCCAGGCGACCGCAGCCAGGCTCAGGACGAGCGGGATGCCGATGCCCAGGAGCATCGCGACGATCGCCACCCAGGCGCGCGAACCCTCGCTGCGCAGGATGAGCGGAATCGCGATCGATGCCGCGACGCCACCGATCACGAGACCGATCACGAGACCCGGAATCATGCCGAGCACCTGCGAACCGATGAGGCGCCCGGTCGGGATCTTCACGACGCTCTCTGCGGCGACGTCGTCGAGGTCCACGCCCACGATCAGGTCGTTCACGCCCCCGCTCACGGTGGTCGCGAGCGCCCCGGCCGGACGGCCGGGATCCGGGAGCCCGGCGCCGTAGCCGCCAGCACCCGGGGCACCCGGCACCACATAGCTCGGGTCCTGCGCCGCGATCGCGGCGTGACGGGCAGCCCGTGCGCCCGAGGCGCGCCGGAGGATGTCTGCGCGCACCTGCTCGGCCGTCGAGGTGGAGAGGTACTCGAGCGGGACGTTGGCGTCGGTGCCCGCGCCGACGATCTCCAGTTTGGCCATCCCGATCAGGCGCGCCGGGAACGGTCGCGTCAGGTTCACGCCCTGCACACGATCGAGCGGGGCACGCCGCTGCGAGCGGAACACGATGCCCTTGCGCACCTCGACGTGCTCGCCGGTGATGCGGAACTGGTGGAACCGCCACACAACCCAGAACACCGCCATGAGCACCAGCACGACGCCCAGGACCGCGAGCGCTCCGAGCAGGAGGAACCCGTTCGAGGCCGCCCAGCTGATCGGGTCGCCGCTGTAGTCGTCGACGTGCGCACCGCGCGGGGCGAACACGTCGATGAGCCAGTACGTGATCTGGTCACGCAGGTTGGAGATGATGATGCCCGCGATGATGACCAGCACCAGGCCGCCCTGGAACAGCGGCGTCAGCGGGTGCAGGCGATGCCACTCCCCGTCGGCGAAACCTCCCGCTGCGGGGGTGCGCGAGGGCTGACCATCCGCGCCGGGCGCCGCCTGCGGTGCCGCACCGTACGGGCTCCGCGGCGCCGCCGCGCCGGGGTCGTGCGAGCCGAACCCCGCCGCGCCGTGACCCGCCGCCCCGTGACCCGCCGGGTCGTGCGGCGCTGCCGGACCGGGAACGGGAGTGGTCACAGCCCGGTCCGCCGGGTCTCGGCGACCGCGATGAGCGTGTCGCGCAGTTCCTCGGCACCTGCGCGCGTGAGACCCGGGATCTGCACGCCGGTCGTCGCGGCCGCCGTGACCATCTTCAGCTGGCTGATGCCGAAGGCACGGTCGAGCGGGCCGTGGGTGATGTCGACGAGCTGCAGACGGCCATAGGGAACGGCGACCATGCGCTGCCACAGGATGCCACGCCGGAAGACGATGTCGTCCTTGCGCAGCATGTAGCCGATCGCCCGCGCCTGCCGCGGCAGGATGATGATCGTCACGAGCGTGATCAGCACGATGATCCCGGCCGGGATCCACGGCCACAGCGACCTGGTGATCATCTCGAGCACCGCTGCCGCTGCCAGCACCACGGCGATCAGGATCGCGCTCTGCAGCACCTGCGAGATGACGTAGCGCCGGGAGATCTGGTGCCACGTGCCGTCGAGGCGCAGGGCGCCCGCGCGCCGCGGCTCGCGGAGGCTTGTGTATGTGCCGGTGTCCAGATGGGACGTTGCGGCCTCTGGCCGCTGCGCTGCAGCATCCTGACGGAGCGATGCGCGGCTCGGCGGCGTCGTCGGCGCGCCGGAGGCTGCGGGGGCGGGCTGATCCGCCGTTGCGGGGGCGGCGGCCTCTCCCTGCACGCCGTCGGCGACAGCCGCCTCTGGCCCTGCGCCGACGGCCGCCTCCGCCCCTGCGGCGACAACAGGATCAGCCGGCGCGGGCTGCTCGGATCCGGCCGGCGCAGAAACCGGCTGGGATGCACCCCACGGAGCGCCGAAGGCGTGACCGCCGTCCGCACCTCCGCGTGCGGCGGCTGCATCAGGGCTCTCGGCGAGGCCCCGCCCCTCGTCAGGCAGCGGGTCCTGCGGGCGAGGCGGAGTCGTCTGGCTCTCGGTCATCGGGGCCCCCTGGGATTGTGCAGAACTGTTCGGCGATGAGAGCCGCGATGACCAGGGCGAGGGATGCCGCGATCACGGCGACAATCGCCACGGTCGATCCTACCGACGGCGGAACCGGACGTGTGAGCAGGAAAAGAGCGAGTCCCACCCCGAAACCGGTCATGATCGCCCCGAGCAGGCTCGAAGCACGGGCGAGCACGGCGGTGCGGAAGGCCCGGAACGGGTCGACATGGGCGTCCGCACGGCCTTCCGCTCGCGCCTTGACCGCACGCCGCACCTGCCAGCCCAGCACCAGCACTCCGGCCGCGAGCAGCACGAGCATGAGCGGGAGCAGTGCGGACGGGGTGAAGGAGGGCCCGCCCCGCGAGGTGAGCAGGTGGTCGACCGAGTATCCGACCGCAGCCCCCAGCCCCGCCAGGAGCAGCAGGACCGGCACCGAGGAGCGCTTCATCATCCCTGCCCCGCGGCGTCCGCCTTGAGCGCAGCGATGAGGCCGGCCACTCTGCCGTGCCCGACCAGCTCGGCGTCCGGCTCGATACTCGCCCACGGTTCGAGCACGAACAGCCGGCCGGCGGCGCGCGGATGCGGCAGTGTCAGCGCCGGGTCGTCGCTGACGAGGTCGCCATATGAGATGAGGTCGAGGTCGAGGGTACGGTCGCCCCAGCGCTCGGCCCGCACGCGGCCCTGCTCCGCCTCGATGGCGTGGAGCATCCCCAGCAGCACGGACGGGGCCAGACGGGTAGTCACGAGGGCGACGGCGTTGAGGAACTCCGGCGCATCGGGGTCGGGCCCGTCCAGACGCATCGCGACGGAGGAGATCGGCGCGGAGACCCGCACATCGTCGACCAGCGGCAATCCGCGAAGACGGGCGACCGCACGGTCGACCGTCTCGGCACGGTCGCCGAGATTCGATCCGATCGCGACGACGGCGGTGACGGGTTCGCGCCCCGGTCGTGCGGGAAGGGGCGGGATGGCCTCGGTCAGACGGCGGTTCATGCGCTGCTCCCCTCGTGCGGGCGGTGGTCCTCGGCCGCGCGGTGTCGTTCGATCGTGACGGCGACGTCGGCGAAGGTCAACGGGATGGGCGCGTGCGGCTTGTGCACCGTCACGACGGTGCTGACGACGCGGACGTCGGCGAGGGCGATCGCGGCGACGCGCTCGGCGAGCGTCTCGATGAGCGCGACCGGCTCTCCCCCCACCACGGCGGCGATACGCTCGGCGAGTTCCCCGTAGTGGACGGTGTCGGCCACATCGTCGGACGCCGCGGCGGGCGCAAGAGGCATCCGCAGCGCGACGTCGACGACGAACTCCTGCCCGTCCTCGCGCTCGTGGTCGTAGACTCCGTGCCGGCCGAACACCGTCAGCCCGGTGAGCCTGATCTCGTCGGTCACCCCTCCACCCTACGGCCGGCGCGGCGCCCCCTGAGCGTCCGCGGGCAACTCCCGTGGATTACTCCCGGCCCGTGGGGCCGCGCGGCGCCGATCCCGCGTGGTGCGGCGCCGGTGTCAGCCACGCCCGGAGGCGGCACCGTCCCACGCGCCGACGACCGCGAGCGCGTCCCTGGTGGCAGCGACGTCATGCACGCGGACTGCCCACACCCCCGCGCGCGCGGCGAGCGCGCTCGTCACCGCGGTGGCGATGTCGCGCTGCTGCTGCGTCGCCGGGGCACCAGCGGCGTCCAGCAGATCGCCGAGGAAGCGTTTGCGCGAGGTCCCGATGAGCACCCGAGACCCGAGGGCGGTGATCTCCTCGAGGTCACGCAGCAGCTCCCAGTTCTGCGCGCCAGCTTTGGCGAAGCCGATACCGGGGTCGAGGATCATCCGGGCCGGGGCGATGCCGGCCGCCGCGGCCGCCTCGATCCGGTCACGCAGTTCGCCGGCGACCTCCCGCGCGACGCGGCCGTACGAGGCCCGGGCGTACATGTCGGCCGACGGCCCGCGCCAGTGCCCGAGAGCGACGTCAGCGCCGGACTCTGCCACCGCCGCCAGCATCTCGGGGTCTGCCAGCCCCCCGGATACGTCGTTGACGATCCGCGCCCCGGCGGCCACCGCTGCCACCGCCGTCGCGGCGTTGAGGGTGTCGATGCTCACCGGGATGCCCTCATCGGCGAGGGCCGAGACCACCGGCAGCACGCGCGCCTGCTCCTCCTCGGCTCCCACGCGCTCGGCACCGGGCCTGGTCGACTCTCCGCCCACGTCGATCACGGCGGCACCGTCTTCGCGCAGTCGCCGCGCGTGCACGAGGGCATGCACCGGATCGAGATAGCGCCCGCCATCGCTGAACGAGTCGGGGGTGACGTTGACGATGCCCCAGATCGCGGTCACGACCCGGTTCCGATCAGCGCGATCAGCTCGGCCCGTGCTGCGGGCTCTGCCAGCTCCCCGCGCGCCGCGATGGTGAGCGTGGACGCCTCCGGCTGCCGCCCGCCCCGCATCGTCACGCACCCGTGGCTGGCGTCGAGCACCACCAGAACGCCCCGCGCGTCGAGACGTTCTGCGATGACGTCTGCGATCTGTTCGCCCAGGCGCTCCTGCACCTGCGGCCGCGCGGCGAGGACGTCCACGACGCGCGGCAGCGCGCCCAGCCCCACCACCCGCTCACGGGGAAGGTAGGCGATATGCGCGCGCCCGGCGAACGGCAGCAGGTGGTGTTCGCACACCGAACGGAACCGGATGTCGCGGAGCATCACCGCCCCCGACGGCAGGGTGTCCGGAGCCGGTCCACGGCTGACGCTGATGGTGCGGGCGAGCGGCTCGCCCGGCTCCTGGCCGACGCCGGCGAACAGCTCCGCGTACAGGTCCGCGACCCGCGCGGGGGTCTGCACGAGACCGGGGCGGGCAGGATCCTCGCCGATCGCCTCGAGCAGCTCGTGCACGAGACGGACGACGCGCTCGGTGTCGACCGCCATGACTACGCCGTGGCGGGACGGGCCTGGCCCGCAGAGCCGCGCTGATCGCTGGCGCCCGCCGCGGTGACGCCGGAGGCGCTCTCCGTCGACGCCGCCGCACGGCCCTCCTCGACGGCACGGCGCGGCACATCAACCGGAGGCAGCGCCGAGACGGGCCGCTCCTCGCTGGACAGCCACATCGGGCGCTCCGGGAGCTTGCGTACGTCGCGGAAGATCTCGGCGAGCTGATTGTGGTCGAGCGTCTCGTGCTCCAGGAGCGCGAGGGCGAGACGGTCGAGCACGTCGCGGTTCGCGTTGATCACCTGATACGCCTCGTCATGGGCCTGCTCGATGAGCGCACGCACCTCGGCGTCGACGCGCTCCGCGATCGTCTCGGAGTAGTCGCGGCTGCGATTCATGTCGCGAGCGACGAACATCTCGCCGGACCCCGACCCGATCTTGACCGGGCCGACCTCGGTGGTCATACCGTACTCGGTGACCATCTTGCGGGCGATGTTCGTGGCCTTCTCGATGTCGTTCGACGCCCCCGTCGTGGGGTCGTGGAACACGACCTCCTCGGCCACCCGGCCTCCCATGGCATAGGTGATCTGGTCCTGCAGCTCGTTACGGGTGACGGAGTACTTGTCGTCCAGCGGCAGCACCATCGTGTAGCCGAGCGCGCGCCCGCGGGGCAGGATCGTGACCTTGGTGACAGGATCCGAATAGTTCATCGCCGCAGCGGCCAGCGCATGCCCGCCCTCGTGGTAGGCGGTGATGAGCTTCTCGCGGTCCTTCATCACGCGGGTGCGACGCTGCGGTCCGGCGATCACCCGGTCGATCGCCTCGTCGAGTGCGCGATCGTCGATGAGCTGTGCGTGCGAACGGGCCGTCAGGAGCGCCGCCTCGTTGAGCACGTTCGCCAGGTCGGCACCCGTGAAGCCGGGGGTCTTGCGCGCCACGGCGTCCAGGTCGACGTTCTGCGACAGCGGCTTGCCCTTGGCGTGCACCTCGAGGATCCGCAGGCGACCCTTCATGTCGGGGGCCTCGACGGGGATCTGCCGGTCGAAGCGGCCGGGACGCAGGAGCGCCGGGTCGAGGATGTCGGCACGGTTGGTCGCGGCGATGACGATGACGTTGGCGTTCGGGTCGAAGCCGTCCATCTCGACGAGCATCTGGTTGAGCGTCTGCTCCCGCTCGTCGTTGCCGCCGCCCATGCCGGCGCCACGATGCCGCCCGACCGCGTCGATCTCATCGATGAAGATGATCGCCGGGGCGTTCTCCTTCGCCTGCGTGAACAGATCGCGCACCCGCGAGGCACCGACGCCGACGAACATCTCGACGAAGTCGGAACCCGAGATCGAGTAGAACGGTGCACCAGCTTCTCCGGCCACGGCCCTGGCCAGCAGGGTCTTTCCGGTTCCGGGAGGGCCGTACAGCAGCACGCCCTTCGGGATCCGCGCACCGATCGCCTGGAAGCGGGAGGGGTCCTGGAGAAACTCCTTGATCTCCTCGAGCTCCTCGATCGCCTCGTCCGCTCCGGCGACGTCGGCGAAGGTCACCGTGGGGGTCTCCTTGTTGACGAGCTTCGCCTTCGACTTGCCGAACTGCATCATGCGCCCGCCGCCGGCCGAAGCGGAAGACAGCAGCCACCAGAACAGCAGGCCGAGCAGGAGGATCGGGATGAGCAGCGACAGGAGGCCGTCGAAGAACGACGGCCGCGGCACGCGATCGTTGAAACCGTCCTGGGGCTCTGCGGCCGTGACCGCGGCGACGACCTCGTCGGCACGGGCCTGGACGTAGTAGAACTGCACGTCTGTGGCGCCCTGATAGGGCTCGGCGAGCGTCATGTCGACGCGCTGGTCTCCGTCGGTCAGGGTCACCTCGGTGACCGTGTCGCCGGCGAGCAGCTTCATGCCCTCCTGCGTGGAGATCTGCGATGCGGCGCCCAGGCTGCTGATCATCATGAATCCGCCGAACAGCAGCAGGCCGATCAGCGCGATGTAGATCAGCGGATTCCGGGCGATCTTCTTCATGTTCATCGCCTGCGAGCGTATCGCGGCCCTCTTTGCCCGCGCTGGGATTCCGCCGACGGCGTACCCGACGGTGTCCGAAGCCGCGCAAAGTGACGCTGGTCACCCGGAAGAGGGACGATCTCCCCGCCCTCCGGAGCGCACGTGTCAGGAGTACACGTGGGGTGCGAGCACGGCGACGTCGCGCAGGTTGCGATAGCGCTCCGCGTAGTCGAGGCCGTAGCCGACGACGAAGTCCGCCGGGATGTCGAAGCCGACATAGCGGCAGTCGATGTGCACCTTCGCCGCTTCTGGCTTGCGCAGCAGCGCGAGCACTTCGATCGACTCGGCGCCGCGCGACGCGAAGTTGTCCAGCAGCCAGCTGAGCGTCAGGCCGGAGTCGATGATGTCCTCGACGATCAGCACGTGCTTGCCGCTGATGTCGGTGTCGAGGTCTTTTCGGATCTGCACCACACCGCTCGACTTGGTGCTCGCCCCGTAGCTCGAGACCGCCATCCAGTCCATCGGTGCGTGGATCGGCAGTGCGCGGGCGAAATCAGCCATCACCATGACCGCGCCCTTGAGCACTCCGACGAGCACGAGATCCTTGCCCGCATAGTCCACCGCGACGCGGGCGGCGAGCTCGTCGAGCTTCGCGAGGATCTCCTCCTCTGTCACGAGGATGTGTGCGAGGTCGTCCTGGATATCCGCGGCGCGCATGGATCGATTGTAGAAGACGCATCCCCCTGCCGAATCCGCGACCGCGGTGACGTGCCGATCCGCGCAAAAGCCCTCTGCAGGCACCGGTGCGCGCAGTATTGTGAGCGGTGCGAACGCGCACCGGCGTCGCACGGCGGGCTCGCGCCCGGTGAGGGGAGAATCCATGAACATCGACGACATCCTGAAGCTCGTCCCGGTCGATGACATCGCGCAGCGCTTCGGTGTCGACGCAGACACCGCCCGCCAGGCGGTGCAAGAGGGCGGCGCCGTCCTGCTCGGCGGCCTGGCCCAGAACGCCCAGACCGCGGAGGGCTCCGCGGCGATCGAGAAGGCGCTGGGGAAGCACGGCGGCTTCTCCGGCGCGACGAGCGTCGACGACATCGACGCCGAGGACGGCGCGAAGATCGTCAAGCACGTGCTCGGAGACCAGTCGACGACGGTCGTCGACACACTCACCAACGAGCCCAAGACCGCGGGCATCGACTTCGGCAAGCTCCTGCCCATCATCGCGCCGGTCATCATGGGCCTGCTGGCCGGCCAGCAGAAGAGCACCCCGAGCTCGGGCGGCGGCATCGGCGACCTCATCGGCGGTCTCCTCGGCGGCGGCAACGGCAACGCGTCTGGTGGCGGCCTGGGCGGCGGCATCGGCGACCTTCTCGGCGGTCTCCTCGGCGGCGGCTCCGGTTCGTCCAACAGCTCCTCCGGCGGAGGCATCGGAGACCTCCTGGGGGGCCTGTTCGGCGGCAAGCGCTGATCTGATTTCACCGAGCGCCGGGCGGAGCATTCTCCGCCCGGCGCTCGGCCGTTTACGGCGCGGTACGCCCGCCGGCGCTTTCCCGTACTCAGGCACAGTGCGCGCTGCGCGGGCGGCTGCCGCAGAATGGCGGGGCCGCCGGCGGCCAGCCGCCGATTCTGCCTGAGTACGGGATCGTCGTCCGGGCCGAGAGGTGCCGGGCTCCGGAAGCCAGGAGGTCAGGAGGAGGCGCGGGCGGTGAAGACGACCAGGCCGCCCTCGCGGCGCGCCGTGCAGCCGGGCAGGTCGATCGGGCCCTGCCCGGACCAGTCGACGGCGAGCCTGGCCACCTCAAGCGTCTGCACGCGGGTGAGACTCACCCCGAACTCGCTGTCGACGACGAACCGGATGATGCGGTGCCGCAGAGCCGCGGGGTTGGCGGCGAGGGCGGCGACGCTCACGGCGATTCCCGCCTCGGCCGGTTCGACGATGTCCTCGATCGTCTCCTGGATCATCTCGTCGAACGCCGCGGCGTCCTCACGCAGCTGCTCGGCCGTGCGCGCCAGCGCCTCGGCCACGCCGGGGCCGACCTCCGCCTCGAGAACGGGCAGCACCGTCTCGCGCACGCGAACGCGCGCGTAGCGGTCGTCTCGATTGTGCGGGTCGGTCCAGGCCTCCAGCCCCGATGCTGCGCACGCCTCGTGCGTGGTCGCCCGGCGCACCGCCAGCAGCGGACGCAACCACCGCACATCCTCGTCGACGCGCACCGGCGCCATCCCCTGCAGGCTCCCGGCTCCCGATCCCCGGGACAGGCCGAGCAACACGGTCTCCGCCTGATCGTCGAGAGTATGGCCGAGCAGCACGGCGTCCGCTCCGGCGTCGGCCGCGGCCTGCCGCAGGGCACGGTACCGCGCCTCCCGGGCGGCCGCCTCCGGGCCGTCGCTGTGCTGCCGGTCGACGTTCACCGCGATCACGCGGGCATCGAGGCCCAGCGCCCTGGCCTGATCCGCCGCGCGCGCGGCGACCGCGTCCGAACCGGTCTGCAAGCCGTGATCGATGACCACAGCCTGAGCGGCGACCCCCGCGCGCGGGGCCTCGAACGCGACGGCCGCGGCGAGCGCAAGCGAGTCAGGGCCCCCGGAGAGCGCGACGATCACGGTGGCGTCGTCCCGTTGCTCGAGAGCACCCCGCACGGCTCGACGGACCTCGGCGACGGCGGGCGAGAGCGCAGGCATTCCTCCACGCTATCCGCCCCGGGGCACGCGACGTGCCCTGGGAACGCCGCGGCGACGCCGCTAGCCTCGGAACATGAGGGTTCGGGCCGTTCTCGCCGCCGCGGCGGCCGCGCTCGCCGTCGTGCTGACCGGTTGCACCGGCGATACGGCGATCCCCGTCCCGACCGCGCCTTCGGACGCCCCCGCCCCGTCGCCGACGGCGGACGGCACCCGCACGATCCGTGACGTCGACTTCGGCGAGCAGACCTGGATCTGGGACACGCTCGGAGAGCGTTACCCGGTGTCGTTGTCTGGCGGCACGGGGGAAGCACACGACCCCTCCTCCGATGACACGGCCCGCTTCACCGTCGGCCGGGCCGTGTACGCCGATGCGAACGGAGACGGACGCGAGGACGCCGCCGTCCCCCTCACAGCGGAGTCCGGCAACGGCATCGCGACCACCTGGTTCATCTGGCTCGCTCAGCCCGATGACCCGATGCGGCCCCAGCAGATCCCGCATCCGATCGCGACCGAGGCCCGCTGCGGCGACGCGGCTGCCGAACTGGACCCGATGCCGACCGGATTCCGCGTGCACGAGGTGATGCGCAGCTCCCTCGAGCACCACGAACCCTGTGCGGTGTCCGGGACGATGAGCCGGGTGCGCGAGATCGTCGTCGTCGGAGACGGAACCGGCGACGGCTCCTGGCCGATGACGGCCGACGGGGCGGGGTGGGGCGGTTACTGCCCGGTGAAGGTGTACACCGAAGGCGTACGCGCGACGGCCCAGGGCAGGGTTGCGCCCGCGCCGGATGCCCCGGAGACCAGCGCCACCGGCGAGAAGCTCTACAGCCCCCTGCAGCCCTACCCGTTCCAGCAGCCGGCCGGGTGGCGGATCACCGGCTTCCTCCCCGAGGAGCAGACCGACGACTCGGTCGTATGCGTCTGGCTGCCCGAGCCGTGAAGCGCCGGATGACGCCGGCGGCGCCATCGGGGCCGGGCGGGTCCGAGTAGGCTTATCCGCGGCATCCGACCCTTTCTGTCTGAGGAGCACACGCATGGGCGCACACGACGCCGTCATCGAGATCCCGCGCGGCAGCCGCGTGAAGTACGAAGTCGATCACGAGACGGGTCGAGTCCACCTCGACCGCGTGCTCTACACGACGTTCGGCTACCCCGCCGACTACGGCTACTTCGACAACACGCTCGGCGAGGACGGCGACCCGCTCGACGTGCTGGTGCTGCTCGACCACGCGATCTACCCGGGTGTCGTGGTGAACGTCCGCCCGGTGGCCGTGCTCAAGATGAGCGACGAGGCGGGCGGCGATGACAAGCTGGTGGCCGTCCTGTCCAAGGACCCGCGCTGGCAGCACATCCAGGACATCGATGACATCCCGGAGTACACCCAGAAGGAGATCGCGCACTTCTTCGAGCACTACAAGGACCTCGAGCCCGGCAAGTGGGTCAAGGTCGACGCCTGGGCCGGGGCCGCCGAGGCGCAGCGGATCCTCGACGAGGCCATCGCGCGCTTCAAGCCGAACGCGCACTGAGACCAGACAGCGGGCTCCCGGTTCTGCGGAACCGGGAGCCCGCTGCGTTCCGGGCGCCCGGGTCTGGGCTGGATCGGCGCCGAGCAGGCGCCAGGAACTCACGGCGGAACGCCGCACGCACGGGCCGGCTCAGCGGTTCAGAGGTAGACGCCGCGGTCGGCCATGAACGGGACCGGGTTGGTGGTGCCGCCCCACACATAGACCTCGAAGTGGAGGTGGCAGCCGAACGATCCACCGGTGTTGCCGGCATAGGCGATGACCTGCCCGGCCTGCACCCACTGACCGGAGCTGACGTTGTAACCGCCATCGGAGATGTGCGCGTAGCCGGTGGCGATGCCGTTGCCGTGCTGGATGCGGATGTAGTTGCCGTAGCCGCCGTTGTAGAAAGCGGCGTCGACGGTTCCGGACGCGGCAGCATAGATCGGGGCCCAGCATCCGTTGGCGAGGTCGGTGCCCTCGTGGAAGCTCGACGAGCATCCCCAGGAATCGCAGTCGGGAATCCGCGGGCCGTAGCCGCTGGAGATGGAACCGCCATGCGGCCGAGCCCATCCCGACGAGACGACGCCGCCCCCGCCGCCGCCACCACCGGACGACGACCCGCCCCCGCCGCCACCGGACGAGGAGCCGCCCCCGCCGCCCCCGGACGCGGCAGCTTCCCGGGCCGCCTCGGCGGCCGCCGCGGCGGCCTCGGCAGCCTCGCGTTCGCGGCGCTTGCGCTCCTCCTCCTGGCGTTTGCGCTCAGCGACACCCGCCTCGTAATCGGCGATCGTCCGGGTCGTCTCGTCCTTGAGCGCGGCCAGCTGCGCTTCGAGCACGATGAGATGCTCGTTCTGCTCGTCGAGGGCGGCCTGAGCGGCGTTGGCCGCCGCCTGCGCCTTGACCATCTTGTCCTCGGCCTCGCGCTGGAGGCGGTCGCGCTCATCGCGCGCGACCACGGCCTGGTCGCTCAGCAGCTGTGCCGAATCGCGCGCCGCGAGGGCTTCCTGATATGTCGAATCATTACGGGCGAGGAGGCGGTCCATCTCACCGAGGCGCTGAAGCAGCCCGTCGGCATCCTGTGCCGATTCGGAGAAGAACAGCTCCAGGGAGGTGTTGTCGCCCCCGACGCGCGACATCTGGGCGGCGACCTGACCGGCCTTCCGGGCGGCGTCCTCCGCCCGCGCGGCCTCGTCGTCGGCGCGCTGCTGGATCTCATCCGCCCGGCGCGCCGCCTGGAAGAAGGCCTGCTGCGCCTCGAAGAACTCGTCGGCGGCGACCTTGGCCGCGGCCCGCGTCTCGCTGACACGCTGCTGGAGCCCCTGGATGAGTCCCTGAATACGACCGATCTCGCTCGACTTCGCGGCCTCATTCGCCTTGGCGGCCTGCACGTCGTCCCACGAGGGATAGTCGGCGGCGAAGGCCGGCGCTGATCCGGCAGCGCCGATCAGTCCGATCGCGGCGGCTCCGGCGATGCCGAGCCCGAGGGCGGTGCGACGCGAGACGCGTCCTGAGCGGAACGCGCGACGCTCATCTGGTGTCGGGGCGCAGCCGCAGTCGTCGACGGTCATCGATCCTCCAGACGGCCATGCTCGGGGCGGGTCAGAGGCGGGCGCTCGGCCCACCCCGCGATACACTATCAAGTTCACCTTGAAAGTGGACCCGTCCGGTCCGTTTTCCCATATCGGTGGGCGTACGACCTCCCTACACTGGTGAGATGCCTCCGTCAGCGTGGACCGGAGAAGATCGGCCCCCCACCGGTCCGTGGTCCCCCTCCCGGGGTGGCTCCCCTGAGACATCCCGTCTGCTCGTCGAGCGCGCACATGAAGAGCTGATCGCCGGAAATCTCGGCGATCACCGCCTGGCGCAGGTCCGTCCGCTCGTGCGGGCGTCCTGGGAGCGATCCTGGCGACGGCGTGTCCGCGCGGAGGGCGCTCCCTCCGCCGACCTCGTCGCCGATGAGCTCGAGACCTACCGGCGCGCGCATCCGCTGGCGAGCGCGATGGACATGATCCGGGCACTGCTGCTGCCCGGCGCCGCGGAGGACTCCGGGGTCGTGGTGGCCGTCGGGGATCAGGCCGGGCGGCTGCTGTGGGTGGAGGGCGATACCAGCCTGCGTTCCCTCACCACCGACATGGGGTTCGTGTCGGGAGCGAACTGGTCGGAGCACGTCGTGGGGACCACGGCGCCCGGCACCGCCCTCGAACTCGACACGACCGTGCAGATCCACGGCGCAGAGCATTACAACCGCCTGGTGCACCCGTGGTCGTGCACCGCCGCGCCCGTGCACGATCCGGAGACCCGCCGCATCCTGGGTGTGATCGACGTGACCGGTGGCCCGGAAGCAGCAACGTCCCAGGCGCGGATGCTGGTGGACGCCACCGCGCGCGCCGTCGAGTCGGAGCTGCTGGTGGCCCGGCTGCGCGCCCGGGCCGACGCCCCCGCCGCGCGGCACAGGCGACGGCGCTCACCGACCGTTGCGACGCTGCGCGTGCTCGGCCGCGACCGAGCGCGGCTCGAGCTCGTGGGCGACGCACAGGAGACCGTGATCGATCTCAGCGCCCGGCACGCTGAGATCCTGCTCATGCTCGCGGTGCACCGCCAGGGGCTGTCGGCGGAGCGCCTGGCTGAGCTGGTATACGGTGACGGCGCATCACCAGACACGCTGCGGCCCGAGATGGTGCGGCTCCGTCGGGTGCTGCAGCAGCGCGGAGCGACGGCGCTCGTGCCGGAGTCGCGACCGTACCGGCTGACCGCACCGCTCGGCACCGACGCGGAAGACCTCCTGTCGTTGCTCGAGCGCGGCGCGCACCGCGTGGCGCTCACGGCGTACCCGGGACCCGTGCTGCCCGATTCCACCGCACCCGGAGTGGAGGAGTTCCGGGAGACCGTGCGCTCCGCCCTGCGCGAGGCGATGCTCGCCGAGGCGAGCGTTGACGTGCTGCTCGCGTACGCCGAGATCCCCGAGGGTGCGGACGACCCCGAGGTATTGCACCTGTGCCTGGGCATGCTGCCGGCCCGGTCGCCGAAGCGTGCCGTGCTGGTCAGCCGCATCGAGAAGATCGCGGCCGGCTGACCCCGCCCCCGCCCCGCCGCCTGCCGCCCCGTCCGCCACCCCCAACTCAGGCAGTTCCGAGACCAGCCCCCGAATATGCCGTGCCGGGGCCCTCCGCCCGCTTTTCCTCCTGAGTTCGGGACGCGGGTTCTTCGCGCCTCACCGCGGCCGGCTCGTGCGCAACCCGTTGCAACGTTGCGCACCGGGCTGCAACGTTGCGGGGCGTAGCGTGCGGAGCACATCAGCCGCCGGGCGACGAGGCCGCGGCATGTCGAAGGAGACGCAGATGACACATGTGTATGCAGCCCCCGGACAGCCGGGAGCCATCGCCGAATTCCGGCCGCGCTACGGCCACTACATCGACGGAGACTTCGTCGAGCCGGTCAAGGGCCAGTACTTCGAGAACATCACGCCGGTCACGGGAAAGCCGTTCACCGAAATCGCCCGCGGCACCGCAGAGGACATCGACCGCGCGGTCGAGTCCGGGTGGCAGGCCTTCGCTTCGTGGAAGAAGACCTCCCCCACCGAACGCGCGAACATCCTCAACCGCATCGCCGACCGCATGGAGCAGAACCTCGAGTCGCTCGCCGTGGCCGAGACCTGGGAGAACGGCAAGCCGGTGCGCGAGACGCTCGCCGCAGACATCCCGCTCGCGATCGACCACTTCCGCTACTTCGCCGGCGTGCTGCGGGCGCAGGAGGGCGGCATCAGCCAGATCGACGAGAACACGGTGGCCTACCACTTCCACGAGCCGCTGGGCGTGGTCGGCCAGATCATCCCGTGGAACTTCCCGATCCTGATGGCGACGTGGAAGCTCGCTCCCGCCCTCGCCGCGGGCAACTGCGTCGTGCTCAAGCCCGCAGAGCAGACGCCGGCGTCGATCCTGTTCCTGTTCGAGATCATCGGCGATCTTCTCCCGCCGGGCGTCGTGAACATCGTCAACGGCTTCGGCATCGAGGCGGGCGCGCCGCTGGCCTCGCACAAGCGCATCCGCAAGGTCGCCTTCACCGGCGAGACCACGACGGGCCGCCTGATCATGCAGTACGCCTCGCAGAACATCATCCCGGTCACGCTCGAGCTCGGCGGGAAGAGCCCCAACATCTTCTTCGCCGATGTCGCGCAGAGCCAGGACGCCTTCTACGAGAAGGCGAAGGAAGGCTTCGCGATGTTCGCCCTCAACCAGGGCGAGGTGTGCACGTGCCCGTCGCGGGCGCTCATCCAGAGTTCGATCTTCGACTCCTTCCTGGCGGACGGCCTGGAGCGGGTCGCGAAGATCGTGCAGGGCAACCCCCTCGACGTCGCGACGATGATCGGCGCGCAGGCCTCCAACGATCAGCTCGAGAAGATCCTGTCCTACATCGACATCGGCAAGCAGGGCGGCGCGAAGCTGCTGTGCGGCGGGGAGCGCGCCGACCTGGGCGGCGACCTGAGCGAGGGCTATTACATCACCCCGACGGTGTTCGAGGGCACCAATGACATGCGCATCTTCCAGGAGGAGATCTTCGGGCCGGTGCTGTCCGTGGCCTCGTTCAACGATTTCGACCAGGCGATCGAGATCGCCAACGACACCCTCTACGGCCTGGGTGCGGGGGTGTGGAGCCGCAACATCGACACCGCCTACCGCGCGGGACGGGCGATCGAAGCCGGCCGGGTCTGGACGAACACCTACCACCAGTACCCCGCCCACGCCGCATTCGGCGGCTACAAGCAGTCGGGCATCGGTCGCGAGAACCACCTGAAGATGCTCGATCACTACCAGCAGACCAAGAACCTGCTGGTGTCCTACGCCGAAGGGCCGATGGGCTTCTTCTGAGCATCCGCTCGGAACGACACTGACCGCCCGGTCGCCGAGGATCCCCCTCCTCGGCGACCGGGCCGCCGGACGAGGAGGACGATATGTCCGAGGCGACCTTCAGCCGCGTCGATGTGAGCGACGACGCGGCGCAGCTCTTGCGGGAGCTCACCGCGCAGCACGGCCCCCTGATGATCCATCAATCCGGCGGGTGCTGCGATGGGTCTTCCCCGATGTGCTACCCGATCGGGATGTTCCTGACCGGGCCGAGCGATGTTCTTCTCGGCGCGCTCGATGTCGGCCTCGACGCCCCCATCGAGGTGTACATGTCGGAGGCCCAGTTCGAGTACTGGAAGCACACGCATCTCACGATCGACGCTGTGGAGGGCCGGGGCGCCGGGTTCAGCGTCGAAGGGCCGACGGGCAAACGCTTCCTCATCCGGTCGCGGATGCTGGACGAGGCGGAACTGCGCCACTTCGGACTTCTGACGTGACCGGGTCCTCCGCCAGACGGGTGTCGGCGCCCGGTCGGTCGTGCATCCTGGACGCCGCCTCGACGCGCCCGGGATGCACGACCGATGACCTCGATTCGCTTTTTCGCCGCGGGGTCGCTTATGCTTGAGCGTCGGCATGGGAAACCCCTGGGTTGACCTGCGGCCCCATCGTTTAGCGGCCTAGGACGCCGCCCTTTCACGGCGGTAGCACGGGTTCGAATCCCGTTGGGGTCACTCATCCGATATAATTGAAAAGTTCTGGCCCTGTAGCGCAGTTGGTTAGCGTGCCGCCCTGTCACGGCGGAGGTCGCGGGTTCAAGTCCCGTCAGGGTCGCTCCAAGCGACGGGCCTTCTTTCGAGAAGGCCTTTCGTATCGGACGCGACAGGTTCGCCGGTCGCGCGGCTCTGTAGCTCAGTTGGTAGAGCGTTCGACTGAAAATCGAAAGGTCACCGGATCGATGCCGGTCGGAGCCACACGGACCGTCGTTACAACGGTCCCAGAAACCCTCGCCTAGCTTCTACATGGCGGGGGTTTTGCTTTGCCCCGGTGAGGGCCGGCGGCGGTGGCCCCGTGTCCGCCCCGCCCCTCCCCCGTGCGCCGGCCTCGACGGCATCCGCCGCTCGGTTCGCGCGCCCCTGGGCGGGGCCGTTCCGGTGCGCCGGCCTCCCGACTTGAGTATTCCCCGTTCTGGGCTATGGTCGGGGGTTCGTGCATCGAGCCTCTTGAGAAGGGAGGTGCAATGTCGAAGGACAAGGGCCAGAAGGCCGCGAAGAAGCCTGCGTCGCTGAGCTTGAAGGAGAAGCGCGCAGCCAAACGTGAGAAGGCGACCGAAGGACAGTCGCTGCTGAGCAAGCGCAAGTAGCCCGCCGTATCGGCGCGGATCAAGAGTTCTGCGGGATGCCGTCCGGTCCGATGGCGTGCCGGGCGGCATCCCGCAGACAAGCCGAACCCGGCAGCGGCCGCGAGCGCGCGCATCCCGAACGCGGCACCGCGCGCACGCGACTCAGACCTGCTGCGGGGTGGCGGCATACGCCGCGCGGATCGACGGCTGCGGCGGGGCCGCCACCGTCACCGAGGCCGTCCGCCACGCCGGCCGTTCGCCCGTCAGGGCCCAGGCGGCCTGCACGGCAGCCCCCGCGGCGACGTACTCGCCGGGGGTGGGGATCCGCACCGGGACAGGGAACACCTCCGCCGCGATCGTCTGGACGGCCGGATTCTGGGCGGCTCCTCCGATCAGCAGGACGCTCCGGGGCGAGACGCCGAGAGCGATCAGGGCGTCGAGCCCGTCGGCGAGTCCGCAGATCATTCCCTCCACGGCGGCGCGCGCGAAACACTCGCGCGTCGTCGAGGCGTTGGTCATGCCGAAGAGCGTCGCGGTCGCATCCGGCAGGTTCGGGGTGCGCTCGCCCGCGAAGTACGGACGAAGCACGAGGCCGCCAGAACCGGGGGGCGCGGCCAGCGCGAGCGCCCCCAGTTCATCGTGTGACACCGCCAGCAGCCGCGCCGCGACGTCGAGCACGCGCGCCGCGTTCAGCGTGGCGACCAGGGGGAGGCGGCGACCCGAGGCATCGGCGAACCCCGCGACGACGCCGCTCGGGTCCGGGCGGAACGTCTCGGACACGGCGGTGACGACCCCGGAGGTGCCGAGCGAGACGATGACATCGCCCTCCTGCGCCCCGACTCCGAGGGCAGCGCCGGCGTTGTCGCCGCAGCCGCACCCGACGATCAGGCCGGCGGGAATCCCCGGATGCGGTGCTGTCACGCCCGCTCTCGACCCGGCGGGCAGCAGACGGGGCAGCACGACCTCGCCGGCATCGCGCCGGAGCGCGGTCGAGAGCAGCGCGCGGTCCCACTCGCCGCTCACGGTCGCGTAGCCGGTGCCCGAGGCGTCCGAATGGTCGGTGGTGAGCTCCGAGAGCGCCGGCGCATCTGGCCCGAACCCGCGCAGCCGCCAGGTGAGCCAGTCGTGCGGGAGGGCGACGGCGGCGACATCGGCAGCGAGGGACGGGTGCGCATCGGCCAGCCAGCGAAGCTTCGTGATCGTGAAGGACGCCACGGGCACGACGCCCACGCGTTCGGCGAACGCAGCGGCCCCGACGTCCGCGACGAGCGCGGCGGCGGCAGCCGCAGAACGCGTGTCGTTCCAGAGGAGAGCGTCATGGACCGGCCGGCCGTCGCGGCCGAGCGCGACCATGCCGTGCTGCTGGGCACTGACGGAGACCGCGGCGACATCGTCGAGCCCGCCGGCATCGGCCACGGCCGCCAGCAGCGCATCCCACCAGACGTCGGGATGGACGGCGGTGCCGTCGGGGTGGCCGGCCACCCCGACGCGGACCACGTCGCCCGTCGCCCGGTCGCGCACGACGACCTTGCACGATTGGGTCGACGAGTCGATTCCAGCGACGAGCGTCATCTCATGTCCTTTCCGGGCCGCGGCCCCGGCGAGTGGTCAGCGTACGCCGAGCAGGTGCTCGGTGGCCAGCTGCTGCAGCCGCACGAACCCGGCCCCGTTGCCGCCGAAGTAGGCAGACGGGTCGAAGTCCTCCCAGGCCGAACGGTCGGCGACGAGCTGTTCGGCCGTCTCCGCGTCGTGGAGGGTGGGGGTGGCGAGCTCGCCCACCCGAGCCGCGGCGAGCGCCTCCTGCACCTCGGGGTCTGCACGGAAGGAGCGCGCACGCTCCCGGAGGATCAGATAGTTGCGCATGTTCGCCGTGACAGACTCCCAGACGCCGTCGAAGCTCTCGGTGCGGGACGGCTTGTAGTCGAAGTGCAGCGGGCCGTCGTATGCGGCGCCGCCGTCGGGCGAGCCGTGCTCGAGCAGGTCGACGAGCGAGAACGCGTTGTGGAGGTCGCCATGCGCGAAGACGAGGTCCTGGTCGTACTTGATGCCACGCTGCCCGTTGAGATCGATGTGATAGAGCTTGCCGTGCTCGAGCGCCTGAGCGATGCCGGCGGTGAAGTTCAGCCCAGCCATCTGCTCGTGACCGACCTCCGGGTTGAGTCCGACCAGCTCGGGGCGGTCGAGCGTGGCGATGAAGGCCATCGCGTGCCCGAGGGTCGGCAGCAGGATGTCCCCGCGCGGCTCGTTGGGCTTCGGCTCGATCGCGAAGCGGATGTCGTAGCCCTTGTCCAGGACGTAGTCCCCCAGAAAGTTGATCGCTTCGCGGTAGCGCTTGAGCGCCTGCTGGATGTCCTTCGCCGAGTCGTACTCCGCGCCCTCCCTGCCGCCCCACATGACGAAGGTCTTCGCGCCGAGCTCGGCGGCGAGATCGATGTTGCGCAGGACCTTGCGCAATGCATAGCGGCGGACGCGGCGATCGTTGGCCGTGAAGCCGCCGTCTTTGAAGACCGGGGCAGAGAAGAGGTTGGTGGTCACCATCGGGACCGTGATGCCGGTGTCGGCGAGCGCCCGGGTGAGCCGATCGATCTGATGCTGGCGCTCAGCGTCGGTCGAGCCGAACGCGAACAGGTCGTCGTCGTGGAAGGTGAGACCGGACGCACCGAGCTCGGCGAGCTTCTCGACGCCCTCGACGACGTCGAGCGGCGGCCGGGTGTTCCCGCCGAACGGGTCGGTCCCGGTCCATCCGATCGTCCAGAGGCCGAAGGAGAATCTGTCGTTCTTGGTGGGGAGGTAGTCCATGGGTGCCCGCTCTCAGCGTCGTCGATGAATTGTTGCGAGACCCAACATATCGCCGGGGCCGGGTCCTGACAACAGGCGAATAGCATGAATCGCATGCCACGCCGCCCCGCCGCCACCCCCCTCGGCATCGAACGCATGCGCGCGGCCAACCTCGCCGGAGTGCTCGGGCTCATCCACGACCACGACGGGCGCTCCCGTGCGGAGCTGACCCGTCAGACCGGGCTCAATCGCTCCACGATCGGCTCGCTCGTCGCGGAGCTCGCCGCCCGCGGCCTCGTCATCGAGCAGGAGCCGACGACGAACGAGGGCGTCGGCCGCCCCAGTCTCCTCGTGCGCCCTCACCCCGATGCGGTCGCGGTGGCCGTGCACCCGGAGGTCGACGGGATCGAGGTCGGGCTCGTCGCGATCGGCGGTTCCGTCCTCAGCCGGAGGAGAACAGGGCTCGACGCTCCGCCCCGCCCGGCCCACGCTGCCCGGATCGCCTGCGACCTGCTCGACGAGCTCCGCCGCGCACACCCCACCGCACGCCCGCTGGGCATCGGCGTCGCCGTCCCGGGCCTCGTCCGGGCCGCGGAGGGGATCGTCCAGCTCGCCCCGCACCTCCGGTGGCAGGACGTGCCGTTCGCCGAGATGATCCGCGCCGGTGCGGGCGGTCTCCCGGTGCTGATCGCCAACGACGCCAGCCTCGGCGCCCGCGCCGAGGCGACGTTCGGTGCCGGCAGAGACGTCCGTCACCTGATCTACCTCAACGGCGGTGCGTCCGGCATCGGCGGCGGCATCATCGTCGACGGTGTGCTGTACGGCGGCGCCGACGGCTTCGCGGGCGAGTTCGGGCACATGCCCGTGGGCGGCGCGCCGGGCCGACACCTCGAGGACGTCGTGACGCAGCGGGATCTGCTCCACGCACTCGGCCTCCCGTCCGGCGCGGGAGCCCGGCTGCACGATGCGCTTCCCGCCGCGCAGCACAACCCGGCCGTGCAGCACCTGGTGGCGGATCAGCAGGCCGCCCTCGCCGGAGCCCTCGGCACGATCATCGACGTCTTCAATCCCGGGCGGGTGATCCTGGGGGGATTCCTCGCGGCGCTGATGAGCGCGGCGCCGGAGGAGCTGCGCTCCCTCGTGCGCGACGGCGCACCCGCGATGTTCCGTTCCGGGGTCACGCTGGCGACCGCGGACCTCGGCGACGACCTGCTCATGATCGGCGCCGCGGATCTTGTCGTCCAGGACCTGCTCGACCGGCTCTCCGGAGAACCTGTCCGGTAGGGGTCGGTGCGGCCCCGGCCGCACCGACCCCCGCGCTCACCAGATCCGCGTCCGGGACGTTCCCGAGCGCAGCCGGGCGATCGGCCCCGGAGCCTGGTGGCCGTGACGACGCTCGCCGATCAGGTCGACGTCGATGACGGCGGGGCGCCCGTCCGGCTCCTCGTAGTCCGCTCCGACGAGGCGCACGCGCGGCAGGTCCTCTCCGCGGACCGGGACGAGGACGGCATCGTCGAGGTCCGCCGGCAGGGTCGCCTCGAGATGCACGGCGTCGCCATCCTCCACGATCCTGATCGCCGCCGCACCGGCGAGCACGGTGGGGTCACTCTCGTGCCGATACGCCGCCGCCCCGTTGCCGTAGACGTTCGAGCGGATGTACACCGGCTGCGGCACCTCGATGAAGCGCTGGTGGTCGCCGGGCTGCGCCTGCTCGAGAAGCCGGGCGTACGCATCCCACGACGGCGGGTGGGCGTCGTAGCCCGCGGTGCCGTATCCCGGTGTCGAAGCGCCTTCGGCATGCGGGCCGTATGCTGCCGCGGCGTTCCCGCCGAGGAAGATGTTGCCGATGACGCGGTCGTCGCCGCCGTGGATGAGGGCGTAGCCCGAGACGTGCGTCGAATGCGGGACGTGATACGGGGTGGCACGGTCCATGACCGGCTCGAGTCGCACGGTGCCGGCGACGAGGTTGCCGATGTACGCACCCCCCTGACTGAACGACTCGATCGACGCGGCGGAGGCGAACACGTTGTGGTCGACGATGAAGGGTCCGTGGCTCACCTCGATGAAGATGTCCCTGGCGTTGCGGTAGAAGACGTTCCGCGACACCCGGGCGCCCTGGGTCTGCCAGTCGAGCCAGATTCCGAGCGAGCAGTCGTGGATGCGGTTCCGCACGATCTGCACGTCGATCGCTGCGTGCAGCTTGATCCCGGCGATCTCGTATCCATAGAACTCGCGCTTCACCGCGATGTTGTAGATGTGGTTCTCCTCGATGGTGGAGAACGCGCAGCCCAGGTGACCGACGATGCCGTTCTGACCGCAGTCGTAGATCGTGTTCCTCCGGACGATGTGCGACCCCACGAGCTCTCGATCCCACCCGAGCGCCCGCGCCAGGAAGACCGACTCCAGCTGGTACTGATAGCCGGGTTTGTCGCCGAGGCGGGACGCGAGGTTGTGCCCCGTCGAGGCTTCCTTGCCGAGCGAGATCGCCGAGCACTTGGCGTCGTGGATCACGTTGTCCTCGATGATCCAGCCCTTCGCCCAGTTCGGCCCGATGAGGCCGGGCTGATCGGCGGTCGGGGGCGCCCAGGAGCTTGCCGCGTGCGCGAGCTCGAAGCCACGCACGGTGATGTAGCCGATGTGGTGCTCACGGGGCCAGAACACCGATCGGCGCACGTTGATCTCCACGAGCTCCGCGTTGGGATCGGCGTCCTGGAAGTTGGCCAGGATCGTCGTCTCCCCCTCGGCGACGGTGGCGGTCCACCGATAGCGGGCCTGATCGGGATCGGGGATCGGCACGGTCCTGCCGGTCCACTGGTCGAAGGCCTCGGTCGGATACACCGCGGGCGTGAGCTCATCGCGGGTCGCCACCTCGAACAGACTGCGCCCGTTCAGATAGACCTCGCCCAGGTGCTTGCGAGCGGCGCCCGGCGGTGAGACCACCCAGTCACCGGCGATCTCTTCCGCGTAGGGGTTCCAGTCGCCGAACACCGGATTCGCCACGACAAGGCGCCAGACTCCCCCGCCC
The DNA here is from genome assembly GCF_058349825.2 of Microbacterium longlingense. Classification (NCBI taxonomy): domain Bacteria; kingdom Bacillati; phylum Actinomycetota; class Actinomycetes; order Micrococcales; family Microbacteriaceae; genus Microbacterium; species Microbacterium longlingense. The sequence continues at coordinate 72,305 of NZ_JBYRJA020000011.1, forward strand.
AGCGCTTCCCACCCGGTGGCGATCTCCGAGCCCTTGATCACCACGTGCTCGCCGTCGGCGGCGCAATAGGTGATGCGGCGGGCTTCGCTCGTGCCGCCGAGGCGCGGGCTCACCCACTCCCGGTACTCCCCCTCATGGACCACGACGGTGTCGCCCGGCTGCGCGATCTGCGCTGCGGCGTCGATGGTGCGTAGCGGCGCTGCCGCGGTACCGGGCCCGGAGTCGGTTCCCGTCATGGCGACGTGCAGGGTTGTCATGGATGCTGCCCTCTCTCAGATGTTGGTCAGGGGATGGTGCCGCCGTCACTGCCAGGGCAGCACGACGGACTTCAGGGCGCGCGGGTCGCGCTGCGCCGCGGTGAGCGCCTGTTCGGTCTCGGCGAGCCCGAACCGGCCGGTGATGAGCGGGGCGACCTGGACCGCGCCGCTGGCGATGAGGGCGAGCGCGCGCGGGTAGGTACCCGCGTAGCGGAACGTGCCGGTGACCCGGATCTCCCGGCCCTGCAGCAGGCCGAGGTCGATCGAGAACGTGTCCGCGCCCATGCCGACGGAGACGATGCGGCCGGCCCGCGCCACCCGCGGCACCGCTGCGGCGAGCGCGGCCGCGGCGCCGGAGCACTCGATGAGCACATCCACCTCGTTCGTTCGCCGCTCCCGTGCGTCGAAGGCGTCAAGGCCGAGCGACGTCGCGGCGGCGAGCCGGTGCTCGTTGATGTCGCTGACCTCGACGCTCGATGCCCCGTACGCGCGGGCCGTCTGCGCGCAGATGAGACCGATCGGCCCGGCTCCGGTCACCAGCACGCGCGCGCCCGGCGCGATCTCGCCCTTCTGCGACGCCCAGACGCCGACCGAGACGGGCTCGGCCATCGCGGCGGATTCCGCCGTCATGCCGGCGGGCGCGGGGTGCGCGAAGTCCGCGTCGGTGATGAGGCGACGGACGAAGGCGCCGTCGATCGGAGGCGTCGCGAAGAAGCGGATCTGCGGGCAGAGGTTGTACCGCCCGGACGTGCACTCCCCGCACCGACGGCACGGGATGCCGGGCTCGAGGGCGACCAGCTCGCCGACGCGCCGGCCGTCGACGCCCGCGCCGACGGCCTCGACGACGCCGCTCGCCTCATGGCCGAGGACCAGGGGCTGCTCGACGACGAAGTCGCCGATCCGGCCGTGCTCGAAGTAGTGCACGTCCGACCCGCAGACGCCGACCGCGTGCACGGCGACGAGGACCTCCCCCGGGCCAGGGGGCTGCACCGAGCGATCCTCGATGCGGATGTCGCCGATGCCGTGGAGGACGGCGCCCTGGTTGCCCCCCTCCGGCGGTCGCGCGCCCGACGCCGGCGTCACTTTCCGAACCCCGCGGTCAGGCCGGCGACGAGCTGGCGGCGGCCGATGATGTACACCGCGAGCAGCGGCAGGACGGAGAGCACGACCGCGGCGAGCACCGCGGGGATGTTCGTGGTGAACTCGCCCTGATAGCTCCACAGCGACAGCGGGATCACGCGGTTCTCGGCGCTCTGGGTGAGCACGAGGGGGAACAGGAAGCCGTTCCAGACGTTGAGCGCATCGTAGATGCCGACGGTGACCAGCGCGGGCCGCGAGAGCGGCAGCACGAGGCGCCACAGGATCGCCCACTCGCTCGCACCGTCCATCTTCATCGACTCGTAGAGCGATGCGGGGATGTCGCGCATGAAGTTCACCAGGATCAGCACGGTGATCGGGATCGCGAACGCGGCCGAGGGGAGGATGAGCGCCCAGAGGGTGTCATAGAGGCCGAGCCGCACGATCAGGTAGTACACCGGGATGATCGTCGCCTGCATCGGGATCGCGATGCCGATGAGGAACAGATCGAAGCTGCGCCGCGCGAACCGCGATGTCGACCGCACGATCACGTAGGAGGCCATCACGCACGCGATGAGGACGATCGCGACCGTCACGATGGTCACGATCATGCTGTTGCCGAAGTACCTCAGAAAGTCGTTCTGCAGCACCAGGGCGTAGGCGTCGATGGTCGGGCTGCCGGGCAGCGCCAGGGGATTCTCGACGTAGAAGTCCGCTGGCCTGCGCAGGCTCGTCACCAGGATGAAATAGATCGGCAGCAGCACGATGATGAGCCACGCCCACGAGAGGACGCCGCCGATGATGTTGGGGCGTTGCCCCGCGGTCTTCTTCACAGCCCCTCCTGTTGCGAGTCCATCTGGTCGGTCTTGGTCACACGGTTGAGCACCAGCGAGATGGTGAGCCCGACGACCACCAGGATCACGGCGCTCACCGAGGCCGCGCCCATGTCGAAACTGCGGAAGCCCGCCAGATACATGTGCAGCGGCAGGATGCGTGTCGCGATGCCCGGGCCGCCCTGGGTGAGCACGTAGACGAGGTCGAAGTAGGTGAGCGATCCGACCAGGATGAGGGTCGAGCTCGTGACGATCGTGTACCGCAGCTGCGGCAGGGTGATGTGGAAGAACGTCGCCACGCGCCCAGCGCCGTCCAGGCGCGCCGCCTCATAGAGCGAGACGGGGATCTGCCGCACCCCGGCCTGGTAGAGCAGCGAGTGGAACGGGATGAACGACCAGGCGATGACGAACACCACGACGCCGAGGGCCAGCCCGGGGTCGCCGAGCCAGTCCTGCCGGAGCCAGGGGATTCCGGTCGCCGGCCCGAGACCGAAGTTCGGGTCGAGCAGAGAGCGGAAGGCGATCGCGATCGCGGCGGAGGAGAACAGCAGCGGCAGGAAGAAGAGCACCGACAGCAGCGCACGATACCGCTGCGTGCCCGCCATGAAGACGCCGAGGAGCAGGCTCACCGGCGCCTGGATGAGCCACGCCAGCACCACCACGAGCAGCGACAGCCACAGCGCGTTGTGCGTCACGGGGTCCGCGAGCACCCGCGTCCAGTTGCCGATACCCGTCCAGGTCGGCGCACCGAGGCCGTCCCACTGCATGAAGCTGAGCACGATGACGCCGAACAGCGGCAGCAGAGCGAAGACGCCGAACAGGGCGAGCGCGGGGGCCGCCATCCAGGCGATCGAACCGGTGCGGCGGCGGGCCGCCGCACCGGTCAGAACGGTCGAGGACATCATCGGCCGATGGTCGCGTTCATCGCCTCGGCGAAGGCCTGGGGCGTCTTCTGCATCAGGAAGATCTGCTCGAGGTTCGTCAGCAGCTCCTGCGCCTGGCTCGGCGGGAGGGCCTGATCCCAGGACAGCTGGAAGTGCGGCGCGTCTCGGACCAGGCCGTAGGCCAGCGTGAGGAAGGCGGCGTCCTCCTGCGCGGCGAGGTTGTCCTCGATGCCCGCGATCGGCGGCACCCCGCCGCCTCTGATGAGCGCGTCGGCGTACTCCTCGTCCCAGACGGCGTCGTTGAGGTAGTCGATCGCGGCAGCGGACTGCGCCGGGCTGGCGTTGGCGGACACTGACCAATAGTTCGACGGGTTGCCGACGATGTTCGCCGGGTCACCGGCGCCGCCGGCGACAGCGGGGAATCCGGCGACGATCAGGTCGCCCGCCGCGACGAGGTCCGCGGCGTCGCTCTTGAAGCTCGAGTAGACCCAGCTGCCCTGCAGCACCATCGCGGCCCGGCCGGTGTACACCAGGGCGATGTCGGCATTCGCATCGGCGGCGACCGAGCCGTAACCGGTGCCGAAGCCACCCGCTTCGACGAGCTCCTGGATGTGCTCGAGCGCCGAGATGATCGCCGGGTCAGACCAGGCGCCGTCTTCCCCGTCGAGGACGGCCTGGAAGACCTCCGGTCCGCCGATGCGATCGGTGAGGTACTGGATCCACATGAGATACGGCCAGCGCGACTGCCCCGCCACGGCGAACGGCGTGATGTCGTTCTCGGCGAAGACCGCGACGGCGGCGAGCAGCTCGTCCCACGTGGCGGGGACGCCCAGCCCGACCTGGTCGAACAGCTTCTGGTTGGCGTAGAGCAGCACCGGCTGGCTCTGCGCGTTGGGGATCGCGTAGACCTCTCCGTCGATGATGCCGGGCTGCGCGACCGACGGCAGCACCCGATCGATCACGTCAGCGACGCCGTCCGTGAGGGGAAGGACGCTGCCGTTGTCGACGTACTCCTGGAGGGTCCCGCCCGCCCAGTTGAAGATCAGCGTCGGGTCGGTTCCCGCCCCGATGGACGTCCGGATCCGCTCCTTCAGCGCGTCGTTGGCGAAGAACTCGACCTTCGCTGACGCGTCGTCGTGCGCCGCGTCCCAGCGCGCGAAGCTGTCCGTCCACAGCTGCTGATGCACTCCGCCGCTGGGCGCCCACGCGGTGACGCTCCCGCCCTCGGCCTGTCCCGGCTGGCTGCCTCCGCAGGCGCTGAGCGCCAGCGCAGCTGCGGCGATGCCCGTGATCGCGAGCACGCGCCCTCTTCGATAGACCATCATCGGTCCCCTTCCATCGTCGTTGATGTCATCGTTCTGAAACTATTTCGTACCCCGAAATGTTTTAGACAGCATGACCGAGGCGGACGGGGATGTCACCGGCACGGTTGCATCTGTTGCCGGAACGATGCGTACGAAATTCTTTCGGGTAACATGACGCCATGGAACCCACCGGACGCCCCAGACGGACGACCCTGGGCGATGTGGCCCAGCGAGCCGGGGTCTCGATCGCCACCGTCTCGAAGGTCCTTCATGACCAGAGCGATGTGAGCAGGGGCACCAGAGAGCGCGTCCGCAGCGCACTGCACGACCTCAGCTACATTCCGGTCGGGCGCCCCGCACCGCCCCCCACGACCACGCTCATCGTGGCGTTCGACACCTGGGGGCACGACTACGGCACGGTCCTGCTGGGCGGGGTCATGAGCGCCGCCCAGGCCGCCGGCATCCGCGTGGTCGTCGATCAGGCTCCGTCCGGGCTGCGCGGCGAAGACCAGCGCGACTGGATCCTCCGGCAGTCCTCCGCGGGTGTGCACGGCGCGATCCTCATCACACCGCACATCACCCATGAGCTCATCGACACCGCCGCAGAGCGCCACCTCGCCCTCGTGGCGATCGACCCCAAGAACGAGGACGACGCGTCGATCTTCACGATCGGCGCGACGAACTGGGCGGGCGCGGCGGCGGCCACCGCTCACCTGATCGAGCTGGGCCACCGGCGCATCGCGTTCGCCGGCATGGAGATGACCAGCGAGTTCTCCCTGGAACGCTACAGCGGCTACCGCAGCAGCCTGGAGCGTGCCGGCATCCCGATCGACGGTGAGTACGTCGGGTACGGCGGATCCGGTCTGGCCCAGTTCGACGACGGCCGGCGCATCTGGAAGCAGTTCTCCCGCCTGCCGTCGCCGCCGACCGCGGTGGTCGCCTTCTGCGATGCGGTGGCGCTGGGGGTGATCGAAGAAGCCCGCTCGTCTGGCACACTCGTCCCGGACGAGCTCTCCGTCGTGGGCTTCGACGACCTTCCGGCGGCGCGCTGGTCATCGCCGCTGCTCACGACCGTGAACCAGCCGCTCGCCGAGATGGGATCACTCGCGGTGCGCACGGCGCTGGACATCATCAACGGCAGACCACCGGCCGCGCTGCATGTGCAGCTGGCGACGTCGCTCGTGGTGCGCGGGTCCACCCGGCGCCTCGGAGGCTGACCGCGCCGCCGTCAGCGCACCGGCGTCACCGCCACATAGCGGCTGTGCTTGGCCGAGAGGCCGTCCCCGGCGGTGCGACCACGCACCCGGCGCCACGCCCAGGGAAGCGCATGCGAACGCAACCAGCCGACGCCATTCGCGTCATCGGCCTCGGTGTCGTCGTGGAGAGCCCGCTCCAGATCGCGCAGCAGCGCGGCATGGGGGACGCCAAGCACCTCGGCGGCACGGTACGCGAGCAGCCGGTGACCCGCAGAGTTCAGGTGCACCCGGTCGTCCGCCCACATCCCGAGATCGCCGACCTCGGGGATCGCGTCGGTGTCGAGCAGAGCGCAGTCGTGCCGGACCGCGATACCCCGCAGCCCCGCAGCGAACTGCGCGAACCGTCGCGCGAACACCCGCGCGACGGCGCGACGGGGCAGGAAGGGCGTGGCGAGCAGCACCTCGACACCGGCCCGTCGCAGCCGCACGACCTCGTGCTCGACCGCGCTCAGCAGCCCCGGCACGTCGACGCGCGCCTTGACGAGGTCATTGGACCCGATGAGCACGGAGACGAGTTCCGGCTCGAGGGCGATGGCACGATCCACCTGATCGGCGAGGTGCCGCGTGCGGCGGCTGCGCACCGCGAGGTTGGCGAAGGCGACCTCGTTCTCATCCCCGGTCCCGTCGGCGAGCAGCATCGCCAGCCGCGCAGCCCACCCGAGGAGCTCCCCCTCTGGCATCCGCGAGGTGTCGCCGAGACCCTCGGTGATGGAGTCGCCCAGAGCGATGTAACGCCCGCGCCGCGGCGGGGGTGCGACCGGCGCCGTCGGTGCGCTGCAGGGACGCACCGTCGGCCGCACGCGCAGGCCGTCGTCGATCCGCCGCAGCTCGATCGCCTCGGCGTAGTAATCGATGAGACGATCACAGACCGCAGACCAGCTGCGGTTGCGCACCGACAGACGCGCCGCTCGCGCGAACGCCGCCCGCTTGGCGTCGTCGCCGACGAGATCGACCACGCGGGCCCGCAGGTCCGCGAGGTCGCCGGGCCGGTAGAGCCAGCCGTTCACACTGCTGTCGACGAGGTCGAGCGGTCCGCCCCGCCCCGTGGCGACCACCGGAACACCGCTGGCCAGTGCCTCCTGCACCGTCTGGCAGAACGTCTCGCTCTCCCCGGTGTGCACGAACACGTCGAAGCTCGCCACCGCACGCGCCAGGTCGGATCCGGCGAGGAAACCGGTGAAGTGCGCGGCGGGAAGCATCCGTTCCAGATCGGCTCTGCTCGGCCCGTCTCCCACGATCACCAGCTGAACGCCCGGGAGGTCGTGCAGTGCCCGGAGGTCTTCGAGCTGCTTCTCGGGCGAGAGCCGGCCGACATAGCCGACGATCGTGCGCTGGCCGGCGACCGCGCGCCGCCAGCGGTCGTCACGGCGCTCCGGAGCGAAGCGGTCGGCGTCCACGCCGCGCCCCCAGCGGCGAAGACGGTCCACGCCGAGCCCGGCGAGCACCGCATGGGCCGATGCCGACGGCACCAGGTTCAGGGTCGCGCGCCGGTGCAGCCGGGTGATGTGCGCCTCGGCCAGCGCGGTCGTGACCGCGAGGCCGTACTTCTCGGTATAGGCCGCGACATCGGTCTGATAGACGGCGACCACCGGCAGGTGCAGCGCATCCGCGGCCCGCACACCGGCCCACCCGAGCGCGAACGGGGACGCGAGATGCACCGCATCCGCCCCGCTGGAACGCAGCGTGCGCTCCAGCCGCGCTGCGGTGACCGCCGCGACCCGCACCTCCGGGTACGCCGGAAGCGGCAGGGAGCGCACCCGCTCGATCCGGACGCCGTCGAGATCGACCCCGTGCAGATCGGCTCTGGCATCGCGGTCGACGGGGCCGGCATCCGGGGCGACGATCATCGGGTCATGGCCGCGCTCCCTCAGGCGCGCCACCGTCTGGAGGACAGAGCCGGTGACGCCGTTCATGTGCGGCAGGAAGGATTCGGCGAGGATCGCGATCTTCACGACTCCATGGTGGCCAGCCCGCGCCCCGCGCGGCGTCGCATCCGCCCGAAAACCCCGAGAGTTCACCCGATCGGCAACCGCACGTCACCCGCACGGGGTGCGGCTTCGCGGAACGGCTCATCAGCGCGTCGGGTAGCCTACCGCCCAGATGGTCGGCGGCTTCGACGCTCGCCACGCAGGAGGAATCATGACACCCGCCGCACATTCGCCGGGCTGGATGATCGACCGGCGCACTCTCCTCCGCGGAGCGGGGTGGAGCATGGGCGCCATCGTCGTCGCGGCAGCCAGCGGATGCAGCACCCTCCTCGGACGCCGTCCGATCAGCACCGTCGACACGGTCGCCTTCGACAGGCCGTTGCGCATCCCGCCGCTCGCCGAGTCCCGGGTCGTCGGCGGGGAGCGCGTGTTCTCCCTCGCCCTGCAGGCCGGACACAGCACGATCGTGCCGCAGGGCGACACCCCGACCTGGGGAATCAATGGACCGGTGCTCGGGCCGACGCTGCGCGTGGAGCGCGGCGAGAACGTGCGCATCGACGTGACGAACGGTCTCGATGAGGACACCACACTGCACTGGCACGGCATGCGCCTGCCGGCATCGGCCGATGGCGGCCCCCACCAGATGATCGACGCCGGAGCGACATGGTCGCCCGCCTGGCGGGTCGACCAGCCCGCCGCGACCCTCTGGTACCACCCCCACCCCCACGGGCGCACCGAGCTGCACGTCCTGCGCGGGCTGGGCGGCCTGCTCTACGTGGACGACGAGGTCGAGCGCGCCCTCGATCTGCCCCGCGAATACGGGGTCGATGACATCCCGCTGATCCTGCAGGACCGCACCTTCTCGGAACGCGGCGACATCGTCGAGACCGAGCGCCAGGACAACGGCATGCTGGGCGACACGGTCATGGTCAACGCGACGGTGGGCGGGGTGCTCTCGGTCGGCGCCGAGCTCACGCGGCTGCGGGTGCTCAACGCCTCCGCCGCGCGCAGCTACCTGCTGGGATTCGCCGACGATCGGGCCTTCACCATGATCGCGAGCGATGGCGGCCTGCTCTCGACGCCCGTGGAGCTCGACCGGCTGCTGCTCACCCCGGGCGAACGCGCCGAGGTGATCGTGCGCATGCGAGCCGCCGAGGAGGTCGTGCTCCGCTCGTACCCGCAGGACCTCGGGATCGCCGACCGTCTCGCCGACAGCACCGGCGCGAAGGACGAGCTCGATATCCTGCTGCTGCGTGCCGGGAGCGAGCTGCGACCCGGCCTGGCGCTGCCGGCGACACTGGCCGACGAGCAGGACGTCCGTGGCAGCATCGACCCCGCCGGGGCGGAGACTCCTCGTGTGTTCAACCTCGGCGACAACCGTATCAACGGGCGCCCGATGGACATGCACCGCATTGACATGCAGATCCCTGCCGGTGCCGTGGAGGTGTGGCATGTGCAGAACACCCACACGAAGCCCCACAACTTCCACGTGCACGACGTGCAGTTCCTCGTGCTGAAGATCGACGGAGAAGATCCGCCGCCCGCGCTCACCGGCTGGAAGGATACCGTCTACACGCCACCGGGGAAGGTGCTGCGGCTGGCCATGCGGTTCGCGGACAACCCCGACCCGGAGATCCCGTACATGTTCCATTGCCATCTGCTCTGGCACGAGGATCAGGGCATGATGGGGCAGTTCACGGTCGTGCCGCCCGCCTGACACCGGCACCGCGGCACGGTCGCACCAACCCCGTATTCCGAACTCAGGCACGATCCCGCGCGGCGGCCGGAAACCGGCGTGCCGGGGGGCGGGGCGCGGATTCTGCCGGAGTTGCGGCGCAGCCCGTCGGGCCCGGGTCCGCCGGGTAGTGTTATCGCACGGCGCGCACCCCGCACACCGCTTCCCGTCCCGATCGAAGAACACGTGGCATCCAGCTTCTTCGCCCTGCTCGACGACATCGCCGTTCTCGCCCGCGCGGCCGCGGCCTCCCTCGATGACGTCGCCGCCGGTGCGCTGAAGGCCTCGGCGAAGTCCGCCGGTGTCGTGATCGACGACGCCGCAGTCTCACCGCAGTACGTACAGGGCATTCGCCCGGCGCGCGAGCTGCCGGTGGTGTGGCGGATCACCCGCGGTTCGCTCGCGAACAAAGCGGTCATCATCGTCGCGATCATGCTGCTGAGCGTGTGGGCGCCCTGGGTCTTCCCGTGGCTGCTCCTGATCGGCGGCACCTATCTCGCCTATGAGGGCGCACACAAGGTGTGGCACTGGATCGCGCAACTGCGCGGCGTCGCCCACGACCCGACCGTCGAGGAGGTGACCCAGCGCACCGAGGTCGATGAGAAGAGCATCGTCGCGAGTGCCGTGCGCACCGACCTCGTGCTGTCCGTGGAGATCATGCTGATCTCCCTCGCCAACATCGAGGCAGACTTCTGGGGCATGCGCCTGGCGATCCTGATCGCCGTCGGCATCCTGATGACCGCCGCGGTGTACGGCACCGTGGCGATCCTGGTGAAGATGGACGACATCGGCTTCTGGATGCGGCGTCGCCGGCCGCGCTGGGTGAAGGTCCTCGGCACGTGGCTGGTCAAGGCGATGCCGGTGGTGTTCCGCGCGCTCACGGTGATCGGCACCCTGGCGATGCTGTGGGTCGGCGGCCATATCCTGATCGTCAACCTCGCCGAGGTCGGGGTGGGCGTTCCCCATGAGATCCTGCACGCCATCACCCATGCGGTGCACGCACCTGGCATCGTCACCTGGTTCATCGACAGCGGCCTCTCGGCGGTGTTCGGTCTGGTGTGGGGCTCTGGCATCGTGGGCGCGGTCTCGGTCGTGTCCCGGCTGCGGCACGGCCGCCGAACGGAACCGGCAGCCCGCAGCTAGCCCCGCGGGGTGCCCCGGGAACGGGGGTAGGCTTCTGTGGTGACACGCCCCCTCCCCCCGCGCCGGATGGTCTGAGGCGCGATGGACATCGGCGCGATCATCGGCCTCGAGCAGCTCACCTGGCTCACCCTGATCCTGGTTCTCCTCGCGGGCTTCGCCGCCGGCTGGGTGGACGCCGTGGTCGGCGGGGGCGGCGCGATCCAGCTCCCGGCCCTTCTCCTTCTGCCGGGCATCATGCCTCTGCAGGCGCTCGCGACGAACAAGTTCGGCTCGATCTTCGGCACCGCCACCTCGGCGACCACGTTCTACCGGCGCGCGAAACCCGACCTGCGCACGGCCGTGCCGATGGCCGTGGTCGCCCTGGCCGCGTCCTTCGGGGGCGCGGCGGTGGCGACCGTCCTGCCGGGCGCACTGCTGAAGCCGATCATCCTGGTGGCGCTGATGGCCGTCGCGATCTTCACGGCGCTGCGCCCCCAGCTGGGTCAGAGCACGGAGCTGCGCTACCAGGGCCGGCACCATCTCGCCGCATCAATGGGGATCGGCGCGGGGGTCGGCTTCTACGACGGCCTGATCGGGCCCGGCACCGGTACGTTCCTCGTCCTGGCGCTCGTCTCGATCCTCGGGTATGACTTTCTCCAGGGCAGCGCGAAGGCGAAGATCGTCAACTTCGCCACGAACCTGGGAGCGCTGATGCTCTTCATCCCGCACGGCGCGGTGCTCTGGGTGCTCGGGGCGCTTTTGGCCTGCGCGAATGTCGCGGGCGGCTATCTCGGCGCGCGGATGGCCATCGCCCGCGGCAGTGCGTTCATCCGGGTGATCTTCCTCGTCGTCGTCTTCGTGCTGGTCGCGAAGATCGGCTTCGACGTGTGGAACGAGAACGTCGCCCCCGCCATCGCCGGGTGGCACTGACCGCCGCGCCACCACGCACGTCAGGCATCTCAGGCGTGACGCCGGCACCATTCGTACATCACGACGGCGGCCGCTGCTCCCGCGTTGAGGGAGCGCGTCGATCCGTACTGGGTGATCTCGACCGCGAGGGACGCCGCCGCGATCGCTTCGGACGACAGGCCGGGCCCCTCTTGTCCGAAGAGCAGGACGCAACGCTCCGGAAGGTCTGCGGCATCGACGGGCACCGATCCGGGAACGTTGTCCACCGCGACGATCGGCAGGCCCGCCTCAGCCGCCCAGGCGGCGAACGCGGCGACGTCCTCGTGGTGCAGCACGTGCTGGTACCGATCGGTCACCATCGCGCCCCGCCGATTCCACCGCCGCCGGCCCACGATGTGCACGGTCTCGGCGAGGAAGGCGTTGGCGCTGCGCACGATCGAGCCGATGTTCATGTCGTGCTGCCAGTTCTCGATGGCGACGTGGAACGGGTGGCGTCGCGCATCCAGGTCCGCGACGATGGCGTCCATCCGCCAGTACCGGTACCGGTCGATCACGTTCCGGGTGTCGCCGGCGGCCAGCAGCTCCGGGTCGTAACGCGGGTCGTCCGGCCAGCTCGCCGTCCCGCCGGGCCACGGTCCCACGCCGTGCGCGGGGGACAGGTCTCCCCCGGAATCGTCCGGGGACGTTCCGGCCTCCGCCGTCTCCGCCGGGGTCTTCACCTCGTCACGCATCCGGCCAGCGTAACCCCAACCGAGATCTCACTCCGCACCGCCCCCGCTGATCAGGCGGGGGCGCCTTCTTCGCGGCGGCGCCGTAGGCTGGGAGCGTGGCATCCCCCGCAGCAGAGGACTACCTGAAGACGGTGTACGCGCACACCGAGTGGCAGGACGCGCCGATCACGCCGTCCGTGCTGGCCGGAGCGCTCGGCGTCTCCCCGTCGTCGGTGACCGAGATGGTCAAGAAGCTCGCCGCCGCCGGCCTCGTCAGCCATGTGCCCTATGGCGCGGTGCGCCTGACTCCCGAGGGGGAGGCCCGCGCCCTGGCGACCATCCGACGTCACCGGCTGATCGAGACGTGGCTGGTCGAGGAATTCGGCTATGCGTGGGACGAGGTGCACGACGAGGCCGAGGTCCTCGAGCACGCCATCAGCGATCGACTGCTCGACGGCATCGACGATCGTCTCGGCCGGCCGCTGTTCGATCCCCACGGCGATGCCATTCCGGACGCCGGCGGACGCATCGTGCGGGAGCCGTTCCTTCGCCTCTCCGACGCCGACCCCGGCCATACCGGTCGCGTGCTGCGGGTCAGCGACCGCGACCCGGACCTGCTGCGTGCTCTGCACGCAGCAGGCCTGCGCGTCGGCGAGCGGGTCGTCGTGCGCGAGCACGGCGTCGAGCTCGACGACGGCAGGCGCTGCCCGCTTCCGGCCGAGGCCGCTGACGCCATCTGGATCAGCAGCACCGCGAACGGGCTCTCTGACGTCGGGCGCCCGCGGGGCGCCACGGCACCGAGAGGAGGTGTATCCCGATGAGTGAACGCGACATCATGTTCCTCGTCATGATCGCCATCGCCGCAACATCGCTGGTGGTGATCATCGTCCAGGCCTTCCGCAGCCGCAACGGCAAGACCGACGACCGCGGCTGGTGGCAAGGCCCCTGGGACGACGACAAACGCGAATAAAAAAAGCGCCGCACCTGACGTGCGACGCTGCGGAGCATGGCTCCTCGGCAAAAACGACCCGATAAACACGAAATGGCCACCCAGCACTGGGTGGCCATTTCGCTCAAAAGAAGTCCGGCGGTGTCCTACTCTCCCACA
>NZ_JBYRJA020000012.1:0-79749 GCF_058349825.2 Microbacterium longlingense
TGGCGTGTGCTTTGTCCTCCTCTTTGTTTTTTGTAGAATTCGGTGGGGGGGGGGTTTTCTGGTGGTGCTGGACCCCCCCTCCACGACAAGAATGCCCTATCAGTCCAGCGGTGTGACGTAGGCGGCGCTGATGCCGCCATCGACCAGGAAGGTCGAGCCGGTGATGAACGACGAGTCGTCGCTCGCGAGGAACGCCACCGCAGCGGCGAGCTCCTCCGGGTTGGCGAAGCGGCCGACGGGGATGTGCACCAGGCGCCGCTGCGCGCGCTCGGCATCCTTGGCGAAGAGCTCCTGCAGCAGCGGGGTGTTCACCGGTCCCGGGCAGAGGGCGTTGACGCGAATGCCCTGGCGGGCGAACTGCACGCCGAGCTCCCGGCTCATCGCCAGCACGCCGCCCTTGGAAGCGGTGTAGGAGATCTGCGATGTCGCCGATCCCATCACGGCCACGAATGACGCGGTGTTGATGATCGACCCGCGCCCCTGCTTGGTCATGTGCCGCAGCGCTGCGCGCGAGCACAGGTAGACGCTCTTGAGGTTGACGTTCTGCACCTTGTCCCATGCGGGGAGCTCGGTGGTCTCGATCGAGTCGTCGTCATCGGGGGAGATGCCGGCGTTGTTGAAGGCGATGTCGACAGAGCCGTACTCGCGCGCCGCGGTGTCGAACAGATTGTCGACCTGCTCCTGGTCCGTCACGTCGACCGGGACGAACAGGCCGCCGACCGCTTCGGCCGCCGCGGGGCCCGCGACCGGGTCCATGTCGCCGATCACGACGCGCGCGCCCTCGGCCGCCAGACGCTTCGCGGTGGCCAGGCCGATGCCGCTCGCGCCGCCGGTGATGACGGCGACGCGCCCGGCGAGACGCTGGGTGAGGTCGATGGGAGTGATGTCGCTCATGGGTTTCCTCTGAGAGAAGGGGTGGTGAGATGGGGAAGTCAGCTCGCGCTGTAGAAGACGTTCTTGGTCTCGGTGAAGTGCTCCGCCGCGTCCGGGCCGAGCTCGCGGCCGAGGCCGGACTGCTTGAAGCCGCCGAACGGTGTGGAGTACCGCACCGAGGAGTTGGAGTTCACCGAGAGGTTGCCGCCCTCGACGGCGCGGGACATGCGGATGCCGCGTCCGAGGTCGCGCGTCCAGATCGAGCCGCTGAGGCCGAACTCGGTGTCGTTGGCGATGCGGATCGCGTCTGCCTCATCGGTGAAGGGCAGCACGCTGACCACCGGTCCGAAGATCTCTTCCCGGCATACGCGGGCGTCGGCCTGCGGGGTGAGCACGGTCGGGGGGAGCCAGAATCCCGGTCCGTCTGGGGCCGTTCCCTGGAACGCGACCGGGTCGCCGTCGGCGAGGAAGCCGAGCACGCTGTCGCGGTGGGAGGCGGTGACGAGCGGGCCCATCGCGGTGGACTCGTCACGGGGGTCGCCGACCTTCATCGCCTTCACGGCCTGCTCGAAGAGCTCCATGAAGCGGTCGTAGGCGCTGCGCTCGACGAGGATCCGGCTGCGGGCGCAGCAGTCCTGGCCGGAGTTGTCGAACACCGCGAAGGGCGCTGCAGCCGCAGCGGCCTCGAGGTCGGCATCGGCGAAGATCACGTTCGCGCTCTTGCCGCCGAGCTCGAGCGTCACACGCTTCACCTGCTGCGCGCAGCCGGCCATGATGTGCTTGCCGACCTCGGTCGATCCGGTGAAGACGATCTTGCGCACGCCGGGATGCGACACGAAGCGCTCGCCCACCACGGACCCCCGGCCGGGGAGCACCTGGAACAGGCCCTCCGGCAGTCCCGCCTGCAGGGCCAGCTCGCCCAGGCGGATACTGGTGAGCGGGGTCCACTCCGCGGGCTTGAGCACCACGGCGTTTCCGGCGGCCAGGGCCGGGGCGAACCCCCAGCCGGCGATCGTCATGGGGAAGTTCCAGGGGGTGATGACGCCCACCACGCCCAGCGGCTCGTGGAAGGTGACGTCGATACCGCCGGCGACCGGGATCTGCTGACCGATCAGGCGTTCCGGTGCGGCAGAGTAGTACTCCAGCACGTCGCGGACGTTCTGTGCCTCCCAGCGGGCGTTCGCGATCGGATGGCCGGAGTTGGTCACCTCCAGGGTGGCGAGGTTCTCCCGGTCCGCGTCGACGGCTTCGGCGAAACGCCGCAGCGCCGCGCCGCGATCGGCGGGGGCGAGCCCAGCCCAGTCGCGCTGGGCGACGGCAGCGGCAGCGATCGCGGCGTCCGTCGCCTCGATGTCCAGATGCTCGACATCGGTGACGATCGTCTCGTCGGCCGGGTTGATGACCGTGTAGCTCATGGTTCTCCTTGTGGCCCTGGCGGGGTGGGGGTGTCTGGGGGGTGCGCGTCAGCGAGCGGTGCGCGCGTCGCGGTGGGCGCGCGCGGCTTCGACGAGGCCCGCGAAGAGGCGGCGGTCCTCGGTGTGCTCCTCCGGATGCCACTGCACGGCGATCGCGAAGGGGGCGCCATCGACCTCGATCGATTCGACGATGCCGTCGTCGGTACGGCTGGTGACGCGAATGCCGTCGGCGATCTCGCCGAGCGCCTGGTGGTGGTAGAGCGGCGCTGTGGCGCGGAGGTCGTCGGCGTAGACCTCGGCGATGCGGCTCCCCGGGTCGACCGTGACCTCGGTGCTGCCGAACACGGCGGCGCCGGGCTGATAACGGTCATCTCCCACGAGATCAGGCACATGCTGGATGAGCGTGCCGCCGAGCGCGACGTTCAGCATCTGTGCGCCCCGGCAGATGCCGAGGAACGGCAGCTCTGCCGCGAGGGCCGCACGCAGGAGCGCGTCCTCCCATGCGTCGCGATCGGTCCGGGGAGCGCCGGTGCGCTCGTGCGGCTCCTGACCGTACCGGGCGGGGTCGACGTCGGCGCCACCGGTCACGATCAATCCGTCGAGGCGGGCGAGAACGGCCTGCGCCACCGGCTCATCGACGGGCTGCGGCGGGAGCAGCAGGGCGATCCCGCCGGCATCGGTGACCGCGTCGATATACACCTTCGGCAGGAACGAGGCCCGCACGTCCCAGACGCCGGTCTGGGCCTGCTCCAGATAGGTGGTGAGGCCGATGACGGGTGCGGCGACGTTGTTCTCAGAGGCGCTCAAAGCCGCGCACCCTCTCCCAGTCCGTGATGGCAGCATCGAAGGCCGCGACCTCGACGCGCGCCGCGTGGACGTAGTGGTCGACGACCTCGTCGCCGAAGACCTCGCGGGCCAGCTCCGAGCGGTCGAACAGGTCGGCCGCCTCGCGCAGCGTGGTGGGCACCCGGTCGATCTCTGCCTCGTAGGCGTTGCCGGCGATCGCCTCGCCGAGCTCGAGTTCGTCCTCGATGCCGGACAGGCCGGAGGCGAGGATTCCCGCGACGGCGAGATACTGGTTGACGTCGCCGCCCGGCACGCGGTTCTCGACCCGCATCCCGTGGCCGTGGCCGACGACGCGCAGTGCACAGCTGCGGTTGTCGTGGCCCCAGGCGACGGCGGTCGGCGCGAAGCTGCCCTCCACGTAGCGCTTGTAGGAGTTGATGTTGGGGGCGTAGAGGAGGGTGAACTCGCGCATCGCGCGCAGCTGACCGGCGAGGAACTGGCGGAACATCGGAGACATGCCGTCCTCCGCATCCGCATCGGCGAACACCGGGGTGCCGTCTGCGGTGCGCAGGCTGGCGTGGATGTGACAGCTGTTGCCCTCACGCTCATTGAACTTGGCCATGAACGTGATGCTCTTGCCGTGCTCGTCGGCGATCTCCTTGGCCCCGCTCTTGTAGATCGAGTGGTTGTCGCAGGTGTTCATCGCATGCGCGTAGCGGAATGCGATCTCCTGCTGCCCGAGGTTGCACTCGCCCTTGACGCCCTCGCAGTACATCCCGGCGCCGTCCATGGACACGCGGATGTCGCGCAGCAACGGCTCCATGCGCGTCGAGGCATGCAGCGCGTAGTCGATGTTGTAGTCGCTCGCGGGGCGCAGGTCGCGATAGTCCTTGCGCCAGGCGGTGCGGTAGTCGTCGTCGAAGACGATGAACTCCAGCTCGGTGCCGACGTAGGGGATGAGCCCCTTCTCGGCGAGACGGTCGATCTGACGACGGAGGATCTGGCGGGGGGAGACGGAGATCGCCTCCCGGTCGGACGAGACGAGGTCGGCGAGGACGAGCGCGGTGCCGGGGATCCAGGGGATCCTGCGCAGGGTGCCCAGGTCTGGCATCATCGCCATGTCGCCGTATCCGCTCTCCCAGCTGGTGAGGCGGTAGCCGTCGATGGTGTTGAGGTCAACGTCGACCGCGAGAAGGTAGTTGCAGCACTCGGCGCCGTGGTCGATGGCGTCCTCCACGAACAACCGTGCCGAGATGCGCTTGCCGACGAGGCGTCCCTGCATGTCGGTGAAGCCGAGGATGACGGTGTCGATCTCTCCTGCGGCGACCGCTGCGCGCAACTCGTCTGGGGTGAGGTTTCCGCTGTCGGGGATCATCAGGCCTCCTCGGCTCGCCGGCAGCGCTGCCGGCCGATGTCTTCGGTATCCCCAGAGCCTGTCGCAGGCAATGGGGGGATTCCCGACCATTAGACCACAGCGGGGTGCTTCCGTCCATCACTCCGCCGCGGTGATCCGGCGTCGGTGCGCGTGCTGCAGCGCGCGGGGCGGGCTATCCGGCTAAACAACCAAAAATTAGCCTGATAAAGGTGGTGAATGCCGACCAATGAATCACTACACTCGTCCCCACCCGACCGAGCCGCGCTGCTCGGTGTGCGCAGAGAGGCGCGCGGGTCTCGCTCGATGAGAGGAAGCGGCATGCCCAAGGATACGCTCCGGGTCGACGGCGTCACCTATACGACGGCGGACGACGACTACTTCGACAAGCGCAAGCTCAAGAGATCGGCGGGCATCTGGGGACTCTGGGGCCTCGCCGTCGGCGCCGTCATCTCTGGGAACTTCTCGGGCTGGAACTTCGGCATCGAGGCCGCCGGCTTCGGCGGGATGCTCATCGCCTTCGGAATCCTCGTCGTGATGTACTACGGCCTGGTCTTCTCGATCGGGGAGATGGCCGCGGCGATGCCGCACACCGGTGGCGCGTACAGCTTCGGACGCGCGGCCATGGGCCCGTGGGGCGGTTTCGTGACGGGTCTCGCCGAGACCATCGAGTACGTGGCGACCACCGCGGTGATCGTCTACTTCTCCGCGGGCTACGCCAACGGGGTCACCGAAGCGCTGATGGGATTCTCGCTGCCCACCTGGGTGTGGTGGATCATCCTGTACACGGTCTTCGTGGGCCTGAACACGGCTGGCGCCTCGATCTCGCTCAAGTTCGCGATCATCGTGTCGATCATCTCGATCGGCGTGCTGCTGCTCTTCGGCGTGATGGCGCTCGTGAGCGGCGCGGCCGACTTCGGCAGCCTTTTCGACATCGAGCCGGACCCGGGTCAGAGCGCCTTCCTGCCGCACGGTGTGCTGCCGATCCTGTTCGCGCTGCCCTTCGCGATGTGGTTGTTCCTGGGCATCGAGGAGCTCCCGCTCGCCGCAGAGGAGTCGCACAACCCGGTGCGCGACATCCCGCGCGCCGGTATCTGGGCACGCGGCACCCTGGTGGTCACCGGTCTCCTCGTGCTGGTGCTGAACACCGCCGTTCTCGGCGCGTCGGCGACGGGTGTCGCGGGGGAGCCGCTGCTCGACGGCTTCCGGGTGATCGTCGGCGACGAGCTGGCGTGGGTCGCCGGCGTCCTCGCGCTGTTCGCTCTCTTCGGCCTGCTCGCCTCTCTCCAGGGGATCATGTTCGCCTACGGCCGCAACATGTACTCGCTCTCGCGTGCGGGCTACTACCCGAAGTTCCTCTCCCTCACCGGCGCCCGGCAGACCCCGTGGGTCGCCCTGCTGGCCGGTGCTCTGATCGGGTTCGTCGCGCTCGTGATCGTCGACGTGATGGGCGGCGAGGATGGCGTCGCCGGTGCTGTCGTGCTGAACATCGCGGTGTGGGGCGCGGTGCTGGCCTACTTCATGCAGATGATCTCCTTCCTGATCCTGCGGCGGAAGTTCCCCGACGCCAAGCGCCCCTACCGCAGCCCGTGGGGCCGGTTCGGCGCGATTGCGGCGGCCGTGATCTCGGCCTTCATCTTCGTCGGATTCCTCCTCAACGAGGCGTTCCGCCCGGCGATCGTGGCCATCGTCGTCGTCTACGTGATCGCCCTGATCGTGTTCGCCGTCTACGGGCGGCATCACCTGGTGCTCTCCCCCGAGGAGGAGTACGCGGTCTCTGGGGGCCTGCACGGCGACCCCCAGACGGAGGGCTACGGCGGCGCGGTCGAGGACGAGCTCCTGGCGATGGACGGACGAGACGACTGATGCGGGGCGCGCTTCGCGCGCTCCCGAATCACCAGGGAGTTCAGGTCGGGTGGGCGCGGCGCGCGCCCACCCGACCTGAACTCCCTGGTGATTGGGCAGGCCGAGCGGAGCGCGGCCCGGTGCCCCGGCGGCCGGCGGCGGGCGTAGCCTGAGACCGTGTCGGCATACGTCTCGGTCTTCGACCTCTTCTCGATCGGCATCGGCCCCTCCAGCTCCCACACGGTCGGCCCGATGCGCGCTGCGGCCGACTTCGCGGCGCGCCTGACCGACCGGGGGGATCTCGATCGCGTGGCCCGGGTCACGTGCACGCTGTTCGGCTCCCTGGGCGCGACCGGCATCGGGCACGGGACACCGGATGCCGTGGTGGCGGGTCTGGGCGGCCGGCATCCGGAGAGCTGCGATCCGGACGACGTGCGCGATGCGTGGACGGCGTGGCCGACGGCCGCCGAGGGCGGCGCCGAACTGCGCCTCGACGGGGCGGCTGGCATCCGCTTCGCCAAGGAAGACGTGGTGTTCGAGCCGCGCACCCGCCTGCCAGGGCATCCCAACGCGATGACGCTCCTGGCGGCGGACGCCGCGGGCGCACCGGTGCTCGTGGAGACGTACTACTCGGTCGGCGGGGGGTTCATCCGCCGCGAGGGTGAGGATGCGGGGCTGCGCCAGCGGCCCTTCCCCCATCCCTACGACGATGCGGCCTCGCTCCTCGCGCTGTGCGATGAGCACGGGCTCGCGATCGCGGATGTCGCGCGGCTCAACGAGCTGGCGCTGCGCAGCGAGGCCGATCTCGCCGCCGGACTCGACGCCATCTGGGACGCGATGTCGGCCTGCGTCACGGCGGGGTTGAGCGCGGAGGGCACGCTGCCCGGCATGCTCAGGGTGAAGCGACGTGCGGCCACCATCCGCGGTCAGCTGGAGGCCGCGGAGGCCGACGGCCATCGCGAGCTGCCGGGTGAGTGGCTCGGTGCGTTCGCGCTCGCCGTCAACGAGGAGAACGCGGCGGGCGGACGGGTGGTGACCGCGCCCACGAACGGCGCTGCCGGCATCCTGCCCGCCGTCGCGATGTACTGGTGGCGTTTCCTCGCCGACTCCGGGTTGGGCGCGGGCAATGCGGTGACCCCGTACGGCGAGCTGGTCGGCAGCGCGCTGCTGGGGTTCGGAGGCGCGGGATCCGGCGGAGCGGACGCGGCGAACGCCGATGACGCGGCTGTCGCGGAGGCGAACCGGCGCCGCGGCATCCGCCGGTTTCTGCTGACGGCCACGGCGCTGGGGTCGCTGTTCAAGGCGAACGCGTCGATCTCCGGGGCGGAGGGCGGGTGCCAGGCCGAGGTGGGCAGTGCCTGCGCGATGGCCGCAGGAGGGCTGACCGCCGTGATGGGGGGAACCAACCGCCAGATCGAGAACGCCGCAGAGATCGCGATGGAGCATCACCTGGGGCTCACGTGCGACCCGATCGGCGGACTGGTGCAGATCCCCTGCATCGAGCGCAACGCCATCGCCGCCTCCACCGCGGTGACCGCATCGCGTCTCGCGCTGCGGGGCGACGGCACCCACTACGTCTCCCTCGATCAGGTCGTGGAGACGATGCGCCAGACCGGTCTCGACATGTCGACCAAGTACAAGGAGACGAGCGAGGGCGGCCTCGCGGTCAACGTCATCGAGTGCTGACGCCGGTCACCGTGCCGGCGTCGATCGCCGGTCGAGCCCGTCGTTGCACGCCCGCGGGCCGGCTCCGGGCGACGGGCTCGGGCCACGGCCGGTTTCATCGCCGCACGACGACGCCGCGGAGCTTGTCCGTGAGGAGCTGCAGCTGGCGGAGCTCCTCCTCGTCGAGGCGGGACATGCGCTCCGAGATCGCCTGCGCATGGCGCATCGCGGCGACCCGGAAGCGACGTACGCCCTGCTCGGTGGCTGTCACGAGGGTCCCGCGGCCGTCCGAGGGATCAGCGCACTTGGTGATGAGGCCATCGATGACCATCCGGTCGAGCAGGCGAGACACGCTCGGCTGGCTCAGCCGCATGTTGCTGGTGATGTCGCGCATGCGAGCCGTTCGTTTCGGCGTGCGCATGACCGTGATCATCGCTTCGTACTCGGCCTCGCTCAGCGGGCCCTCATCGAAGTCGCTGGATACGCCGGCTGAGACGGCGTCCTGGGCGCGGAACAGACTCTCCCACGCGTCGACAGCAAGGTTGTGATCGTTCATTATCCCCCCGGATGAACGCCAGTGATCTACGGCATCGCCGTAGATCAAATCATATCCCTCGGTGCCGCGGGGGGAGCGGAACGGCGAGGGCCGGTCGGAGAGGTTTCGACCGGCCCTCGCACTGCACCAAGAGTGTCCTGCAATCACATGCGGTGTCTGTCACAGCTCACATTCACCGTGCGATCAATCTATAACGGAACGGTAACGGCGCACAAGAGGCAAATCCGAGTTTCTTTCCGGTGGTGCCGGGCCGGGTGTCCCCGTGGATCATCCGCCGTGCTCGGAGTGCGGATCGCCCCCGGCTGCCGATGCGGTCAGGGCGTGGAAGAAGCGCAGCACCGCCTCTCGGTCGTCGGCCGTCAGGCCGCCGACCGCGTCGAATCGGCGAGCATGGCTGCGCCCGACGGAGGCGCGGGCCGAGGTCAGCGTCGTCTCGCTGACCTCGATCGCGATGCGGCGACGGTCGTCGGGGTGAGCCAGGCGGCGGATATGGCCGCCGGCCTGCAGGCGGTCGGTGAGCTTGGTCGCCGCGGCGGGGGAGATGCCCAGATGCGAGGCGATTCCGCCGGGGGTCGCGACGATGCCCTGGCGGTGTGCGGCGATGAGGTATCGCAGGGCGCGCATATCGGTATCGCCGAGCCGCATGTATCGTCGCGCCGTCTCGTTCATGGCGTTCTCGAGCTCTCGCCAGGCGCTCATCGCCTCGAGCACCGCCACCACCTGTGCGATCTCGTCGTCGGAGAGGTGCTGGCGCACCACCACCTCGCCGTCTGGGTCCATCGCGCGCGGGTCGAGCAGCGACATCCTCGGGGTGCTGCGCTCGGCGGTGGCATCGGACATGCGCCGATAGTACCGGGATTTGGTATTACTCACAGGAACTGTTTAACCTCGTTAAATATTTAGATGCATGGTCTTCGCTGCCGGAGGCTGGCATCATCGTCCTTCGACATCCGGGAGAGCACTGATGACACCTGTTCCGTACGCATCGCCCGCCAGTGTCGCCGGGGCACCATACGCCACAGATCCGCAGCCGTACGACGCGATCCTGCTCGCCGGATTCGGAGGGCCGGAGGGGCAGGACGACGTGATCCCCTTCCTGCGCAACGTCACGCGCGGTCGCGGGATCCCCGACGAGCGCCTCGAAGAAGTCGCGCACCACTATCGTCACTTCGGCGGCGTGAGCCCCATCAACGCCCAGAACCGGGCGCTGAAGGCCGCGATCGAGCACGAGCTCGCCGCGCGCGGCATCGACATGCCGGTGTACTGGGGCAACCGCAACTGGGCCCCGTATCTCACCGAGGCCGTGCAGGAGGCCGCCGAGGACGGGAACACGCGCCTGCTCGCATTCGCGACCAGCGCCTACAGCTCGTTCTCGAGCTGTAGGCAGTATCGCGAGGACTTCGCCAGAGCTGTGGAGGAGACCGGGCTGGGAGACACGGTCACGATCGACAAGATCCGGCAGTTCTTCGACCACCCCGGTTTCGTCGACGCCTTCGTGGGAAGCATCGTCGCCGCTCTCGCCGGCTTCCTCGCGGCGGGCACGGCACCGGCCGCGATGCGCGTGCTCTTCACGACCCACTCGATCCCCACCGCAGACGCGCAGCGCTCCGGCCCACGGGACAGGGACTTCGGGCAGGGCGGGGCGTACGAGGCCCAGCATCAGGCGGTGATGGCGGCGGTGATGGCGCGCGTCGGGGCGCAGGACCCCCGGTTGTCTGAGGTCGCCGCCGAGCTCGTGTACCAGTCGCGGTCCGGACCCGCGTCGCAGCCGTGGCTCGAACCGGACATCTGCGACCGCATCGCCGCGTTGCCGGCGGAAGGCGTCGAGGCCATCGCGATCTCCCCGATCGGCTTCGTCAGCGACCACATGGAAGTGCTCTGGGATCTCGACACCGAAGCGCTCGACGCGGCGGAGTCTGCCGGGCTGCAGGCGGTGCGAACCGAAACGCCGGGCTCCGGCCCCGTCTTCGTCAGCGGCATCGTCGACCTCATCCAGGAGCGCATCGCCGGAACGGAGCCGTCTGAGCGCGCCGCGGTGACGTCTCTCGGGCCCTGGTTCGATGTCTGCCGGCCCGGTTGCTGCGAGAACGTGCGGGCCGGATTCACGTCCGCCGCCGCCGGCGTGGCGCCGTGAACCGGCCGGGGAGACGATCGTGAGCGGCGCGAGCGTCGTCTGGTTCCGTGACGATCTGCGGGTCGAGGACAACCCGGCTCTCGCCGCCGCAGCCGATCGTGATGCTCCGATCGTGGCATTGTTCGTGCTCGATGAGGAGTCGCCCGGCATCCGGCCGCTGGGGGGCGCCGCGCGGTGGTGGTTGCACCACTCGCTGCGCGCCCTCGAGGAGCGGCTGGCTGATCTCGGCATTCCGCTGGTGCTGCGGCGGGGCGCGGCGGCTCGGATCGTCGCAGACGTGGTGGGCGAGGCGTCAGCGGATGCGGTGTTCTGGAACCGGCGCTACGGCGGAGCGGAGCGAGCGGTCGACGCCGAGGTCGCGGATGCGCTGCGGCGAGCGGGCTGCGCGGTCGCCTCCTTCTCGGCATCGCTGCTGCATGAGCCGGGGACCGTGGTCACGGGCGCGGGAACGCCGTACGCGGTCTTCACGCCGTTCTGGCGGGCGTGCCGGCAGCGCCCGGAACCGCGAGCGCCCCTGCCCGCCCCGAAACGGGCGGCATGGCCGGCCAGGCGGATCGCGTCGGACGCCCTGGATGACGCGGGCCTGCTGCCGCGTGATCCGGACTGGTCCGGCGGGCTCGCCGACGCCTGGGTGCCCGGCGAGGCCGCAGCGCACCGCGACCTGGGGGCCTTCGTATGCGATGAACTGGCCGGTTACGAGCAAGCGCGCGATGAACCGGCAGCCGGCTCTACCTCGATGCTCTCGCCTCGATTGCGATGGGGCGAGCTCAGTCCGTTCACCGTCTGGCACGCGGTCGCCGGGGAAGGCGGCGCGGCCCGCTTCCGCACCGAGCTCGGCTGGCGCGAGTTCGCCTGGCACACCCTGTTCGCCTTCCCTGCGTTGGCCACCCGCAATCTTCGCGCCGAGTTCGATCGGTTCCCCTGGCCACCACGCGACGACGACGCGGTGCACGCCTGGCAGCGCGGCCACACCGGTGTGCCGCTCGTCGACGCCGGCATGCGCGAGCTGTGGCAGACCGGGCATATGCACAACCGTGTGCGGATGGTCGTGGCATCGTTCCTGGTGAAGAACCTGCTCGTGCACTGGCGCGTCGGCGAGGAGTGGTTCTGGGACACCCTGGTCGACGCGGATCCGGCGAGCAATCCGTTCAACTGGCAGTGGGTCGCCGGCTCCGGCGCCGACGCCGCGCCCTACTTCCGGGTGTTCAACCCCCTCCTTCAGGCCGAGAAGTTCGATCCCCACCGGGCCTACATCGACCGGTGGGCTCCCGACCGGCCGGAGACGCCCATCGTCGACCTCGCGGCGAGCCGCCGGGCGGCTCTCGACGCCTACGCTCGGATGCGCGCCGAGGGGAACGGCGTTCGGGCGCGCTGAACAGGGTTGCGGCGCAGCCTCCCTGCGGCTCGCCGTCAGCGACCCACGATCTGCGCGGTCGTGACGATGGTCGCAAAGCCGCGCGCAGCGAGGACGGCCTCGGTGCGCTGCATGATCTCCGCACCCGACACCGCGGCGAGCGACCCCGCAGCGGGGATCGCGGACGTGGTGGTCGCATCGGTCACGAACTCGACCGCGAACCCCAGGTCGCTCGCCACGCGCGCGGTGGTCTCGCAGCACTGCTCGGTGCGGATGCCGCAGATGATCACCCGCCGGACGCCGCGCTGCATGAGCTGCTGATGCAGGTTGGTCGTGGTGAAGGCGTTGATCGACGTCTTCACCACCCGCGGCTCGCCGTCGCGCGGTGCGAGCTCGGCCAGCACCCGGACGTGACCGTTCTCGGGATCGAAGACGCTGCCGGAGCCGGGGTCGGCGTGCGTCACCCAGACGACCGTGTCGCCCGCGTCGCGAGCGTCGGCCACCAGCCGGGCGATGTTCGCCACGGCGTCCGGGTTGGCGGTCGTATCCAGGCCGCCGGGCAGTTCGCGGAAGGACTCCTGCGCGTCGATCACGAGGAGCGCGGTTTCGGTCGTCATGTTCTCAGCGTGACGGGGCGGTTGCCCGCGGGCAACCGCCCCGTCACGGCACGATCAGTGAGGCGCGTGGTACTCGGCCTCGCCGCGCTTCCAGTAGCCCTTGACGACGGCCTCGTCGACCGGAACACTCCAGCGGCGCAGCAGGGCGCGGCCCGGCTTGACGATCGACTGCTCCGCGGCGATGAAGCAGAACGGGTTCGCGCTCACGGCGTCGGACTCCCCGAGGCCGTCGAGGTAGCTGATCAGCGCAGACCCCTCCGGAGCATCGCCGCGATGCAGCCATTCGATGCGCGCCGCCGCGGCGATCTCGACCTCGTCGGCGGGGGTGGGGACCTCGATCGCGATGCGCGCGGGCGCGCCCTCGGGGATGTGCAGCGCGAAACGGCGGATCGCCGGGATCGCGGTCGCGTCGCCGGCGAGCAGCCAGCCGTCCGGCTGGCCCTCGATGAGCATCGACCCGCGGGGGCCGCCGACGAAGACGGGAGCACCGATCGGGGCCTCCGCCGCCCAGGGGGCGGCGACGCCGTCTGCGCCGTGCACGGCGAACTCCACGTCGAGCCAGTCCTCACCCCAGGCCAGCGGGGTGTACTCCCGGCTGGGAGCCTCGCGGGCGGCCTCGGCGTCGACGGTGTCGTCCGCGACGAAGAAGAGCCTCATGTGGTCGTCGCAGCCCGGGGAGTCGAAGCCGACGAGATCAGGGCCCTCGAGCCGCACCCGGACGTAGTCGGGTGCGAGCCAGACGCGGGAGGCGAGATGGGCACGGCGGAAGCGGAGATCGAGCATGCGGCGCTCGAGACGGAAAGAACGACTCGCGGAATTCATATGGTTAGGCTAACCTATCTTCTAGGCGTGCAGATGTGCTCCTGGCAAGTCGGATCTCCGGATGGTCAGCCGAGCGAGCCGCCGCACACGAGGTGGGATCGAGCAGGGGCAGACTCGGTCCCACCATCGTGCTGCGTGGGACGCGGGCTGAGACCAGCACGGGTTGGGCCACGACACGCTGCTCGTGCGCAGGAACGACGGTCAATGCGACCGATGGTCTTCGGGGGCCAGTCGCGGCCCGCGCCGAGGCTCCCGCACGCCGCTCGCGAGGATGTACCGGATCGCACGCTGTCGCTGCCCGCGCCACGGCTCCAACAGCTCGAGCATCCCGGCGTCATCCGTGCGGCGCCCCGTGAGGGCATGGCCGATCTGATGGGGCAGGTGATAGTCGCCGGTCGTCACCGCATCCGGGTCGCCGAGCGTGCGCAGCCGGGTCTCCGCCGAGGTCCACGCGCCGATACCGGGTATCGCTGTGAGCGCGCGATCGAGCTCTGCCGCGACGGTCGGGAAACGATCGCCGACGACCGACGCGCGCAGGATCGTCTTCGACTGCGGTGGCTGGACGCCCGCGCGATGCCATTCCCACGAGGGGATGCGGCGCCACACCTCCGGGCTGGGGTGCGCCCACAGGGGGCGCGGCGATGGCCCCGGCGCACTCTCGCCGAAGCGCTGCACGAGAACGCGCCACGCGCGATAGGCCTGCAATGACGTGACCTTCTGCTCGAGCACGATCCCCGCGAGCTCATCGAACACCCGGCCGCCACCCGTCAGACGCAGCCCGGGGTGCCGGTGGGCCGCCGCGGCGACGAGCGGATGCAAGGATGCGTCGAAGGGCGTCGGGTCATCCCCCGCGCCGCAGAGCGCGGGAACCTCGGCGATGACGTGCTCTGCACCGGCACCCCAGGCCGCAGCCCTGACCTCGCCGGAGACCATCCGGAGCGCGAGCGTCGCGGCGCCCCGCGGGGTCCGGCGCCCGAACCAGAAGACACCGTGTGCGCGCAGCGCCGTCGGGTCATGGGGCCCGCGGAACAGCACGCCGAGCGTGAGACCGAGGTCGAGCGGATGCCGCGGACGATACGTTGCCTCTGTGCGCTCGGGCGCGGCGTCCGTGATCGTCATGCAGTCACCCTACGTCCGGCCGCGGACACCGCTCCTGTGCTCGGCGTGTTCGGCCTGAGCGGAGCCGGGAGCGCTGTCGCCGGGGGCGCCGCGGCTCAGAAGCGGTCGGGAGACGGAGCGCCGTGGTGGTAGCGGATCACGACGTCGGCGTGGCGGTCGAAGCGGTACCCGACGCCGCGCACGGTGCGAACGATGTCCTCGTAGCGACCGAGCTTGGCGCGCAGGCGACGCACGTGCACATCGATCGTGCGAGCGCCAGGCGTCTCGTCGCCGCCGGCCTGCCAGAGCGACTCGACGAGCTCGGAGCGCTCGATCGTGCGACCCTCGCGGAGGACGAGATACTGCAGCAGCTCGAACTCCTTGTAGGTGAGGGTGGCGTTCTCTCCGTCGATCTCGACGCGCTTGCGCGAGATGTCGACGGTCACCCCGGACACGGTGGCGACCTTGGGCTCCTCTGCGGCCTTCGCGCGGGCGACCGCGCCGGGCTCCTGCAGGGCGAGGCGGACGACATCGAGATCCCGTCCGCCGGCGGTCTCCGGGGCGAGCGCCACGGTGGCGTGGGTCTGCGCATCCGGGGCGAGCTCGGCAAGCGTGCGCCGCAGGGCATCGACGAGCACGGGGAGGCTGACGCCGGCGGCGGCGGCCTTGACCTCGTCGAGACCGACGTAGAGGGCGAATCCGCGGGGCGCGCGGCCGGCGGGGAGCTCAGCGTGCGGTGCCGGCACGTTCTGCGGCGTCTCGTTCGGGGCGATCGCGCGAAGCGCGGGACGGGTGGCGGGAGCGGCGGAGGGTCGGTCGAGAAGAGCGATGTTGGACATGATGATGGATTCCTTCGAGCAGGACAGACGTGTGCGATGTGCGGCTCCGAGAGGGGAGCGGCGGGGGATCAGAACCCGCGACACCGGGATGCGGTGGGGTTCGTCGAGGTCACTGGGTGTTCAGCGACACATTCGACAGCACATACCGACGCGGCCGGCCATCATCATGCCGGCAGTCCCATTCGCCTCCAAGGCGGACAGAGGACGTGCGTAGGTGGTCATGCGGTGATTATGACTGCTTGTCTCCCCATGTGTCAATGTGAGTCGGGGCGTGCGGCCGTCATTTTTCGACACAGTACGGGATTCCGCCGGTTCCGCACCGGTGTCCGCGGGCGGGCGTAGCGTGGGGGCATGAGCACTCCAGCGCAGACCGGGATCGTCGTCGTGGACGAGCGAGAGGCCTCGCGATTCGCGCTCTACGAGGGCGGTGAGCTGCGTAGCGTGCTCGACTACCGCGACGATGGTGCGACCATCGCGATGACGCGGGCGTTCACTCTGCCTCCCTTCCGCGGACACGGCTATGCGGCGCGCATGGTGGCTGCTGCGGTGGCGGAGCTCGCGGATCGGGGCGACCGTCAGATCGACGCGGTGTGCTGGTTCGTGGCGGACTGGTTCGAGGCCCACCCCGACAGGGCGGGCCTCCTGCGGCGGCGCTGAGGCCCGGAGCATCGTCATCCGCTCGTCATCTGCGAGGCGGATACTGGTGTCAGAAACACGCATCGGCGCCCGCCGCATCGGCGCCGGGAACGGAGCAGCCGTGACCCTGCAGGATGAGATCATCGCCGCGCTCGATGTGCGTCCCCGGATCGACCCGGCGGAGGAGATCGAGCGACGCGTCGCCCTCCTGGCCGACTACCTCGCCTTCTCGGGAGCCGCCGGCTATGTGCTCGGCATCTCGGGAGGGCAGGACTCCACCCTGGCCGGGCGCCTGGCGCAGCTCGCCGTCGAACGGGTGCGCGAGAGCGGGGGAGATGCGGCGTTCATCGCGGTCCGCCTGCCCTATCGCGTGCAGCACGATGCCGACGACGCCGAGGCCGCGCTCGCGTTCATCCGGCCGGACGAGGCCGTCGAGGTGAACATCCAGCACGGCGTCGACGGGGTCGAGACCGATCTGGAGACCGCCGGAAGCGGCGACATCACCGACTTCAACCGCGGGAACATCAAGGCTCGGGTGCGCATGGTCGCGCAGTACGCCCTGGCCGGCCACCGGCGGATGCTCGTGGTAGGCACGGATCACGCCGCCGAGGCGGTCACCGGATTCTTCACGAAGTTCGGCGACGGCGCCGCGGATATCTGCCCGCTGGGCGGTCTCACCAAGCGCCAGGGCAGAGCGCTCCTGGCCGAGCTCGGAGCCCCGGCGCGGCTGTCCGAGAAGATCCCGACCGCCGATCTGCTCGACGGTCAGCCGGGCCGGTCCGACGAAGACGAGCTGGGCATCACCTACGCGGACATCGATGCCTACCTCGAAGGCGAGCAGATCGACCCCGAGGTTGCTGCTCGGCTGGAGGGGAAGTACCTCGCCACGATGCACAAGCGCCATCTTCCTGTGACGCCGGCGGACAGCTGGTGGCGCTGACGGCGTCGGCCGGGAACTTCCTGCCCGCACCCGCGCACCCGCCGGGCCGAGGGCCGCGTCGTGCGGCTCGGCGTGATGTCCGACCTGCGGGCGGGTGATGTCCGACCTCGCGGCTAGGGTCGTAGCATCTGCCGCAGGGGTGTCGGAAGCACCGGTCGTCCGGTGGCCCGGCGGGGAGGGAGACAGCGGATGCGCGTCGTCGAGAGCGAGTCCGGGGAGCGCCGGGTCGTGTGGAGCGCGAGCGACCTGAAAGCGGCTGCCGACTGCGAGTTCGCCTGGGCCAGAGCCCTCGATGCTCGCCTGGGGAGGGTGCCGGCGGTTCCCGACCCCGAGGACGCCACCCTCGCCCGCGCTGCCGCCCTCGGCGATGTTCATGAGCATGCCGTTCTCGGGCGCTATCTGGCCGAGTTCGGCGCAGACCGCGTCGCCGTGCTGCCGCCGGTCTCCTCCCGCGACGACGCCGCGCTCGCTGCTGCGGCGGACCAGACGGTCGCCGCGCTGCGCTCGGAGGCCGCGGTGGTCTTCCAGGCCGCGTTCTCGACCGAGGAGTTCGTCGGTTTCGCCGACTTCCTGTTCCGCGAGGAGGGGGATGACGGCCCGCGCTGGCGCGTGCAGGACACCAAGCTCGCGCGCACGGCGCGATCGACCGCGCTCATGCAGCTCGCGGCATATGTCGATCAGCTCGACCGCTTGAACATCCCGCGCTCCGCGCAGGTCGAGCTGATCCTCGGCGATGGCACGTCGAGCGTCCACCGCGTCGACGACGTTCTCCCGCTCTTCCGCGTGCGCCGAGAGCGCCTGCGCGCTCTCATCGCCGACCGGCGGGTCGACCGCGGCGCAGCGGGGGAGGTGCTCGGATGGGGCGACGATCGTGGTGACCTCGGCGTGCGAGCGTGCGGGCGCTGCCCGACCTGCGAGCAACAGGTCGAGGCGCATCGCGACCTGCTCCTCGTCGCGCGGATGAGGCCCGCCCAGCGGGAGCGGCTGCGAGCGGGCGGAATCACGACGATCGACGCGCTGGCCTCCGCATCCGCCGCACCGGCAGGGCTGTCGGACGAGGTCTTCGACGCGCTCCGCGGCCAGGCGCGCGTGCAGGTGCGCGCGGAGAGCGGCGGTGCGGTGTTCGAGGTGGCATCGCCGGCGGCGCTCGGCACCCTGCCGGCGCCGGACCGCGGCGACGTCTTCTTCGATTTCGAGGGCGATCCGCTCTACACCGAGCCGGGCGACGATCCGGCCAGATGGGGCCTCGACTATCTCTTCGGCTGGGTCGATGACACCGAGCAGTACTCGGCTCTGTGGGCGCATTCCTTCGCGGCAGAGGCGCAGGCGCTGCGCGACTTCCTCGACGTGATCGCCGTGCGGCGGGCAGCGCATCCGGGCATGCACATCTATCACTACGCGCCCTACGAGACCGCGCATCTCGTGGCGATGGCCGCTCGGCACGGTGTGGGGGAGGCGGAGGTCGACGGTCTGCTGCGTGACGGCGTGTTCGTCGACCTCTACCCGGTCGTGGTGCGGTCGGTACGGGTCGGGTCGCGTTCCTACTCGATCAAGAAGCTCGAGCCGCTCTACATGGGCGACGAGGTCCGCGTTGCCGCTGTGCAGAAGGGCGATGACTCGATCGTCGAGTACGTCCGGGCCCGGGAGCTGCTCGCTGCGGGTGACCCTGCTGCGGCCCAGGAGATCCTCGCCGATCTTGCCGACTACAACCGCTATGACTGCGTCTCGACGCGGCGCCTGCGCGACTGGCTCCGCGGCCTCGCCGCCGATGCCGGCGTGCCGCCCGCTCCCGCCGACGACCCGGCTGGGCGGCCCTATGAGCCCTCACCACGCGCGGTAGCCCTGCGCGCGCAGGCCGATCGCGCGGCGGCCGCAGGTCTGACGGCGGATGCAGAGAGCTACCGGGTCGCGGCGGCGGCCATCGACTATCACCCGCGCGAGGCGAAGACCTTCTGGGTCTCGCACTACCAGCGTCTGCGCGAACCACTGGCCCTCTGGGAGTCCACGCGTGACGTTCTGCGTGTCGACACGGCGCGGTCACGGGTGGTGCGGGACTGGGAGGTGCCAGAGGGCGGCCGTGCGATGACCAGGGAGATCGTGTTGCGGGGCGATATCTCGCCGGGAACCACTCTGGGTCCGGGGGCCGAGCCCTTCGCGCTGTATCCGGTGCCCGCACCCTTTCCCCGGGACGGATCGGCGCGGGATCTTCATGCCCCGCACGGCATGAAGATCGTGTCAGTTCTCGACGACGGCTTCGTCCTCGAAGAACGCGCCGTCGGAGGCGAGACCTGGGATGATCTGCCGATCGCGCTCGCCCCCGCGGCCCCGCCGCGCGCGCTCTCGCAGCAGGATGCGATCGAGGCCTGGGCCGACACCGTGCTCGACGCGGCACCGGGCTTCCCCCGGGATGCGGCGACCGACATCCTGCGCCGCACTCCGCCACGGCGGCGCGCGGGGCGGAGTGAGCCAGACGGCGTCGGGACGGGGAACGACCCTGTCGCGGCGATCGTGGCGGGCGTTCTCGATCTTGATGACAGCTACCTTGCTGTGCAGGGTCCTCCGGGCACGGGCAAGACCTACACCGGCGCTCATGTGATCGCACGGCTGGTCGAGGAGCATGGTCTGCACGTCGGCGTGGTGGCCCAGTCTCATGCGATCGTGGAGTCGTTGCTGGAGCGGGTGATCGAGGCAGGGGTGGCGCCGGGCCGCGTGGCGAAGGCGCCGAAGGATCCGGCAGCGGATCCGTCCTATGTCGTGATCCGCAAGGACGGCATGGCCGGATTCCTCGCCGAGCACGCGGCTACCGCCGGACGCCCGCAGGGGGGCGTGGTCGTCGGCGGCACCGCCTGGGACTTCAGCAATCCGCGCCGAGTCGCGCGGCAGGGACTCGACCTGCTGGTGGTGGACGAGGCCGGCCAGTTCTCACTCGCCTCGACCATCGCGGTGTCTGTCGCGGCTCGGCGTCTTCTCCTGCTGGGCGACCCGCAGCAGCTGCCGCAGGTGAGCCAGGGAGTGCACCCCGAGCCGGTCGACACGTCGGCGCTCGGCTGGGTGATGGGCGGGCACGCGGTTCTCCCGCCGGAGTACGGTCGCTTCCTCGCGCAGTCGTGGCGGATGCACCCGGCCGTGGCGCGCCCGGTCTCCGAGCTCGCCTACGAGGGGCGCCTGGCGTCCGCGCCCCCCGCTGCCCTCCGCCGCGTGGCGGGGATCCCCGCAGGGCTGCACGTGCACCCGCTCCGGCACCGGGGCAACGCGACCTCGTCTCCGGAGGAGGCCGCGGAGGTGGTGCGGATCGTGGCAGATCTCATCGGCCGGCTGTTCACCGACGAGAACGGCGCGTCGAGACCGCTCGCTCAGCCCGACATCATCGTGGTCGCGCCGTACAACGCGCAGCGTCAGACGGTGGCCGACGCCCTGGCTTCGGCCGGATACCCCGATATCCCGGTCGGGACCGTCGACAACTTTCAGGGCAAGGAGGCTGTGGTCTCGATCACGTCGCTCGCGGCATCCAGCGGGCGCGATGCGCCACGCGGACCGGAGTTCCTGCTGCTGCAGAACCGGCTCAACGTCGCGATATCCCGCGCGCAGTGCGCCGCGTATCTGGTGTTCTCGCCCGCGCTGCTCGACGATCTGCCCTACACGCCCGAGGGGGTCGCCCGGCTGAGCGCCTTCGCCCGGCTGGTCGGCGCGGGATGAGGGCCGTCGTGCCTCTGGTCGCCGCCGGGCTCAGACCGTGCCGTACAGCCGGTCGCCGGCGTCGCCGAGCCCCGGCACGATGAAGCGGTTCTCGTCGAGCCCTTCGTCCAGCGCGCCGAGCACGAGGGTCACGTCGCGGTCGCCCACGACGCGCTCCAGGGTCTCGGTGCCCTCCGGTGTTCCGAGCAGGCAGATCGCCGTGACGTCCTGGGCGCCGCGGTCGAACAGGAAGCGGATGGCGGCTGCGAGCGAGCCCCCGGTCGCCAGCATCGGGTCGATCGCGAAGCACTGACGGTCG
Organism: Microbacterium longlingense; assembly: GCF_058349825.2. Taxonomy (NCBI): domain Bacteria; kingdom Bacillati; phylum Actinomycetota; class Actinomycetes; order Micrococcales; family Microbacteriaceae; genus Microbacterium; species Microbacterium longlingense. Next base: position 20,947 of record NZ_JBYRJA020000012.1, read on the forward strand.
CTGAGGTCCAGCGGAAGGCGCTCGGCGTACGTCGACGGCTCGAAGGTCGTCTCGTCGCGCACCATGCCCAGGAAACCGACCTCGGCGGTGGGCAGGAGCTTGACCATGCCCTCGAGCATGCCCAGTCCGGCCCGCAGGATCGGCACGACGATCGGCCGCGGCTCGGCGATGCGCACGCCCATCGTGGTGGTGACGGGCGTGGTGATCTCGACCGGCTCGACCCGCACATTGCGCGTGGCCTCATAGGCGAGGAGGGTGACGAGCTCTTCGGTGAGCTGGCGGAACAGCGGCGATGGCGTGTTCTTGTCGCGCAGCACGGACAGCTTGTGGGTGATGAGCGGGTGATCGGCGATGTGAACGCGCATGCGTACAGGCTATGGCACGCGTGGCTCGCCGACCGGCGATATCGCCTCCGGCGGCGCTAGGCTCGACCGCGGAACGGCAGGAGGAGCGCGATGGCGGATGAGGCGGCTGAGCGCGCGGCGATGGACCGGTCCCTCGCTCTCGCCGTCGAGGCCGCCGAGGCCGGTGAGGTGCCCGTGGGCGCTGTCGTGCTGGACCCGGGAGGACACGCCATCGGTGAGGGGCGTAACGACCGGGAGGGCAGCGGCGATCCGACCGCGCATGCCGAGGTCGTCGCGCTGCGTCAGGCGGCGGCGTCGGTCGGGTCGTGGAATCTCAGCGGCTGCACGCTCGTGGTCACGATGGAGCCGTGCGTGATGTGCGCCGGCGCGATCCTGCAGGCGCGCGTCGGTCGGGTCGTCTTCGGAGCGTGGGACGACAAAGCGGGGGCCGCGGGGTCGATGTACGACGTGCTGCGCGACCGGCGACTGCCGGTGCGGGCCGAGGTGGTCGGTGGGGTGTCAGAGGATGCCTCCGCCGCCCTGCTGCGCGCTTTCTTCACCCCCCGCCGCTAGCGCCCTCCGTTCCCCGGATCACTCCCCGCACGCCCGTACGCCCGCACGGGGAGCGGACTCGGCGGGGGTTCAGGGGCGGAACGTAGGATCGACGCATGGCTGAGAACCTTCCTGAGATCGCGTTCCTCGGTGCCGGCTCGATGGGGGGTGCGATCCTGCGCGGCCTGGTCGCCTCCGGTGTCCCGGCCGAGCGGATCATCGCGACGACCGGGACCCGCCCGAGCGCCGCTGCGCTGGCCGACCTCGACGGTGTGGAGGTGCTCAGCGTCGAAGACGAGGCCGATGCGAACGCCGTCGCTGCCGCGGCTGCTCGCATCGTCGTGATCGGCGTCAAGCCGGACGCCGTGCCGGCGCTGCTGCGCGAGATCGCCCCGCACCTGCGGCCAGACGCCATCGTGGTGAGCGTGGCGACCGGCGTGCTGCTCACGACCTATGCCGCGCTGCTCGGTGACGATGTCGCCGTCGTCCGCTCGATGCCCAACACTCCTGCGACGGTCGGACGCGCGGTCACCGGGGTCGTTCGCGGCGCGAGCATCACAGACGATGAGCTCGCTCTCGTCCGGCGGCTGTTCGAGGCCGTCGGCGCCGTCGTCGAGATCGACGAGTCTCAGCTCGATGCGCTCTCCACGATCTCCGGTTCCGGCCCGGCCTATGTCTACCTGCTGATCGAGGAGATGACCAGCGCCGCGGAGGCCGCCGGCTTCGACCGCGACCAGGCGAGGCTCCTCGCCGAGCAGACCTTCATCGGGGCTGCGGCCCTGCTCCAGGCATCCGGGGCGGAGCCGGAGGAGCTGCGGCGCAACGTCACCAGCCCCGGCGGCACGACAGAGCGCGCCGTGGCGGTGCTGCAGGACGCGCACCTGGACGAGCTGTTCACCCGGGCGATGGATGCCGCTGCCGCCCGGGCGCGGGAGATGGCGGCTCCGGCCGACTGACGCGCGCGAGAACAGGCGAACAACACCAGAACAGGCGGGTGACGCGAGAAACAGCCTGTTCTCGTGTCACCCGCCTGTTGTGAGGCTGAGCCGGAGACGTGTCAGTCGGAGGAGGCGAGGATGATCGCCTCCGTGGGGGGCGGCGGGTTGATCGCGCCGGTGAAGCCGATGCGCTCGACCAGCGCCCGCCGGAACGCGCCGGGGCGCTCGTGCTGCGGGGAGGCGCCGAGCCCTTCCCACTCCAGCTCGGTCACGTCGCCGCCGTCGGCCGCGTAGGCGTCGAGCAGCCGGCGGGTCTCGGAGATCGAGGCCTCGTGGGCGTCGTGCACCCACAGCACCGGGGGCTTCTGCTCGAGCACCGTGATATCCGCCGGGTCGCGGGGCGACGCCAGGCTGAGGCTGAGCGCAGGGTTGTGCAGCGCGTAGCGGGTGACGATCTCGGCTCCCGACGACCATCCGACCAGATGCGCGGTGGGCAGCTCGAGGGCGTCGAGCACGGCGGCGATCGCGTCGACCAGCTCACCGTAGGTCGGTCCAGAGCCGCGCAGATCAATCGCGAGGGCGCGGATGCCGATGGGGAGGTCGAGCATGACCTCCTGCCAGCCGGCGGGAGACGAGGCGTCACCCTGCACGAGCACGACGGTGCGCTCCGGCGTCGTGGCGGTGCTGTCGCCCTCGCGCTCGAGGATCGTGATCGCTCCCTGCGCGGTGTCGAGCTCGCGGGCGGTGATGCCCTCGATCAGGTCTCCATTCTGGCCGGCCATGGCACGTCCTCTCGCTGCGGGATCACGTGTCCCCGAGTCTAGTAGGCTTCCTCGCCGCTCACCCTGGGAGGAGGTGACATCTCTGTGACATCCGCCCCGGCCAACCGGGCATATGCAGTCACGTGCATGTATCAATCGTGCGGGGTCAGCGATCCAGCGCGGAGAAGCGCTCGATATCGCTGTTGGTGCCGGAGACGATGATCAGGTCGTGGTTGGTGATGATCGTGTCGGCCTCGGCGTAGCGGAACGGCTTGCCGGGGCTTTTGACGCCCACCACCGTGACGTTGAACTTGGTGCGCACGCCGGATTCGTACAGAGCGACGCCGCGGATGAACTTCGGCGGGTACATCTTGGCCAGCACGAAGTCGTCGTCGAACCGGATGAAGTCGAGCATCCGCCCGCTCACCAGGTGCGCCACCCGCTCCCCGGCCTCCCGCTCGGGATAGACGACGTGGTTGGCGCCGACGCGGGCAAGGATCTTGCCGTGCGACTGCGAGACCGCCTTCGCCCAGATCTGGGGGATCTTCAGGTCGACCAGGTTCGCGGTGATGAGCACAGAGGCCTCGATGGAGGAGCCGGTGGCCACGACGGCGACCTGGAAGTCCTGCGCGCCGATCTGCTGCAGCGCCTCGATGTTGCGCGCGTCGGCCTGCACGGCGTGCGTGACGCGCTCCGACCATTTCTGCACCAGGCCCATATCGGCGTCGATCGCGAGCACCTCGCGGTTGAGCCGGTCCAGTTCGCCGGCGCATGCGGCTCCGAACCGCCCGAGCCCGATGACGAGGACGGGGGCGTCGCTGCGGATCTGTTCAACCAACGATCGGCCTTTCCACGGGCAGCGAGTACAACTGGCTGCGGGATGTCGCGGCCACCGCCGCGGCGAGAGTCACTGTACCAACGCGACCCATGAAGATCGTCGCGGCCATGACCAGCGCCGCGGGGTCGTCGAGCGAGGCGGTGAGGCCAGTGCTGAGGCCCACCGTGCCGAAGGCGGAGACCACATCGAAGAGCACCTCGGACACGGGCGCCTTGGTCATCTGCGCGATCGTGACGGTGGCGATCGCGACGATCGTCGCGCCCCACGCCACGACGCTCATCGCCACGCGCTGCACGTCGCTGGGGATCGTGCGGCCGTAGACCTCCACCGAGGAGCGCCCTTTCGCCTCTGACCACACCGCGAGGGCGATCACGGCGAGCGTGGTGACCTTGATGCCGCCGGCAGTGGACGCCGACCCGCCGCCGACGAACATCAGCATCGCCGCGACGATATGAGACGAGCCGTAGAGGTCGGCAGGGTCGACAGCGCTGAATCCCCCGGAGCGCGTCATCGCCGAGAGGAAGAACGCGTGGAACGTGGTGTCCAGCGCCTCCATCGACCCGAAGGTCTTCGGGTTGGCGTATTCGAGGAGGAGGAAGATGAGCGCCCCGCCCACGAACAGCGCCACGGTCGTGACGAGGGTCAGCTTGGTGTGCAGCGACCACCGCTTCACATGCCAGGTGTGCTTGGCCAGGGCGTAGATGACGGGGAAGCCGATGCTGCCCAGGAACACCCCCAGCATCAGGATCGTCAGCACCGGATAGTCGTCGAGGAAGGGCTCCAGGCCCCCCGGGTTGGGGGTGAAGCCGGTGTTGGTGAACGCCATCGCCGCGTAGAACGGCGCCTCCCACAGCGCCGTGAGGGGATCGACACCGGCCAGCAGCAGCGCGCCGTAGAGGAGCACCGCGATCCCGGCCTCGATCACGAGCGCCGAGATCGCGACGGTGCGCAGCAGCTGGCCCACCTCGCCGAGCTGCACGCTCTGGCGCTCGTCGACCGGCCCGCCGTGGGCGCGCAGCGGATTGGTGTCTCCCGCGGCGAGCAGCTTGGCCCGCAGGCCCAGCCGGCGTGAGATGACCATGCCGAGGAGCGAGGCGAGGGTGAGGACGCCGAGGCCGCCGATGTTCACGCCGAGGAAGATCAGCACCATTCCGAACGGCGACCAGTGCGTCGCCATGTCGACCGTGGCGAGTCCGGTGACGCAGATCGTGGACACCGCGGTGAAGAGGGCGTCGACCGGCGCCGTCGCGCGGCCGTCTGCGGCAGCGGCGGGCAGGGAGAGCAGCCCGGTGAAGAGCAGGATGAGCGCTGCGAACACGATGATCGCGAAGCGCGACGGCGACGACGTCATGAGTGCGCGCGTGGCGCGGAGCAGGCCACGGCCGTGCTCGGCAGCCTGCGCCCACGTCTCGCGTGACGGCCTCGGCGAACCGACCGGCGACATGACCTCCGACATCCTCTCCGCCGGTCGGGTCCTCGGCACGAAGGGCAGGTGCGGGGTGCTCGATCCAGCCCCGTCATGGTACTCCCGGTGAGGGCGGACTACCCTGTCAGCATGACCGACATCTTCGATGTGATCGCGGACGGCACGAGGCGCGAGATCCTCCAGCTCCTGTTGCAGCGCTCCGACGAGGCCGATGCCGGTACGAGCGTCACGCAGATCGTCAGCGAGCTCGGGGTCAGCCAGCCCACCGTGTCGAAGCACCTGAAGGTGCTTCGTGAAGCCGATCTGGTCACGGTGCGCGAAGACGGCCAGCGCCGCTTCTACAGCCTGGCTGTGGCGCCGCTCGAAGAGGTCGACGACTGGCTGGTGCCGTTCCTGGCCGAGGTCTACGCCGACGCGTCGGACATCGACGAGCTCGTCGGTCCTCTTCCGGAGAGCGCCGCGAACGCGGCGGAGTTCGTCGGCCGTGCTGCGGCGTCGGCGAAGCACGTCGTCACCACGGCGCTCAAGCGTCTCGGTGCCTGACACCGCGGCGGACGGCGGCCTGACGGTGACGATCGTCGGCGGCGGTCGTGTCGGCGGTGTGTTCGCGCGCGCCCTGCGGGCTGCCGGCGTGCCGGTGCGCGGGCCGGTCGGCCGCGGGGAACCGGTGCCAGCGGCGGAGGCCGTGCTGCTGTGCGTGCCAGATGCTCAGATCGGTCCGGCGTCCGCGGCGGCGAGAGGGGCGGGACTGATCGGCCATGTCTCGGGGGCCACGCCGCTTGCCGGGGTGGACTTCGGGGTCCACCCGTTGCAGACGTTCGTCGGCGACGAGCCGCCAGAGATCTTCCACGGACTCGGATGCGCTGTCGCCGGGAACGCTCCTGCGGCGCAGGAGACGGCGCGCCGGATCGTCGCGGCGGTGGGCGGCCGCGCCTTCCCGATCGACGACGCCGGGCGGGCCGCGTATCACGCCGCCGCATCGATGGCGTCGAACTTCGTGATCGCATTGCAGGACGCCGCAGAACGCGTCGCCGGCCTGGCCGGGATCTCCGCGGCGGACGCGCGGGCGCTGCTCGCCCCGCTCATGCGGGCGACCGTCGAGAACGGGATCGCCGTCGGCCCGCGCGCCGCTGTGACCGGGCCGATCGCACGGGGGGACGAAGCGACCGTGCAGCGTCAGCGGGCAGCCATCGAGGCGGGAGCGCCCGAGCTTGTCGCGCTGTTCGACGAGCTGTGCGCGCAGACACGGCGGCTGGTGGCGCGCGACGCGCCCGCCGCCATCGCAGACGAGGAGCGGGTCGGATGAAGATCGTGCGCAGCATCGCCGAGGTGCGCGGGGCCGTCGCCGAGGCGCGTTCCGCTGGTGCATCGGTGGGGCTTGTCCCGACGATGGGTGCGCTGCACGACGGCCACCTCTCGCTGATCCGCCGGGCCGCAGAGGCGGACGGGTTCGTCGTGGTGTCGCTCTTCGTCAATCCCACCCAGTTCGGTGCAGGGGAGGACCTGGCCTCCTACCCGCGCGACGAGGAGCGCGACGCGGCCCTGGCGCGCGGCGCGGGCGCCGATGTCCTCTTTGCCCCCGCACCGGGAGAGATGTACCCGGACGGCTTCGCCACCACGATCCACGTCGCCGGCATCACCGACGTCTTGTGCGGCGCTCGCCGCGGCGCCCAGCACTTCGACGGCGTCGCCACCGTGGTCGCGAAGCTGCTCTCGATCGTGATGCCGGATGCCGCGTACTTCGGGCAGAAGGACGCGCAGCAGGTGCTCGTGGTGCGCCGGGTGGTGCGCGACCTCGATCTGCCCGTGCGGATCGAGGCGTGCCCCATCGTCCGGGAACCGGACGGTCTGGCGATGAGCTCGCGCAACGTCTACCTCGACGCCGCAGCGCGGGAGCGGGCCACCGCGCTGAACCGCGCCCTCGTCGCCGCCGAGCGCGCCCTCGCCGATGGCGAACGCCGCGCAGACGCGCTGGTCGCCGTCGCGCACGGCGTCCTCGGGGAAGCCGGGATCGAGCCGGAGTACCTGGAGCTGCGCGGTGCGGACGATCTGCGTGCACTCGACCGCGTCGACGGCGACGCCCTGCTCGCCGTCGCAGCGCGCGTCGGCGCGGCGCGCCTCATCGACAACCGGATCCTGCGCGCCGGCACCGCGGCAGCGGCGCCCGCCGATCTCACCGGCTCAGCGGCGGCTCAGAAGGTGTGCTCCGGCGCCGGGAACGCCCCGGAGCCGACCTCCGCGGCGTAGGCGGCGGCCGCGTCGCGCAGCAGCGTGCGGGCATCCGCATACTGCTTCACGAACCGGGGGAGCCGGCCGGTGCGCAGCCCGGCCATGTCCTGCCAGACCAGCACCTGGGCATCGCAGGCGCCGCCGGCGCCGATCCCCACCGTGGGGATGCCGACCGCCGCGGTGATGCGTGCCGCGACCTCGGCCGGCACCATCTCGATGAGCACGCCGAAGGCGCCGGCGCTCTCGAAGGCGCGTGCGGTCTCGATGAGCCGTTCCGCATCATCGCCGCGGCCCTGCACGCGGTAGCCGCCCAGCTGATGCTCGGACTGCGGGGTGAAGCCGATGTGGGCCATCACCGGGATGCCGTTGGCGGTGAGCTTCTCCACCTGGGGCACCATCTCGACGCCGCCTTCGAGCTTGACCGCGTGCGCGCCGCCCTCCTTCATGAACCGCGCCGCGGTGAGGAAGCACTGCTCGGGGGATGCCTGATACGAGCCGAACGGGAGATCGGCGAGCACCAGTGCGCGGGACGTGGAACGCACCACCGCGCGGACGAGCGGCAGCATCTCATCGACGGTGACCGGGATCGACGTGTCATAGCCGTACACGTTGTTCGCCGCGGAGTCGCCGACCAGCAGCACCGGGATGCCGGCCTCCTCGAACACCGCAGCGGTGTACATGTCGTAGCTGGTGAGCATCGCCCAGCGGTGGCCCTCCTGCTTCATCCGTTGCAGGTGCGGGATCCGGATGCGCCCGGCGGCGGGAGCGGAACCGGGGGCGCCGGAACCATAGGGTGCGGGTTGTTCCGTCATGGGAATGCTCCTCGAAGGGCCGGGGCCTGGCGCTCGCGGCGAGCCTGGCGATGCGTGGCGGCGGCGGTGACCCGGTGCGAACGCCCGGGGCAGAGCCCCGTCAACTCTAGGGTGATTCCGGGGCGCTCCCGGTCTCGGCGGACACCGTGCGACGCTGCGTTACGACCGTGTCCCAGAGGGCGTCGGCGATCGCGCTCTTGGCTCCGGCCGTCTCGGCGACGATCGCGTCGTCTCGGTCGAGGATCACCACGGCGTTGTCGGTCTGCTCGAAGCCGTGGTCCCAGTCGATGCGGTTGACCACGAGCAGGTCGACACCCTTGCGGCGGCGTTTGCGGCGGCCGCGCTCGAGCAGCTCGTCCCGATCGGCGGCCGTCTCGGCCGCGAATCCCACGACCGTCTGGTCGGGTTGCCGCGCAGCAGCCAGCGCGGCCAGCACGTCGGCGTTCTCGACCAGGTCCAGGCGCGGCGGGCCCTCCTCCTTGCGGAGCTTCACGTCGGACACCGTCGCGACACGGTAGTCGGCGACCGCGGCAGCCATGACGACGACGTCGGCGTCTCCGGCGGCCGCCTGCATCGCCGCAGCGAGCTGCGCGGCGGACGAGACCCGCTCCACCTCGATCGCGGGGTGCGCGGCGGCGGCCGCGAGCACGCCGTCGTCGACATGGGCGGCGACCAGCCGCACCAGGGCGCCACGCTCGGCGGCCGCGAGGGCGACAGCGGCGCCCTGCCGGCCGCTCGAACGGTTGCCGATGAAACGCGCCGGATCGATCGGCTCGCGGGTTCCTCCCGTCGACACGGCGACCGCGAGGCCGGCGAGGTCAGCCGGCCTCGCACCGGCGTCCGCGGCGACGGCCAGCGCGGCTGCCAGGACGTCCTCCGGTTCTGACATCCGGCCGGGTCCCGTGTCGCCGCCGGTGAGCGGTCCGTCCGCGGGGCCGACGACGTGCACGCCCCGCGCGCGCAGGGTGCGCATGTTCGCCACGGTCGCCGGGTGCTCCCACATCGCGGTGTGCATCGCGGGGGCCACGACCACCGGCGCTGTGGTGGCGAGCAGGGTGACGCCGAGCAGGTCGTCGGCGATGCCGGCCGCCATCCGGGCCAGGGTGTTCGCCGTCGCGGGGGCCACGACGACCAGATCCGCGCGGGTGCCGAGGGAGACGTGCCGCACCTCCGCGACGTCCTCGTGCACGCTGGTGGTGACAGGATTGCGACTGACGGCCTCCCAGGTGGCCGTGCCGACGAAGCGCAGCGCATCCTCGGTGGGCACCACGTGCACGTCGTGACCGCCGGTGACCAGACCGCGGACGAGATGGACCGTCTTGTACGCGGCGATGCCGCCCGTGACGCCGACGACGATGAACATGCCCCGATCCTCCCACGCGAGCAGAGGCGGCCGTGCCGCCGAGAGGAGACCCCGCGAATGTGCACCGCGATCCTCCACGTCCCCGCCGACCCCACGCGCCCGACCCGGCTGCTCGCGGTACGCGATGAGGACCCGGCGCGAGCCTGGCAGCCCCTCGGGGCGTGGTGGCCAGACGATCATCCCGGAATCGTGGGGGTGCGCGATGCGCTCGCCGGGGGCGCGTGGCTCGCGGCAGACGAGCGGCGAGGTCGCGTCGCCGTGATCCTCAACCGTGCGGCAGCCGGACTGCCGCCGGGGCGGGCGCCGATGTCGCGCGGTCGTGTCGTGCTCGATGCGGTCGCCGGGCACGAGCTCGGCACGGCGCCGCCCACCGACGGGTTCAACCTCGTCGACGTGACCGCCGCCCGTACGCGGGTGCAGACCTGGGACGGCATCGCGCTGCGCACGACAACGCTTCCTCCCGGCGTCCACATGATCGCCCACGACGATGTGGACGACGGGCAGACCCCGCGTATCGTCGCCTGGCGCGACGCTTTCCCTGAGCCGGAAGACGGGCCGGACTGGTGGCTGCCGTGGCTCGACGCCCTGGAGGCAACGACGCGCCTCGGGCCCCGCGATGATCGCGCGATCGTGCGCGACAACCGGGTGCACGGGTACCCGACCCTGTCGCTCCTCGTCTGCGCGGCATCGATCTCGCCCGCCGGGGCCGAGGTCGTCTCCGGCGCCTTCGACGAACCGGGGGTGTGGAACCGGGTGGACCTCGTGCCCCCGGTGCGGCCGGCAGAGCGCTGAGGGCCGGCTCCGCCCTCCTCCGCCGCGCCTACGCTGGGAGGATGACCTCGGCCACCCCCACCGCGGACCGCATCGCCGCGCTCGCCGCCCTGTTCGATGCCGGTCCGGTGGCGCTGCTGACCGGAGCCGGCGTCAGCACCGACTCCGGCATCCCCGACTACCGAGGCGAGGGCACCCCGCCTCGCACGCCCATGAGCATCGCGCAGTTCGTCCGAGACGATGCCTACCGTCGCCGGTTCTGGGCCGGTGCAGCGGTGGGGGCGCTGCGCACCCAGGGAATCGAGCCGAACGACGGCCACCGCGCGGTCGCCGCGCTCGAGCAGCGGGGCCTGCTCACCGGCGTCATCACGCAGAACGTCGATGGCCTGCACGGTCGTGCCGGATCGGTGCGGCTCATCGAGCTGCACGGCAACGGCGACGTCATCCGGTGCATCCCCGAGGGCCACCGGTTCACCCGCCGAGAGGTGCTGGGATGGTTCGAGCAGGCCAACCCCGGTTTCGCCGCGCGCAACGCGCACGCCGCGCTCACCCCGGACGGTGACGCGGACGTCACGGACATCGACGGCGTGCGGGTGCCCGTCTGTCCCGCCTGCGGCGGGATGCTGCGCCCCGATGTGGTCTATTTCGGCGAGCATGTGCGCCCGGAGGTGTTCGCGCGCGCGGCGGATGCGGTGGCCGGTGCGTCTGCGCTCATCGTGGTGGGTTCCTCCCTGGCGGTGAACACCGGAATCCGTCTCGTGCATCGCGCCGAGGCCCGCGGCATTCCGCTCGGTGTCGTCAATCGGGGGCCGACGGCGCTCGACGGGCGCCCGGCCGTGCAGGTGCGCATCGACGCCGGGGCGACCGAGACGCTGCAGGCCCTGGCGGGCACGCTGGGGAGCGCCGGAACCGGAGGCTGAGCGCCGCGGATTCGCGTGACGCCGCTCATGCGGTAGACTCGTTCGAGGCATTTTTTCCGTGCCCGATCCCGGGCGCCCGCAGATGGGGCGTCCAGCCCCTGACGTAGTGAGGTTTCCGTGGGTTCTGTCATCAAGAAGCGCCGCAAGCGCATGGCGAAGAAGAAGCACCGCAAGCTGCTTCGCAAGACTCGCCACCAGCGTCGCAACAAGAAGTAAGCGACCGACACCGAGCGCCTGTCTCCGGACGGGCGCTTCGTGTCTCTGCGGGCGGGTGCTGCGGCATCCGCCAGAAGCACAGACGAAGGAAAGGCACCAGGATGCAGACGATGACCGTCGCGGAGCTCGCCGCCGCCCCCCAGACCCCGCTGATCGATGTGCGTGAGCGCGACGAGTTCGCCGCCGGGCACGTGCCGGGCGCCGTCAACCTCCCGATGTCTGAGCTCGGCGACCTGCTCGAGATGCTGCCGGGCGACGCTTTCGCGGTGATCTGCCAGGCCGGCGGGCGTTCGGCCCGCGTGGTCGAGGCGCTCGAGGCGCGCGGCTACGACGCCACCAACGTCGAGGGCGGCACCGGTGCCTGGATCGCCGCCGGCCACGCCGTCGAGGTCCCCGGGACCCCCTCGGCGTGAACCACGCCGAGGACGCCATCGCGCTGACCCTCATCGGGAAGCCGGACTGCCACCTCTGCGATGTCGCCGAGGAGATCGTCGACGCCGTCGTGGCCGAGGTGCCGGACGCCGTGGCCGAGCGCATCGTGGTGACGCGCGCGTCGATCCTCGACGATCCGGCGCTCTTCGAGCAGTGGTGGGAGAAGATCCCGGTCGTGCTGATCGACGGGGCCCTGCATGCGCACTGGCGCGTCTCGGCAGACCGGCTGCGGGTGGCGCTGGAGACCGCGGCCGGCTGAACCCGCCGCTCGGCGGCGCTGGTACGCCGCGACCGATCCCAACTCAGGCAGAAACCTGTTGCAGTTGCCCACCGCCTCGTCATCCCGGGGCGCGGCAGAATGGGGCTGGGGATCCTGCCTGAGTACGGGCAAACGCGCTCGGTTCGATGTGATCCAACTGTGATCGCCGACCGCGCCGTCACCGCCGGTATCCGCCGACGCTGCGTGACATGATGAGAGCCACGCCGCCGCACATCGGCGCATCACCAGACATCGCAGTCAGGAGCTTCTCATGCAACGACGCCTCGTTCTCGCCCTCGCCACCGGCACCATCGCTGCCCTGGCCCTCACCGGCTGCGCCACGAACAGCGACGGCGGCGCCGGCGGAGGAACGCAGACGCCGGGCGACGGCGAGGCTCAGGCCGGATCCGAGTACATCCTGGTCGCCGACGGTGCGCTGACGGTGTGCTCCGACATCCCCTACCCGCCGTTCGAGGTCGAGGACGCCTCGTCGCCGAGTGGCTACTCCGGCTTCGACATCGACCTCCTCACCGCGATCGCCGGCGAGCTCGATCTCGACATCGCGATCCAGGACGTCAGCTTCGACGCGCTGCAGTCCGGCACCACCCTCGTGGCCGGCACGTGTGACATCGGCGCGTCGGCGATGACCATCACCGACGCGCGCAAGGCCAACATCGACTTCTCGGATCCCTACTACGACTCGCTGCAGTCGCTGCTGGTGCGTGCAGACTCCGGCATCACCGGCATCGGCGACCTTGCGGGCAAGAAGGTCGGGGTGCAGCAGGGCACCACCGGCGAGCTCTACGCCACCGAGCACGCCACGGGCGCGGAGCTCGTGCAGTACCCCTCAGACGGTGAGCTGTGGCCGGCGATCCAGGCCGGGCAGATCGACGCGATCCTGCAGGACCAGCCGGTCAACGTGGTGCACGAGCGCGCGGATGACACCTACGTCATCGTCGAGGAGTACGACACCGAGGAGTCGTACGGCTTCGCCTTCGCCAAGGGCAAGAACGACGCGCTGCGCGAGGCCGTCAACGCGGCGCTGCAGAGCCTGCGCGACAGCGGCTCCTACCAGGAGATCTACGACTCCTACTTCGCGGCGAAGTGACCGGAGCCGCGAGCTGAGGGGGCCGGGATGGCTCTGAAGAGACGGACGCGGAACCGCATCTACCGGGGAACCGTCTATGTGATCGTCATCGCGCTGCTGGTGTGGCTGGTCGTGGCCACCGACTGGAGCGTGTTCGCGCACCAGTTCCTCAACGGCGAGGTCGCGGCCTCGATGTGGCCCGGCATCATCACGATCGCCCTGAAGAACACGATCCTGTTCACCCTCACGGCGTTCGTCGGCGGCCTGGCGCTCGGCACCGTGATGGCGCTGCTGAAGCTGTCCAGCATCGGGCCGTTCCGCTGGTTCGCGACAGCGTGGATCGAGCTGTTCCGTGGTCTTCCCGCGCTGCTGACGATCTTCGCGTTCGTGTACATGGTGCCGATCGCGTTCGACGGGGTGAAGTTCCCGGGCGGACCCATCGGCGGCGGACTGATCGCGCTGATCGTGGTGGCCTCGGCGTACATGGCCGAGGTGATCCGCGCGGGCATCCAGGCCGTGCCGAAGGGGCAGGCGGAGGCGGCGCGGTCGCTGGGCATGTCGCCGTTGAAGACGACGTTCTGGATCGTGCTGCCGCAGGGGATCCGGGTGGTCATCCCGCCGCTCACGAACGAGTTCGTGCTGCTGCTGAAAGACACCTCGCTCCTGTTCATCGCCGGGTCGACGCTGTTCACCAAGGAGCTCACGACCTTCTCGCGCGATGTGATGAACCAGAGCGCCAACGCGACGCCGCTGGTGATGGCGGCGCTGCTCTACCTGGTGGTGACGATCCCGCTCACGCGGTTCGTCGCGTGGCTCGAACGACGGATGGCGAAGCAGAGATGAGCACCGACCTGATCGACCTGCAGGCCCCCGCGATCCACGTGCAGGGCCTGGTGAAGACCTTCGGCGAGAACGAGGTGCTCAAGGGCATCGACTTCACCGTCACGGCCGGGGAGGTGGTGTGCATCATCGGGCCGTCCGGCTCCGGGAAGTCCACCCTGCTGCGGTCGGTGAACCTGCTCGAGGAGCCCACCGACGGCAAGATCCTCGTCGAGGGAATCGACATCACCGACCCGGATGTCGATATCGATCGGGTGCGTCGCCGCATCGGCATGGTGTTCCAGCAGTTCAACCTCTTCCCGCACATGACGGTGCTCGGCAATCTCACGATCGCGCAGCGGCGTGTGCTGCATCGCTCGAAAGCCGACGCCGAGCGCGTGGCGCACGAGATGCTGGCGAAGGTGGGCCTGGCCGAGAAGGCCACGGCGTATCCCGGACACCTCTCGGGCGGTCAGCAGCAGCGCGTCGCGATCGCGCGGTCGCTGTGCATGAACCCCGACATGATGCTCTTCGACGAGCCGACCTCTGCGCTCGATCCCGAGCTGGTCGGCGAGGTGCTCGCGGTCATGCGCGATCTCGCAGAGGAGGGCATGACGATGCTCGTCGTCACCCACGAGATGGGCTTCGCCCGGGAGGTCGGCTCGCGGCTGATCTTCATGGACGGCGGGCACATCCTCGAGGACGGTGACCCGCGCGAGGTGCTGGCGAATCCGCAGCATCCGCGCACCCAGAGCTTCCTGTCGCGCGTGCTCTGAGACCCGGTGCGAACGGTTCGCTCGCACATGTGACCGTGCCTCGGAGGAGCCAGCCGCTTCAGTCCGAGCAGGGTGCACATGTGCGAGCGAAGCGCGTGACCGAGGTCCGCGAACTCAGGCGTCGATCTCCACGACCTCCGCGTCGCCCGCGTTGCGCCGCACGGAGTCGATGCCGTTCAGCGCGCCGGACTTGGACGTATAGCCCTCGCTGGTCGCGATGACCTCGCCGTTGCCGGCCTTGAGGCGGAAGCGATACTCGCCCGCCCTGTCCTGGTACAGCTCGAACTTCCCTGCCATGGGGTTCCTCTCGATCGGGTGAGCCGATGGTATCGCCCGGGAGGGCATCCATGCGAGGGAATCAGACAGCACGACAGCCGCCGTTCTCGCTGCCCCCGGGTGCGGGGGCGGAGAAGGGCGGCCGTCGTGTCGTCGGCTCAGGGCGCGAGTCGGGTGGGACCGCGGAAGAGGAACGTGACCTCGCGGATCGACTCCTGACCCAGCAGCAGCATCAGCACGCGAGCCAGGCCCATGCCGAAGCCGCCGTGCGGCGGGGTGCCGTAGCGGAAGAAGTCGAGGTAGAACTCCAGCTCCGCAGGATCCATGCCCTTCTCCCGGGCCTGGGCCTCGAGCACCTCGACGCGGTGCTCGCGCTGCGCGCCCGTGGTGATCTCGACACCGTTGTAGAGGAGGTCATAGCTCTTGGTGAGCCCGGTCTCCTCGTCGCGCATGTGATAGAAGGGGCGGATGCCGGTCGGGTAGTCCGTGACGAACACGAACGGGTGGCCGAAGGTCTCCCGTACGTGCGCAGACACCTGCCGCTCGCCCTCGGGGTCGAGGTCGCCGTCTGTGCGCGGGATCTCGTACCCGCGGGCCGCGACGATCTCACGCGCCTCGTGCAGCGGGATGCGCGGGAAGGGCAGCGCAGGAACCTCGACCTCGACCCCGAACAGCCGCTCGATCTCGTCGCCGTGCTTGTCCTTGACCGCCTGGATCGCGGTGGCCAGGAGCTCCTCCTGCATCCGCGCGACATCCTCGTGGGAGTCGATCCAGCTGATCTCCGCGTCGACCGACGTGAACTCGGTCGCGTGGCGCGACGTGAAAGACGGGTCGGCGCGGTAGACGTCGCCGATCTCGAAGATCTTCCCGAAGCCGGCCGACTGCGCCATCTGCTTGAAGAACTGCGGGCTCTGCGCGAGATACGCCGTCTTGTCCTCGAAGTAGGGCACCTCGAACAGCTCGGCGTTGGACTCCGACGCGCTGGCCATCAGCTTGGGGGAGTGGATCTCGATGTAGTCGCGGTCGATCCAGTAGCTGCGCATCGCGTGCTCCAGCGTGGTCTGCACGCGGAAGATGAGGTTGTTGCGCTCCTGACGGAGGTCGAGGAAGCGCCAGTCCATGCGCTTGTCGAGTCCGCTGTCGGCCGCGATGGGGGTCTCGGGGAGAGCCGCCGCGGCGATGTCGAGCTCGTCGATCTTGATCTCGACCCCACCGAGCTTCACGCGCTCGTCGTGCTTGAGGGTGCCGCGCGCGGTCAGGAAGGTGCCGTGCGAGAGGTTCGAGATCAGGTCGGTCAGCGCCAGCGCTGCCGCGTCCTGCTCCGTGCCGTCCTCCGCGGGCCGGGTGGCGGGATTGACCAGCTGCACGGCTCCGGACTCATCCCGCAGGATGACGAACTGGACCTTCTTCTGATCGCGGACCGTCTCGACCCAGCCAGAGACCTGGACCGGTCCGTCTTCGCGGGCCTGCAACTGCTTGACAAGGATGCGTTCGCTCACGAGGCCCCAGTCTACGCGGGCCGCGGATGCGTCTCCGCGGACGGGGATGCCGGTATTTCCCAGGCACCGGCCGGTAGCCTCGGGCCGACGATGACGCGCGGACCTGTCGCGTGCACCGAGAACGCCCCGGGGGAGAGCATTCGCATGACCAACGCCACCGAGAGCACGTCGTGGCTCTCCTCGCTCGTCGACGTGGTCGTGGGCCTGATGGACGTGATCGGCCCCTACGGGGCCGGCCTGGCGATCGCGCTCGAGAACCTCTTCCCGCCGCTGCCGAGCGAGGCGATCCTGCCGATGGCGGGGCTCGCGGCGCACCAGGGCGCCTTCCCGCTGTGGTCGGCGATCCTGTGGACCACGATCGGGTCGCTCGTCGGCGCCTTCGCCCTCTACGGGCTCGGCGCATGGCTCGGGGCGGAGCGCCTGCGCCGCATCGCAGAGCGGCTGCCTCTGATCGCCGTGTCGGACGTGGACGCGACGATCGCGTGGTTCAACCGGCACGGCTCGAAGGCGGTGTTCTTCGGCCGCTTCATCCCGATCTTCCGCAGTCTGATCTCGATCCCGGCGGGGGTGACGCGCATGCCGCTGCTGCGGTTCGGGCTGTTCACCGGTATCGGCAGCCTGATCTGGAACACGGCCTTCATCCTCGTCGGATGGTTCCTGGGCACCGGCTGGCACATCATCGAGCAGTACATGGACGTGGCGCAGAACGTGGTGATCGTCGCGGTGGTGGCGTTCGTCGTCGGTTTCGTGGCGATCCGCGTGCGCAAGATCCGCGCCGACCGCGTGGCCGTCGTCACCGGGCCGATCGCGGTGGTCGACCCGCAGACCCGGCGCCCGACCCAGATCTGACGGGCTCGGTAGACTCGGCGCGACCCGACCGCAGAGGGAAGCGAGCCCCATGCCCGCCGCACGACTCCATCTCGTCCGCCACGGCGAGGTGCACAATCCGGAGCACGTCCTCTACGGACGCATTCCGGGGTATCGCCTGAGCGACGCCGGCCAGCGCATGGCCGAGGCGGCCGCCGACCACGTCGCCACGCTCGACCGGCCGGTGACCGCGCTCCGCTGCTCTCCCCTGGAGCGCACGCGGCAGTCCGCCGCGCCCTTCGCGCACCGCTTCGGGCTCGAGCCCGCGGTGGAGGAGCGCGTGATCGAGCCCTGGAACGTGTTCGAGGGAACGCGCATGAGCCGCTCGCTGCGCAACCCGCGCAACTGGTGGCATCTGCGCCGCCCCAGCCGGCCCAGCTGGGGAGAGCCCTATGCGGAGATCGCGGCGCGGATGCGTGCGGCGATGGATGCCGCATGGGAGGAGACCCCGGGCGGCGATGTGGTGATCGTGTCGCACCAGGCGCCGATCTGGATCGCGCATCTCGACGTGGCGGGCCTCCCGTTCCGTCACGATCCGCGCACGCGCCGGTGTGCGCTGTCGAGCGTGACGTCTTTCGAGCGCGACGCCGCCGGGTGGCGCGAGGTGGACTACGCCGAGCCCGCGCCGGCTGGCATCGACCTCGGCGCTGTCTGAGCGCCCCCAGCGCGCCGCGCGCCCGCACCGCCCCGCATACCGCGCCGCGCCCCGCATACCGCGCTGCGCCCCCGCATACCGCGCTGCGCCCCCGCATACCGCGCTGCGCGCGTGCCGAGTCACCAGGATTTTCAGGCCCGCGGGCCTGAAAATCCTGGTGACTCGGCGGACCGAGCGGAGCGAGGGGAGGAGGGAGGGGAGGGGTGCCCGCGGACGCCTCGACGATGCGGCCCCCTCTACGATGGAGACACGCCCGTGGCCAGCGCCCCACGGCGAGCTCCCGGAAGGACACCCTCGACCATGACGTTCATCTCCACGCGCGGTCAGATGCCGCCCGCAGAGTTCATCGACGTGCTGCTGGACGGCCTCGCGCCCGACGGCGGGCTGGTCGTGCCGGCCGAGGTGCCGGTGGTCACCGCCGCGCAGCGCGAGGAGTGGCGCGGACTGTCCTATCCCGAGCTCGCTGCACGCATCATCGGGCTCTATGCCGCAGACATCCCCGCCGACGACCTCGCCGGTCTCGTGGCTGCCGCCTACGCCCCGGAGAACTTCCCGACCGCCGGCACCGTGCCGGTGGCGCCGCTCGATGAGCAGGTGACCCTGGTCGGCCTCTCGGAAGGGCCGACGCTGGCCTTCAAGGATCTGGCGATGCAGTTCCTCGGGCAGGCGATGCCGTACGTGCTCGCGCGCACCGGCCGCACGCTCAACATCCTGGGCGCGACATCAGGCGACACCGGATCTGCCGCGGAGCACGCCTTCCGCGGCAAGGACGGCATCAGCGTTTTCATGCTCTCCCCGAGCGGGCGGATGAGCGCTGTCCAGCGCGCGCAGATGTTCTCGATCGACGACGACAACGTCCACAACCTGGCCGTGGAGGGCGTCTTCGATGACTGCCAGAACCTCGTCAAGGCGATCTCCGGCGACGCGGCCTTCAAGGCGGCGCACGCGATCGGCGCCGTGAACTCGATCAACTTCGGCCGGATCTGCGCCCAGATCGTCTACTACTTCTGGGCATGGCTGCGCGCGACGGACGACCTCCCCGCCGAGGAGCGCGCCGCGGCTCCGGTCTCCTTCGCGGTGCCGTCCGGGAACTTCGGCAACATCTTTTCGGGCTACCTCGCCCGCCGGATGGGTCTGCCGGTGCACCGCCTCATCCTGGCGACCAATGAGAACAACGTGCTCGACGAGTTCTTCCGCACCGGCGTGTACGCTCCCCGGTCGAGCGCGGACACGTATGCCACCACGAGCCCCTCGATGGACATCTCGAAGGCCTCGAACCTGGAGCGCTTCATCTTCGACGTGCTGGGGGCCGAGGAGTTCGCGGCGCGCTGGCCGCTCCTCGAGCGCGACGGCCGGCTCGACCTGAGCGACCACCGGGCGCGCTTCGAGGAGGAGTTCGGCATCGTCAGCGACACGAGCACCCACGACGATCGCATCCGCACGATCCGCCTGGTGCGCGAACGCTACGGCGTGGTGATCGATCCGCACACGGCGGATGCGGTCGCCGTCGCGCTGCGGCACAGCACGCCGGGGATTCCCACCCTGGTGCTGGAGACCGCCAAACCGGAGAAGTTCACCGAGACGGTGGTCGAGGCGCTCGGCGCCGACGCCCCGGCGCAGCCGCCCCACATCACCGAGCTCCTGGATCTGCCGCAGCGGGTCGTGGAGATCCCCGACGACGTCGCGCACCTGCGCGACTACATCTCCGCGCACACGACGCCGGCGGCCGGCTGACGCCGCCGTCTCCGCCCCGGGCCGCGGTGCGGCCTGCCGAGTCACCAGGATTTTCCGGCCGCCGGCCGGAAAATCCTGGTGACTCGGCAGGAGCGGGCGGCGGTCAGCGCCGGCCGAGCCGCAGCGCGGTGCGCACCGCGAGACCGGCCACGAGCGCCCAGAAGGCCGCGCTCACGCCCGCGATCGCGATGCCGCTCGCGGCCGTCGCGAATGCGATCACGGCGGGAACCTGCTCGGCAGGCTCGGCGAGGGCCGCCTTGAGCGACGCCGCGAGCGTGCCGAACAGCGCCAGCCCGGCGACCGCGGGGATCAGGCCGGCGGGGGCGAGGAGAACCAGGGCGCCGAACGCCGCCGACGCGATCCCCAGTCCCACCACGATCACACCGGACGTCACGCTCGCGATCCAGCGGCGCGAGCGGTCCTCGCCCGCCTCCGGGCCCGCGGCGAGGGCCGCGCTGATGGCGGCGAGGTTGATCGCGTAGCCCCCGGATGCCGCGCCGGCGAGCGTGCCGACCCCGGTGACGATCATCGCCGGCCGCCACGGCACGTCGTAGCCGAAGCCCTTCATCACCGCCACGCCCGGGACGTTCTGCGAGGCCATCGTCACCAGATAGAGCGGCAGGGCGATACCCACGACTCCGGCGACGGTGAACTCGGGGGTCGTGAAGGTCACGCGCGGTGCGATGCTCGCGGCCTCCACGATCGCCCCGGTGGCTGCCGTGTGGACGCCGATCACGATCGCGGCGGTCGCGAACGCCAGCGGTGCGGCCCACCGAGGGAGCAGCCGCAGCGCGATCAGCCAGACGACCACGACGGGCGCGACGGCGGCCGGGTTCTCGACGATTCCGGTGATCGGGCCCAAGCACAGCGGCAGGAGCACCCCGGCCAGCATCGCCTGGGCGACAGACTCCGGGATGCGGGAGATGAGGGCGCCCAGCTGGGGCACGAGCCCGGTGAGCACGATGAGCGCGCCGGTCACCACGAACGCGCCGACCGCGACGGGCCAGCCGCCCTCGACGGTCCCGGTGGTGGCCAGCAGGGCGGCACCCGGTGTCGACCAGGCCACGGTGATCGGCATCCGTGTGGTGGCGGCGAGGAGGATCGTCGCGAGCCCCATCGTCACGCTCACCGCGAGGAGGCCGCCGGAGGCCTGGTCGGGTGTGGCACCGACGCCGGTGAGACCGGCGAGGACGACGACGAACGCGCTCGTGAAGCCCACCAGAGCCGTGGTGACGCCGGCCAGCAGCGGACGGGCGAGGTCGCCCCGGACGGGCGCGGAGGGGAGCGGCATCCTGACATCGTAGGGGCCCGGCCGGGCGGGGGCGGGGTCACCAAGCTGCCGCATAGGGTCACCGCCTACGGTGGAACCATGCCCCTGCCTGCACACAGGACCCCCGTGCGCGGCCGCTTCGCGGCGATCGCGCTGATCGCCGCTCTCTCCGCCGGTCTCGTCGCATGCTCGCCCGACCCCGTCAGCGAGGACTACCTCGCCGGAGGCGACAAGGGGTACGTCGGTTCCAACGGCCTTCGGGTGGACGAGATCAAGCCAGCCGATCGTGGTGAGCCGGTGGTCTTCGAGGGGGTCACTGAGCACGGTGAGACGTTCCGGTCGAGCGATGTGCTCGGCGAGGTCGTGGTGGTGAACTTCTGGTACGCCGCATGCGGCCCGTGCCGGGTGGAGGCCGACGACCTCGAGCAGGTCTGGAACGACTACCAGGAGGACGACGTGGTGTTCATCGGCGTCAACACCTCCGACGAGGCAGACACCGCGCGGGCCTTCGCCGACAACTGGGGCATCACCTATCCGAGCATCATCGACGCGGGCAGCGGCGACGCGAAGCTCGCGTTCGCGCGCGTCACGCCGATCCAGGCGACGCCCACCACCGTCGTGCTCGACCGCGAGGGCCGCGTGGCGGCACGCATCATCGGCCAGCTGGAGAGCGCGTCCATCCTCTCCACCCTCGTGCGCGAGGCGGTCGCGGAGACCTCATGACCATCGACGGCCTCGTGGGCGGCGGCGCCCTCTGGCTCGCCGTGCCCGTCGCGATCGCGGCGGGCCTG
This sequence comes from Microbacterium longlingense, assembly GCF_058349825.2. Taxonomy (NCBI): domain Bacteria; kingdom Bacillati; phylum Actinomycetota; class Actinomycetes; order Micrococcales; family Microbacteriaceae; genus Microbacterium; species Microbacterium longlingense. Next base: position 42,582 of record NZ_JBYRJA020000012.1, read on the forward strand.
CTGTCGTTCCTCTCGCCGTGCGTCCTGCCCCTCGTGCCGGGGTACCTCGGTTTCCTCGGGGGAGCCGCGGGCGGCTCGGCGACGCCGGCGGACGCCGCGCCGACCAGCCAGGGCCGGGCGCGGCTCGTGCTCGGCGTGGTGCTGTTCATCGCAGGGTTCTCGCTCGTCTTCGTCGCCCTCACCGCGCTCGGCGGGGCTGCGGGGATGTTCTTCCTGCAGTGGGGCGACGTCATCACGCGGGTGCTCGGGGCGGTGATCATCCTGATGGGGCTGGTGTTCATCGGCCTGTTCGGTTTCGCCCAGCGCAGCATCCGTATGGACGTCTCCGGGCGTGCCGGCCTGCTCGGAGCGCCGTTGCTGGGCATCGCGCTGGGCGTCGGGTGGACCCCCTGCATGGGGCCGACCCTCAGTGCCATCACCGCGGTGGCCTGGAACCTGGGCGACCCGTGGCGCGCCGCTGTGCTGGGCATGGCCTACTCGCTCGGTCTGGGCATCCCGTTCCTGCTCGTCGCGCTCGGATTCGGCTGGGCGTCGCGTTCGGTCGGTTTCCTGCGGCGGCACATCCGGGCGGTCAACATCGTCGGCGGTGCGCTGCTGATCCTTCTCGGCGTTCTCATGCTCACGGGCGTGTGGAACGACCTCATGAGCCGACTGGGGGCGGTGATGCAGAGTGTCGAACTCCCGCTCTGACCGGAACGAGGCTCGATCCACGGCGGCGTCCGACCCGTTGCGCCCGGCCGATCACATCGACGGCGGCCGGGACCAGGTGAATCAGCCGGCCCTCGGGGTCGTCGGCTGGCTGCGCTGGGGGTGGCGCCAGCTCACCTCGATGCGCACCGCGATCATCCTGCTGCTCGTCCTCGCGGTCGCCGCGATCCCCGGGTCGATCTTCCCGCAGCGCATGGCAGACCCCAACGGCGTGCTGCAGTGGAAGGACGACAACCCCGACCTGTTCCCGATCCTCGACGGCATGCAGCTGTTCGACGTGTACCTGTCTGTCTGGTTCTCGGCGATCTACCTGCTGCTGTTCCTCTCGCTGATCGGCTGTGTGATCCCCCGGATCCGGCACCACATCAAGGCCCTGCGCTCGCGTCCGCCGCGCACGCCGGTGCGCCTGCAGCGCCTGGATGACCACCGTTCCGACGTGGTCGCCGTGGATGACGTGCCGGATGCGACGGACGCCGACGACCTCGCAGAGCGCGCGGTCGTCCTCGCCAGCTCGCAGCTGCGCTCGGCGGGCTACCGCGTGGAACGCTATGACACGGCGCGTGACCGCTCGGTGTCGGCGGAGCGCGGATATGCCAGGGAGACGGGAAACCTCGTGTTCCACCTGGCGCTGCTCGGGGTGCTCGTCTCGGTCGGGGTGGGTGGCGGCTTCGCGTACACCGGCCAGAAGGTGGTGGTCGAGGGCGAGCCCTTCGTCAACGCCCTCGTCGACTACGACTCGATGAACCGCGGACGCTTCGTCTCCGATCACGCGCTCGCCCCCTACCGCCTGGTGCTCGACCGCTTCGACGTCACCTACCCGCGCCCCGGCGAGCCGGGTGAGGGGCAGCCGGTCGACTACGAGGCCCACGTCGACGTCACCGGCATCGACGGCGAAGAGTGGGACGGCGGCGTGCGGGTCAACCACCCCCTCGACGTGCACGGCGACAAGGTCTACCTGCTCGGCAACGGCTACGCTCCCACGGTCACCGTGCGTGACGCCGATGACGACATCGTGTTCCGCAAGTCGGTGCCGTTCCTGCCGCAGAACAACGCCACGATGACCTCGCTCGGCGTGATCAAGGTCGCCGATGGCCTGGACCAGCAGGTGGGTCTGCTCGGATTCCTCTACCCGACAGCGGCGACCCTGGAGACCGGCGCCCTCACGTCGGTGTACGGCGATCTCGTGTCGCCTGTCCTCACGCTCGACGTCTACGTGGGGGATCTCGGCATCGACGACGGGACGCCGCGCTCGGTGTACGTGCTGGACACCACCGACATGACCAAGCTCACCGGTCGCGGCACCGTGCTCGAGTCGATCCAGCTCATGCCGGGGCAGCGTACCGACCTGCCGGGCGGGCTGGGCTCGATCGAGTTCGAGGACGCAACGCTCGACGGCGCGCAGCAGCCGGTCAAGCGCTTCGTCTCGCTGCAGATCCACCACGACGCGTCGGCGACCTGGGTGCTGCTGTTCGCGATCCTCGCCGTGCTCGGCCTGCTCTCCGCGCTGTTCGTGCCGCGGCGGCGGATGTGGGTGAAGGCGGTGCCAGGCCAGGACGGCACCGTGCGGATCGAGTACGCGGGCCTGGCGCGCGGGGAGGACCCGACCCTCGCCGCGGCGGTCGACGCCCTCGCCGCCGGGCACCGTACGGGTCTCGGGCTCCGCGCTGACGCCCCGCGCCCGAATGCCGGGGACGAACCCGGCGCGCACCATGAAAACCGAAAGTAGGCTGACTCCATGCTCGATCTCGATGCGCTCTCGGTGCTGCTGATCTGGACCGCGATCGCGGTCTACACCGCCGGCTTCATCGCCTACGTGTTCGACCTCGCGCGCCGCTCGCAGCTCGCCTCAGACGCGAAGCTCATCGCTGAGCCCGCCCGGGAGCTGGTGGGCGCCGGAGCTCCCGTCGCGGCGCCCGCGGGGGGTGCTCCGTCCGGAGACTCCGCCGCCCCGGCCCCACGGGGATCGGTGATGGCGCGCATCGGCACGGGCCTCGCGGTGCTGGGCTTCGCGTTCCACCTCGTCGGGACCGTGCTGCGCGGTGTGGCAGCCGAGCGCGTGCCGTGGGCGAACCTCTACGAGTTCGCGATGACCGGCACCCTGCTGATCGTCGCGGTGTACCTGCTGATGCTCACCCGGGTGGACCTGCGTTACCTCGGCACGTTCGTGCTGGGCCTTGTCGTGATGCTGCTGGGCGGCTCCGCGATCAGCTTCTACGTCGACGTCGCACCGCTGCCCGACCCGCTCAAGAGCATCTGGCTCGTCATCCACATCTTCGTCGCGTCCCTCGGCACGGCCTTCCTCGCGCTCTCCTTCGCCCTGTCTGCGCTGCAGCTGCTGCAGATCCGCCGGGAGCGCCTGCTGCTCGAGGGGGCGAAGAAGACCGGGCCGGGGTTCCTGCGCACCGTCCCGGGCGCCGATCAGCTCGAGGGCATGGCGTATCGCTTCGCGACCGTCGGATTCATCTTCTGGACGTTCACGCTCATCGCCGGCGCGATCTGGGCGCAGGATGCCTGGGGGCGGTACTGGGGCTTCGACGTCAAGGAGACCTGGACCTTCATCATCTGGGTGCTCTACGCCGGTTACATCCACGCCAGGGCGACCCGCGGCTGGCGGGGCGCTCGATCCGCGTGGCTGTCGATCATCGGCTTCTCCGCCGTGATCTTCAACTTCACGGTCGTCAACGTCTACTTCAAGGGCCTCCACGCCTACTCCGGCCTGAGCTGAGCCGCCCTGATGCGTGCGGGAGAGCCGCGCGCATTGCGACACATTCCTGCTGCGGTGTGGCACCGGCCTCCGCCTGCCCATAAGGTCGAGGTGCCGACATCCGGGTGGTGCTCGGCGTCCGCCGCCGACCCCCGGGCGGCACCGACCGGCCCGTGCGCGGGCCGGAGAGGAGACAGGCATGACCTTCTGGACCACGATCTGGGACGCCATCTGGTGGTTCCTCACCATCTTCGTCTTCGTCGCCTATCTGATCGCACTGTTCTCGATCATCAGCGACCTGTTCCGCGACCGGAAGCTGGGCGGCTTCGCCAAGGCGATCTGGCTGCTGTTCCTGATCTTCCTGCCCTTCGTCACTGCTCTGGCGTACCTGATCTTCCGGGGTGGCGGCATGGGCGAGCGCGCGGCAGCGCAGGCCGCCGAGGCGCGCGCGGCGACAGACGACTACATCCGGTCGGTCTCCGGCGGGATCACGCCCACCGATGAGATCGCCAGCGCCCAGGCGCTCCTCCAGGCGGGAAGCATCACGCCGGCCGAGTTCGACGCTCTCAAGCAGGGCGCTCTCGCGCGCCTGCGCTGAGATCGCATCCATCGCGGACGGCGGTGCGGAGGGCAGGCCCTTCGCACCGCCGTCCGCATCTGGCGGCAGCGAACGTCTGCGCCCCCGGTCGAGGAATCGACCGGGGGCGCAGACGTTCTGGCGGCGTGGCGTCAGGCGGTGGCGAGCACCGCACGGGCGGAGGCCGAACGGCCCCGGGCGACGGCGAGGACGGTCACGATGAAGGCGAAAACCGCCCACACGATCACGCCGGCCACGGCCGCCCCCACCCCGGTGCCGTCACCGATCAGCATCCGCAGCGCGGGCGCGGTCGGCAGCATCGCGGCGATGCCGGTGAGCCAGGCAGGCGTCGTGGAGATGATGCCCACCGCGACGGCTAGGGCGCCGGCGAGCGCCGAGATCCAGCGACCGGCGCCGCCGAACACGGCGACGAGCGCCTGGTTGATCGCGGCGAAGGCGACCCCCACGAGCATGGCTGCGCCGGCGAACGCCCACCAGCGCGGTGCATCGTAGGAGGCCACGATCTGGACGACCAGCGCGACCAGCAGCCCCTGTCCGGCACCCAGCAGGGCAGCGGGCAGCAGCGAACGGGCAGCGAGGACCGCGGACGGACGACGCGACGACAGGATGCCGCGCGGCACGGCCCGCAGCACGATGAACGACACCAGGCCGCCGAGCCACAGCACGACGCTGGCCAGGAGCGGGATCGCGGTCGAGCCGAAGCCGAACGTGCTCGTCCCGTCGGCGCGCACCGGGTCGGAGACCACCTCGGCGAGCGAGACGGCCTCGTCGGACGTGTAGGACGGGATCTGCTCCGTGGCGGTGGCGAGGCCGTCTGCGAGGTCGTCTGCGCCGGTCGCCAGGGTTCCCAGGCCGTCGGCGAGCTTCTGACTGCCATCGGCCAGCTGGTCGGCACCCGAGCTCAGCTCGCCGGCTCCGGAGGCCAGCTCTCCCGCACCGGAGCTCAGCTGCGACGCCCCGTCGCCCGCCTGCAGTGCGCCGTCGTTCAGCATCCACGCGCCGTCTCGCAGGGAGGTGGCCCCGGTAGCGACCTGGCCGGCGCCGCCGGCGAGGTCGTTCGCGCCCGAGCTGAGCTGCGATGCGCCGCCGGCCAGCACGCCGGCGCCGCCGGCGAGGGCTCCCGCGCCCGCGGTGGCCTCGTCTGCGCCGGTGGTGAGGCGGTCGAGGCCGACGCCGAGCTCGTCGACCCCCGCGGCGGCCTCACGCAGCTTCCCGGCGATCTCGGCGGGAGCCTGTGCGTCCAGCTGGGCGAGCCCGTCTGCCGTGCCCGACGCCAGACCCGCGGCGGTGTAGGCGGGCTCGATCTGCGCACCGACATCGGCGGCGGCTGCTCCGAGCCGCGCACAGAAGTCTTCCGTGGCGCCCGCGATCTCGAAGCACTCGGCGGCGAGACCGCCCAGCGACTGCGCGGCCGGGGTGAGCCCCGCGGCCACGGCGTCTGCTGTCGCGGCCGCGCCCCAGGCGGCGTCGGAGAGCTCGCTCGGGACGATGCCGGTGCTCTCCAGCGCCGTCGCGCCCTCGCGAAGCTGGCCGCTCAGCAGGCCGACCCCGCCCTGGGCCTCGCGCAGTCCCGCGGCGATCAGGCCGACACCGTCGGACAGATCGGCCGCGCCCTGCTGGAGGGAACCGGCGCCGGTGGAGAGGTCTCCCGCTCCCGTGGCGAGCCGGTCCGCACCGGTCGACAGCGCGCCCGCGCCCTTCGAGAGGTCTCCGGCACCGGAGGCGAGCTGGCCGGCTCCGCCCGCGAGTCCCTGGACTCCGGAGGCGAGCTCGCCGGCGCCCGATGACAGTTGGCCGGCTCCGCCCGCGAGCTGGTCGGCGCCGGAGGCGAGCTGGCCGGCGCCCTCCGGCAGGGCCTGTGCGCCGGTCGCGGCGTCGCCGGTGCCGGATGCCAGCTTGTCTGCCCCGTCCGCGGCCTCGCCGAGTTTCTCATTGAGCGTCGTGAAGCTCAGCAGGACGTTCTCCATGGTGGTCTCGGAGAGAGTCCTGCCCATGGTCGCGGCGGCCACCGCGGCGATCTGCCCGGTGACGATCTCGTCGGCGAGCGGGCCGTCGTCCGCGGTGGTCACGGTGATGGTCGCGCGCTCCGCTGCAGCGGTGCCGTCGCTCAGCGCCCGGGCGCCGGATGTCGCCGCGGCGGAGAAATCCTCGGGGATCGTGATGACGGCCTGATAGGTGCCGTCGGCGAGGCCCTCCTCGGCGTCCTCCTCGTTGGAGATCACCCAGGTGAGGTTGCTGTCGAGGTCGTCGGAGCCCTCCACGAGCCCGGCGGCGAGCTGGCGGCCGAGCGGGACGAGCTGGTCGTCGAGGGTGACCGGCTCATCGAGGTTGACGATCGCGGCGGACATCGCGTCGAGGCGCTCTGCGGGACTCTGCAGGGCCGCGACGAGAATGCCGCCCAGGAGGCCGGGGAGGAGCAGGAGCCCGGCGAGGGTGAGGATCGTGATCGGTCGTCGGGAGCGGGCGCGTTCTGCGGGGAAGGTCATCGGGTCACCTCGGAGACGGGGGAGGTCGAGTGCACGGCCGGGGTGCGGCCTCGTGCGGAGAGATCGAGGACGGCCGGGGCAGACCATCCGGCGGACGAGAGCAGGGCGGTGGCCGCTTCGGCATCGGATGCCGTGGCGAACACGGCGAGCGGGCGCTGTGTGGCGGCATCGCGCAGCATCGCCGCCGCCTGGTCGGCCGCCGCGGGAGCGAGGGTGTCGATGCCGTCGATCACGATGACCCTGCTGCGGCCGCGGAGAGCCTCGCGCAGCTGATCGAGGGGCGGTGTCGTCTCGGTCTCGTCCGCGCCGGCGAGCACGCACCCCACGTGGGCGCGCACCCAGGCGCCGCGGCCGGGAAGCAGGTGTCCGTCCACGCGCAGGCGGCCCTCCGCCACGGGGAGGCGCCCGGCGACCGCGAGTGCCACGAGGCGCCGCACGGCGGCGTGCCTCCCGGTGACCACGAGGGCATCGCCGGGGTACACGCGCAGGGACAGGCCCTCGACCACCGGAGCGTCGGCGTGGAGGGCGACGTCGGCCGCGATGATCGCGTCGTCGCCGGGCCACTCCGCCAGCATCCGCTCGCGTTCGACGGCCTCGCCCTCGGCGTCGATGTGCGGGAGGATGCGCTCGAGCCAGCGCGGAATGCGCCAGGCGTGGTCGCCGAGGATGGTCATGAGCGCCGGGATGAGCGTCATGCGCACCAGGAAGGCGTCCACGGCGACGCCCACCGCGAGGCCCAGCGCGATGGGCTTGATGTTCGAATCGCCCTCCGGCACGAACGCCACGAACACGGCGAACATGATCAGCGCGGCGGCGGTGACCACCTTGGCCGAGCCGGAGAAGCCGCTGCGCACGGCGGCGATCGCGGCCTCGCGGCCGCGCTGCTTGCCGTGGATGTACTCCTCGCGCATCCGCGACACCAGGAACACCTGGTAGTCCATTGCGAGGCCGAACAGCACGCCCATCAGCACGATCGGCATGAAGCTGATCACCGGACCGACGCGCGCGACGTGCAGGGCATCGGCGAACCAGCCCCACTCGAAGACCGCTGCGACCACGCCGAAGGCGGCGACGACCGAGAGCAGGTAGCCGAGCGCCGCGGTGAGCGGCACCCAGATCGATCGGAACATGATCAGGAGCAGCACGAACGACAGCCCGATCACGAACGCGCCGAAGGGCAGAAGCGCAGCGCCCAGCTTGTCGGAGATGTCGATCGCCACCGCCGTGAAGCCGGTCACCTTCAGATCGACGCCGTACTCGTCGAGCAGGCGGTCGTGTTCGCCGCGCAGCATCCGCACGAGGTCGGCGGTGGCCGGGTCGTCTGGGGCCGTCTCGGGGATCACCTGCACGATGCCGGTGTCCGCTGTCTCATTGGGGGTGGCCAGGGCGACCTCCGCGACCCCGGGGAATGTCGCGATCTCATCGCCGAGGTCTTCCATCAGGCCCAGGGGGTCGGTGGAGGTGATGATGGTGCCGGTGAGGATCAGGGGGCCGTTGAAGCCGGGGCCGAAGTGCTCGGCGGTGAGGTCGTACGACTGACGCACCTCGGTGTCGCGGGGCAGCACGCCGGCGTTGGGCAGGGCCAGCGCCAGGCTCGACGCGGGAATCGCGGTGAGGCCCAGCACGAGCACGACGGCCACGGCGGCGATGACAGGGTGTCGTGAGACGGTGCCGACCCAGCGCGCGAAGAAGCCGGTCGCAGCGGGAGCCGGTGCGTCGGCGTCTGTGGTGTCGGCGTCTGTGGTGTCGGCGTCCGCTGCGGACTCGTCACCGGATTTCTGGGCGGTTTCACGCTTTCTCGCGCGGGCGGAGTGGGGCTTGGGCATCCGGCCCACCACGCGGCCCTTGATGAGGCCGAGGAGGGCAGGGGTGAGAGTGAGGGAGATCACCACGGCCAGGGCGACGGCCGCCGCGGCGGCGATGCCCATGGTGGTGAGGAAGGGGATGCCGGCGAAGCCCAGGCCGATCAGGGCGATCAGCACGGTGATGCCGGCGAAGACGACCGCAGACCCTGCGGTGCCGGTGGCCCGGGCCGTCGATTCCTCCGGTTCGACGCCGTGGCGCACCTGCTCCTGGTGGCGCGCGATGATGAACAGCGAGTAGTCGATGCCGACGGCGAGCCCCAGCATGAGGGCCAGCAGCGGTGTGGTCGAGGAGATCGGGGTGATGGCCGTCGCTCCGAGGATCCCTGCCATCGAGATACCCACCCCGATGAGGGCGGTGAGCAGGGGCAGCCCGGCGACGAGGAACGACGCGAACGTGACGATCAGCACGATCAGCGCGACCAGGACGCCGACCGCCTCGGTGATCGTCAGGGTGGGCAGGTCGATAGCGAACAGGTCGCCGCCGAGCGCGACCGTCGAACCTTCCGGCAGGGCGTCGCGCATGTCGTCGACCGCGTCGACCACGGCATCGCGCATGTCGTCGGTGATGTCGCTGGCCAGGCCGTCGAACTGCATCCGGATGATCGCGGCGGAGGAGTCCTCGCTGACCATCCCCGTGACGAGCTCGTCGAAGGGGGACGTCGCCGCCACCACGCCATCGAGGTCGGACAGCTCGGTCGCGGCATCCTCGATGGGCGAGCGCATGTCGCTATCGGTCACGTGCTGGCCGTCCGGGGCGACCACGATGACCTGGGCGCTCACGCCGCTGACCTGCGGGAACGACCGGTTGAGCTGGATGATGCCGTCCTCAGACTCCGTGCCGGGGATCGAGAAGGAGTTGTCGGTCCCGGTGCCGAGGAACACCGCGCCGACCCCCGCGAGCAGGAGCACGAGGAGCCATCCGGAGATCACCCGCCAGGGGTTGCGGTACGACCAGCGCCCGAGCGAGGACAGGAGTGTGGACACAGAGGCCTCCGGATGCGAACCGGAACGAGGCCCTGCGGAGGAGCCGCGCTCGCGGGGTGTGAATACAAGAATGTATTGGATACGTTCATGTATCGTAATGCGACGGAGACCCGCGAACCTTTGCGCGGGGTGTGAATCATGAGCGAGATGACAAATGAGGCTGGCGGAACCCGCAGCCGTGTGCACACGCGCGAACGCCTGCTGGACGCGGCCGCGGCGGTGTTCGCCGAGCTCGGCGTGGCGGGCGCGTCCGTCGAGGCCGTCTGCGAGCGGGCCGGCTTCACCCGCGGCGCCTTCTACTCCAACTTCGCGTCGAAGGAGGAGCTCATGCTCGCCGTGGACGCGCGAGCGGCCGAGGGCAAGATCGACGGCATCAGAGACCGCGTCGCCGAGCTGGTGACGTCGGGCGCCTTCTCCCGGCCGATCGACATCGTCTGGATCGTGAGCGAGCTCATGTGCGTCGAGGTCGACGACCGGCTCAGCATGCTCCTGCTCGCCGAGATCCGGTTGCACGCGTTGCGCGACGTCGAGTTCGGGGCGCTGTACATCGAACGAGAGGACGCCTTCCTGCGGGAGGTCTCCACGCTGATCGACGAGCTCACCGACACCGGGAGCCTGCGCCTGCGGGTGGACGCGGTGACCGCAGCCCGCATGCTCACCGGCACGTGGCAGGACGCGGCGATGCGCTCGATCATGGCGTGCGACGACGACACCCGGCTGCAGGAGCGCGGTTCGCACGCGCTCGCCGAGGTGATCGCTCTTCTGCTGGTGTAACCGGCGTCGTCGATCAGCCCGTCGCGCGCAGCAGCCGGTGGCAGCGCTCCAGGCGCGAGAGCCACCACTCCCGCCGCTCGGCAGCAGCGGCGAGGCGGCGGAGCGCCGCGGCATCCGGTGTCACGCGCGACACGGGGACGTGCCCGTCGCGGGGCGAGAAGTCGGCGACGTCGTCGGCGAGGAGCGAGGCGGTGCCCAGGCCGCAGTCGAAGGAGAGGTCGGGCAGCGCTGCGGCCAGCGCTGCGCCCTGGGAGAGCCCCACAGCGGTGTCGAGGGCGCTCGAGACCACGGCCGGCAGTCCGGCGGCGGCCACGATATCCAGCGCCCGGCGGATGCCGCCGAGCGGCTGCGCCTTGACCACCAGCAGGTCGGCCGCCCCCGCGCGTGCGACGGCGAGCGGGTCGTCCGCCTTGCGCACGCTCTCGTCGGCCGCCACCGGGATTCCCAGGTACCGGATCCGCGCACGCAGCTGCGCGAGCTCGTCGACGCTCGCGCAGGGCTGCTCGATGTACTCCAGGTCGAACTCCGCCAGAGCGTGCACGGCGTGTTCGGCCTCATCGATGTTCCATGCGCCGTTCGCGTCGAGCCGCACGCGCCCCTCCGGACCCAGCTCTGCGCGCACGGCCCGGACGCGTGCCACGTCGTCGGCGAGGGTCTGGCCGGGCTCCGCGACCTTGACCTTCGCGGTGCGGCATCCGTCGAAGCGCGCCAGCACGCCGGCGACGTCGCGCGCGGCGACCGCCGGAACGGTCGCGTTCACCGGGATCTCGTCGCGGTGTCCCTCCGGGCGTTCTTCCCAGGCATCGGAGATCGCGGCGGCGAGCCAGGCGGACGCCTCCCCGTCGTCGTACTCGGGAAACGGCGAGAACTCGCCCCAGCCCGCGGGGCCCTCCAGCAGCAGCGCCTCGCGGTGGTCGACGCCGCGAAAGCGTGTCCGCATCGGGATCGACACGACCCTGGCCGTGGCGAGCAGGTCGGAAAGGGGAGGGATCATGCCTCCATCCTGGCCCGTCGCCCGGCACCGGAACAGGCATTCGGCACCAGAACAGGCTGCCTTCTCCCTAAACGGCCTGTTCTGGTGCCGAATGCCTGTTCTGGTGGAGGGCCGGCGCCGGAACCTAGGCTGAGGGCATGCCGAAGACCGACGTTCCGGTGCGCCTCGGGGTGCAGCTCGGACAGCACCACAGCTCCTATCCGCAGATCCGCGACGCGGTGCGGCGCTTCGAGGACATGGGCGTGGACATCCTGTTCGACTGGGACCACTTCTATCCGATGCACGGCGACCCGGAGGGATCGTCCTTCGAGGCCTGGTCGATGCTCGCGGCCTGGGCGGAGCAGACCGAGCGGGTCGAGATCGGATGCCTCGTGAGCTGCAACAGCTATCGCAATCCCGACCTTCAAGCCGACATGGCCAGGACGATCGACCACATCTCGGCGCACGGCACCGGGGTCGGGCGGTTCATCTTCGGCACCGGGGCGGGCTGGATGGAACGCGACTACGTCGAGTACGGGTATCCGTTCGGCACCGCAGGCTCTCGGCTCGACGACCTCGCGGAGGGCCTGGATCGCGTGCTGGCGCGATGGGCGCGGCTGAACCCGGCGCCGACACGCGACATCCCGGTGCTGATCGGTGGAGCGGGGGAGCGCAAGACGCTGCGCATCGTGGCCCGCCATGCCGATATCTGGCACAGCTTCGCGGCGCCGGACGTGCTCGCGCACAAGCTCGATGTGCTCACCGGCTGGTGCGAGCGTGAGCAGCGCGATCCCGGGGAGATCGAGGTGTCGGTCGACGTGACGCGGCGCGACCTGGCCGACGGGGACGCGCTCTACGATCTCGGCGCCCGGCTGTTCACGCTGCAGCTGTCCGGTCCGGACTTCGACGTGGCGAAGGCCGAGCGCTGGCTCGCCTGGCGCGACGCCCGCTCCTGACCCTTCGGCCCGCGCCGCCCCGCCGTGAGGGGACGTGCGCGGGCTCGGCTCCCGCACCCGGCCTCTCTTCCCATACTGTGCGTCACACAGTAAAGTGTTTGACATGGATGATGTGGCCGTCGATAGTCACACGCAGGAGCTGCGTCGCGGCACGGTCGTGCTCGCGTGCCTGCGCCTGCTGCAGACCGCTGAGTACGGGTACCGGCTGCTGGAGGAGCTCGCCCGGCGCGGCTTCGAGACCGACGCGAACACGCTCTACCCGCTGCTGCGACGGCTGGAGAAGCAGGGGCTGCTCACCAGCGAGTGGAACACCGAGCAGGCGCGGCCGCGCAAGTTCTACCGCACCTCGGATGCCGGCACGCGGCTGGTCGGCATCCTCACCGACGACTTCACGCGCCTCGCCGCCGCGATCGGCGCCCTTCCCGAGGAGAGACGATCATGACCGCAACCGCGACCCTGACCGAGCGGTACATCGCCGCTGTCACGCGCTCCGTGCCCGAGAAGCAGCGTGCTGACGTCGCCGCAGAGCTGCGTGCGTCGATCCAGGACGACCTCGAAGCGCGGGTCCACGCGGGGGAGGCGACGGGTGACGCCGAGCGCGCCGTGCTGGAGGGCCTCGGCGACCCGGAGGCGCTCGCCGCCGGATACGCCGATCGTCCGCTGCTGCTGATCGGCCCCCGGTACTTCCTGGTGTGGAAACGGCTGCTCGTGCTGCTGCTGTGGATCATCGTGCCGCTGGCGGTGTTCGGCGCCGCCCTCGGGCTGACCATCAGCGGGGCGCCGCTGGGTGAGATCTTCGGGATCACCGTGCAGGTGCTCATCTCGACCGTGCTGCACCTGTGCTTCTGGGTGACGCTCGTGTTCGCGGTCATCGAGCGGTTCTCCGAGACCGATGCCGGTGCTGAGCCGTGGACCGTGGCGGATCTCCCCGAGGCCCCCGTCAGCGGCGCGACCCGCGGCGACATGGTCTGGACCCTGGTGTTCCTCGCGGTCATGGCGGGCCTCGTGGCCTGGGATCACATCTTCGGCGCGGCCTATCTCACCGCAGCGGGCGGGTGGATCCCGTTCCTGCATCCCGGGCTCTGGCCGGTGTGGACGACCGGCCTGTTCGCCTTCATCGCGATCGAGGCGGTGCTCGCCGTCGCGGTCTTCGCCGCACAGCGCTGGACGATGGCGCTCGCCGTCGTCAACGGCATCCTCGATCTGGTCTTCGTCGCGGCGGCGATCTGGCTGCTGTCCCGAGGTGAGCTGCTGAACCCGTCGTTCTGGCCGGCGCTGATCCCCGACGCGGGGTCTGCGGACACCGTGGCGTCGATCATCGCGATCCTGGTCGGCTTCACGATCGTGGGAGTGAACGTCTGGGACGGGATCGACACGTTCCGCAAGGCGATGCGCGCCCGGCGGGGCTGACCCCCGGAAGTGCGCCAGAGGGCGTGATGTAAGGGGTGTGATGCGGGGTGCGACGAACCTCGATCAGCACCTCCGAGGTGTTCATGACCCTGCTCGTCTCCCCGCATCATCCGGCGAGGACGCCGGATGTCGACGCGGTGACGTCGTTCGACGCCCCCTGACCGCGACGCCCCGCCTTCGCCGAGTCCACCCGTCTGCACATGCGAACACGGTGGACTCGGCGTCGGCGCGGTGCGGAATAGGCTGGCGGCATGGTCTCCGAACTGTTCGACCCCGCCGAATGGGTGCTCGCCCCCGGCGCTGAGGACTACACCGACATCACCGCCCATGTGTCCGCCGACGGGAAGATCGCCCGCATCGCCTTCGACCGGCCAGAGGTGCGCAACGCCTTCCGCCCGCACACGGTCGACGAGCTGTATCGCGCGCTCGACATCGCCCGGATGGACGCGAAGATCGGCGCGATCCTGCTCACCGGCAACGGCCCGAGCCCCAAGGACGCCGGGTGGGCGTTCTGCTCCGGCGGAGACCAGCGCATCCGCGGGCGCGACGGCTACAAGTACTCCGACGCCGAGACCGAGGTGCAAGACCCCGCCCGTGCCGGGCGCCTGCACATCCTCGAGGTGCAGCGCCTGATCCGCTTCATGCCGAAGGTGGTCATCGCGGTGATCCCGGGATGGGCGGCCGGGGGAGGGCACTCGCTGCACATCGTGTGCGACCTGTCGATCGCCTCGGCCGAGCACGGCCGCTTCAAACAGACCGATGCCGACGTCGGCTCGTTCGACGCCGGGTTCGGATCGGCGTACATGGCGCGCCAGACCGGACAGAAGTTCGCGCGAGAGGTGTTCTTCCTCGCGGAGGAGTACTCCGCGCAGCGCGCGTACGAGATGGGCGCGGTGAACCGCGTCGTGCCGCATGCGGAGCTTGAGCGCGAGGCGATCGCGATGGCCAGGTCCGTGCTGCGCAAGTCGCCCACCGCCATCCGGATGCTGAAGTTCGCCTTCAACGCGATCGACGACGGCCTGATCGGGCAGCAGGTGTTCGCCGGCGAGACCACCCGGCTCGCCTACGGCACCGACGAGGCGGTCGAGGGGCGCGACGCGTTCCTGGAGAAGCGCGACCCGGACTGGTCGCCCTACCCCTACTACTACTGAGCGCGCAGGATCTCGTGACGATCCCGCTGCTTCCGGCACCCGCCGCCGACCCGCGCGCGCTCGTCGGAGGGCTGCGCAGGGCGCTCGCCGGGGACGGACCGGCCATCGCGCTCGGCGACGGCGCATTCCCGTCAGCGGTGCCGGGTGGTACGGCGGTCGTGCTGCGCACCTCGGGGTCGACCGGCGTGCCCAAGAGCGTGGTGCTCAGTGCGGCTGCGCTGCGGTCGAGCGCGACCGCCACCGCCGCGCGGCTCGGGGCGGCACGTTGGGTGCTCGCGGTGCCCGCGGGGTTCATCGCGGGGGTGCAGGTGATCGTCCGATCGCTCCTCGCCGGGCACGAGCCGGTGCTGCTCGATGGCCGGTTCACCGCGGCGGCATTCGTCGCCGCGGTGCGCTCCGCCCCGGGCGGTGCGCCCCTGCACGCCGCGCTGGTGCCGGCGCAGGTCATGACGCTGCTGGATGCCGGGCCGGAGTCCGTGGCGGCCCTGGCCGCGTGCGATGCGGTGCTGGTGGGCGGCCAGGCGATGCCGGAGCCCGTGCGCCGGCGTGCGGCAGAGCACGGGGTTCGGGTGGTGCGCAGCTACGGGTCTTCCGAGACCGCCGGGGGCTGCGTCTATGACGGCGCCGCGTTGGACGGGGTCGCCCTCGACATCGTCGACGGGGAGCTGCGGGTCGCCGGGCCCGTGCTCGCCGACGGGTATCTGGGTGATGCCACGCGCACGGCCGACGCCTTCGTGACGGACGCGGACGGCGTCCGCTGGTATCGCACGGGCGACGCGGGGGAGATCGTCGACGGGGTTCTGAGCGTGCAGGGACGCATCGACAACGTGATCGTCTCGGGCGGCGTCAACGTGTCGCTCGACCGCGTCGAGCACGTCGTGCGATCCGTGCCGGGGCTCTCGGGCGCGGTGGTCGTCGGAGCGCCCGATGACCGGTGGGGCGAGAGCCCGGTGGTGGTCGTCGCCGGGCTCCCCGCCGCCCTGGCCGATGAACTGCTCGCCCAGGCGCGGACCCGGACGGGGGAGGAGCTGGGGGTGGCTGCGCGGCCGGCGCGAGTCCTGGTGCTCGATGAGCTGCCCCTGGTGGGCATGGGAAAGCCGGACCGGGTGACGCTGCGGCGCCTGGTCGCCGGACGCTGACACCCGGGCAGGGGGTGTCGTCGGGGTCGGGGCGTCGCCGCTGCGACGGGCCTCGCGGGCCGCGGTCAGCGCGGCGGGGCCCAGCCGCGCGCGACGGCCTTGATGCGCCGCTCGCGCCACTGCCACACCGTCCACAGTCCCGGCCAGAGCACGGCGGCCCCCGGGCCGTCGAAGGTGAGCCGGTCGCGCCACAGCGTGCGCCCGCCCGGCGCCTGAGACACCGCCATCTGGTGATCCCACACGTCCAGGCTGCTGAGCGGCCCGGTCAGCGGAACGCCGATGTCGCGGAGGATCCGCACCTCCTGCCCGTGGAGGTTCACCCGCCGATCGACCAGCGCGGTGAGCTGTCGGCCGGTGGGGACGAGCCCGAGCAGCCGCAGCTGAATGGCCACCGCCCGATCAGCGAGCCGGTCGGGATCGTCTTCCTGTCTCTCGAGCGGGTCGACCACGAGCAGCGGAGCGTAGATCTCCTGCATCGCCTCAGGGCGATGCAGCGCCTCCCAGGCCGCATCAGGGTCGCAGTCGATCTCGAACTTCAGCAGCACCCGCATGGCAGCCTCCCGTTCGGTCAGCGTACGCCACGGACACCGTGCGGGCGCCGGACGCGCGGCGACCGCGCCGAGCCGGCAGCGCCCCTCCGTCACCGCGTTCGGTGAGCGGCTAGCGTGAGAGGGTGTTCCGGCAGATCCCGCGCTATGCGCTCACGCTCGACGTCGTCGGCGCGATCGTGGGCTTCCTGCTGACCGTCCCCCTCTCGTTCGGCATGCTGGCGCCAGAGCTCCGGCTCAGCGTCTGGCTCGGCGCCGGTGCCGGCATCCAGGCGCTGTACGTGGTGGTCGGCGCCGTGCTGTGGTCCGCTGCGGCGCTCGTGCGCGTGTCGCCCGCCCTCGCCCTCACGATCGCGTGGGCCGGGGCGATCGCCCAGATGGCCCTCGGGATGTGGCCGGTGCCGTTCGACCTCGCGATCGTCGTGGTCGTGTTCGGCTCCGCGGCGTGGGGATCCCGCCTGCTGCTCTGGCTGGGTGCTGCGTCCGCCGCCGGGGGCGGCGTGATCGCCGGTGCCTACATCGCGCTCACCGGCGTGGGCATGACCGAAGACGCCCGCGCGGAGCAGACCATCGTCGTGGCCATGCTGATGAGCGCGCTGAGCGTGCTCACGCTGGGCATGGCGTGGCTGGGCGGCGTGCTGTGGCGCGTGATCGTGCGGGCACGCCAGACGCGCGAGGCACACGTGCGGGCCGAGGCGCGGGCCGTCGCCGAGCAGGAGCGCGTGCGCATCGCCCGCGACATGCACGATGTCGTGGCGCACTCGCTCGCGATCGTGATCGCCCAGGCCGATGGGGCGCGCTACGCCTCCGCCGCCGACCCGGGAGCCGCTCCGGAGGCGCTCAGCACGATCGCCACCACGGCGCGCGCTGCGCTCTCGGACGTGCGCATGCTGCTCGCCCAGCTGCGGCACCGCGAGAGCGCGGGGCCGCAGCCCACCCTCGCCGATCTCGAGGGGCTGTTCGCGCAGGTGCGCCGCGCCGGCATCGAGCCGCTGGTCACGATCGATCCGGCACCGGCGCAGGAACCGCCCGCCGCGATCCAGCTCGCGGTGTACCGCATCCTGCAGGAGGCGCTCACCAACGCGCTGCGTCACGGCGACGGCGCGGTGGACGTGCGGTTGTCCTGGTGGCAGGACCGGGTCGACCTGAGCGTCGTCAACGCGCTCGGCGTGCACCCGGCCGGCGCGCCGGCCGAAGGCAGCGGGCACGGGGTCATCGGCATGCGCGAGCGCGCCCAGCTCGTCGGCGGCCACCTGACCGCGTCGCCGGATGCCGGCGGCCGCCGCTTCGTCGTCGAGGCGGTCCTGCCCATCGCCCCAGCCGAGGAGAGAGAACCATGACCGTGATCCGAGTGGTCCTCGTGGACGACCAGGCGTTGTTCCGCGCCGGTGTGAAGATGCTCGTCGATTCTCAGGACGACCTGGCGGTGGTCGGCGAGGCCGGCAACGGGCAGGAGGCGCTCGAGGTGATCGCCCGCACCGCGCCGGACGTCGTGCTGATGGACATCCGGATGCCCGTGATGGACGGGCTCGCCGCGACGGCAGCCGTGCTCGCCCGCCCAGACCCCCCGCGCATCGTGATGCTCACGACCTTCGACCTGGACGAGGCCGCCGCCCGCGCGATCCGGCAGGGGGCGAGCGGGTTCCTCCTCAAAGACGCAGAGCCGGAGCTCGTGCTCGCCGCGATCCGGACGGTCCACCAGGGCTCCGCGGTGATCGCCGCCGCAGCGACCCACGATCTGTTCGCCCACTTCACGGCCCCGCAGGCGGCCCCCGCCCCGGCGGTGTACGACGAGCTCACCGACCGCGAGCGGGAGATCTTCGCCCTCGCTGCGCGGGGGCTGTCGAACGCGGAGATCGCCCAGCGCGAGTTCCTCTCCGAGGCCACCGTGAAGACCCACGTCAGCCGCATCCTCACCAAGCTGCAGCTGCGCGACCGGGTCCAGCTGGTGGTGTTCGCCTTCGAGCACGGCCTGGTCTGAGCGTCGTTCCCGACCCTCCCGACAGGGGCTGATCCACCGGATGCTGCACGGCGCGCGGCCTGCCGAATCATCACGATATTCAGGTGGGGCGGCATGCCGCCCCACCTGAATATCGTGATGATCCGGCCGCGCGATCCGCACCTGGCCCGAGGTCCCAACGGCCGCCTCGACATCATCCGCGCGATGTACACGGATGCATCTCCCGGCCGACGCGGCCCTGCGGGGCCGATCCCTAGCGTCGAAGACATGCAGATCACGACCACCGACATGGGCCTCGCCGCCCGCGTGCAGCACCTGTCCAAGACCTACGGCGCCGGGGAGGGGACGGTGCGCGCCCTCGACGATGTGAGCGTCGGCATCCGCACCGGCCAGTTCACCGCCATCATGGGGCCCTCCGGCTCCGGCAAGTCGACCCTCATGCACATCATGGCAGGACTCGACGCCCCCACCGCCGGTCAGGCATGGATCGGCGATACCGACATCACCGGCATGAGCGACAGCGCCCTCACCGTCCTGCGCCGCCGACGGGTCGGGTTCATCTTCCAGGCCTTCAACCTGATCCCCACGCTCGACGTGCTCGGCAACATCCTGCTGCCGTTCGAGCTCGACGGCCGTCGCCCGTCGGCGATCCAGCGCGCCCGCATCGACGGACTCGTCGAGAGCCTCGGCCTCGGTCCCCGCCTGCGGCATCGTCCGCACCAGCTCTCCGGCGGACAGCAGCAGCGTGTCGCGATCGCCCGGGCGCTCGCCGGAGCGCCCGACCTCGTGTTCGCCGACGAGCCGACCGGCAACCTCGACTCCGCGACCGGACGCGACGTGCTGCGGCTCCTCGCCGACGCGAGCCGGGAGCACGGCCAGTCGATCGCGATGGTCACCCACGACGCCATCGCCGCCTCCTACGCCGACCGGGTGCTTTTCCTCGGTGACGGCCGCATCGTCGCAGACAAGCCCCGCCAGAGCGCGGAGGAGATCGCGGCGTACATGCTCGCGGCGGAGGTGGCGGCATGATCACGGCGAGCGACGAGGCCCGCGCCGCGAACGGCGGACGGCTCGCCTGGCTGCGCGAGCGGGGCATGGGGGCCAGCATCCTGGTCGCTGCGCTCTCGACGGCCTTCGGCGTGATCCTCGTGCAGACCACCGCTTACATCGACGCCTACTTCCGTGCGACCTTCCTCGGCGACAGCGGGACGTTCGCGGTGATCGCCGCCGTCCTCTCGGTGCTGCTCACCGCGGTCGCGCTCTATGTCGCGGCGATCGTGACGGCCAACACCTTCTCGACGATCATCGCCGGCAACACCCGCCGCATCGCTCTGCTGCGGCTCATCGGAGCCTCGGCGCGGAGGCAGCGCGCAGAGGTCGCCGGCCAGGGCCTCCTGGTGGGTGTCATCGGGGCGGCGGCGGGTGTCGCCGTCGGCCTGGGTGCGAGCGGGATCGGCGTCGGGATCGGCGAGCGCATGCTGCCGGGTGCGCCGGAGGCGTTCGCGCTGCTCCGGTGGCCGCTGTTCCTCCCCGCCGTCGGGGTGGTCCTGACGACGTGGGCTGCGGCGTGGATCGGATCCCGCCGGGTGCTCGCCGTCACGCCCCTGCAGGCGCTGGGCGGCGCGGTGGAGCGCACGCACGACGATGTCGCGGCACGCTCCGGCCGCCATGTCGGTGCGCTCGTCCTGCTCGGGATCGGTGCTGCGGTTCTCGTGCTCGGGATCATCGCCGGGCTGGCCAGTCCGCTCGGCGTGATCGTGGCGTTCCTTGGCGGTGTCCTGTCGTTCACCGGTGTGGCGCTCTCGGCGCCGCTGGTGCTGCCGCCGCTCCTGCGGCTCGTGGGCGGTGCGCTCGGGCGGAGCGCGACGGCGCGGATGGCGGCCGGCAATGCGCTGCGCCACCCGGAGCGTTCCGCGCGGATGGCGATCGGCGTGGTGATGGGCGTCGCCCTCGTGACGATGTTCGCCGTGGCGCTGGAGTCGGTCAAGACCCTTCTCATCGCGGCGTCCGACGGCGAGCTGCCGCCGGAGTTCGGGCCGATGATCGACGGGTTCGCGGCCATCATGATGATCCTGGTGGGCGTCTCCGCCGTGATCGCATCGGTCGGCCTGGTCAACCTCCTCACCATCGGAGTCGTGCAGCGGCGGCGTGAGCTGGGGCTGCTGCGTGCCATCGGCCTGTCCAACGCCCAGGTGCGCACGATGGTGCTGCTGGAGGCCGCGCACATCACGATCACCGCCACGATCGCGGGGCTGATCCTCGGGGTGTTCTACGGCTGGGCGGGTGCTCAATCGCTCCTCGGCTCCGTGCAGCTCGCCGCCGAGGGCGGCCCCGCCGGGATCGTGCTGCCCGATGTGCCCTGGCTGCCGGTGGCGATCATCGTCGCGGCGACGGCCCTGCTCACCCTCATCGCCGCGGTCACGCCGACGCGCCTGGCGACCAGGGTCGCGCCGGTCGAAGCCCTCGCGGCGGACTGAGGCCGCGCTCGCCCCGCTCGCACAGGTGCGCCATGCTCGCGCGGGCGGGCGAGGCAGCCGCACATGTGCGAGCGGGGCGAGCGCGGCACGGGGCGGGCATACTGGCGAAATGGCCATCTACACGCACGGGCATCACGAGTCGGTGCTGCGCTCGCACAGCAACCGCACCATCGCGAACGCCGCCGAGTACCTTCGTCCGCACCTCGCCGCGGCGCGGACGCTCCTCGACGTGGGGGCGGGGCCCGGCACCATCACGCTCGACTTCGCGGGCCACGTGGAGCGTGTCACGGCCACCGAGGTCGGGCAGGACGAGCTGGCCCTCGCCCAGCGGCTCGCCGGGAGCGCTGGCGTGACGAACATCGACTTCTCCGTCGAGGATGTGCACGCGCTGAGCTTCGCCGACGACTCCTTCGACATCGTCCACGCCCATCAGGTGCTCCAGCACGTGGGAGACCCGGTGCAGGCGCTGCGCGAGATGCGCCGTGTGGCCCGGCCGGGAGGCGTCGTCGCCGCACGCGACGCCGACTACGCGGGGTTCATCTGGTTCCCGCTCGTGCCGGAGCTCTACGCATGGCTGGAGCTGTACCGCGCCGCGGCGCTGGCCAACGGCGGGCAGCCGGATGCCGGGCGTCGCCTGCTGTCGTGGGCGCGCGCGGCCGGCTTCACCGATGTCACCGCCACAGCGTCGACCTGGTGCTACGCGTCGCCGGAGGAGCGTGCCTGGTGGGGCGGGATGTGGGCGGATCGCATCGTCGAATCCGCGCTGGCCCGGCAGGCGGTGGACCAGGGGCTGGCCGACACCGCGACGCTCCGTCGTCTGAGCGACGGCTGGCGGCGCTGGGCCGACGCCGACGACGGCTGGTACCTGGTGCCCCACGGCGAGATTCTCTGCCGGGTCTGAGGACGACGGCCCCGGGCGCTGGCCCGGGGTCCTGACCGGATCCGCGGCGTCGCGCAGACCCGGTGCTGTCAGCGCGGGGTCTGCGCCGAGAGCCGCACGTCGACCGTGATCTCGCGGCGCGACCATTCGAACCGGTGGCGCGGGTCGTATGACCGCGAACAGGTCGCACACGATGTCGCCCTGGTGGGGCGCCGATGCCGGTACACGACGTGCCCGGCCGGGCACCGCCCCACCCAGGGAGCCAGCTCGGTCGCCGTCTCGCCGCGGTGGGTCGTGCCTCCGACGTAGCCGAGCGTCCGAGCGATGCGCTTCCACTCAGGGCCGTGTGCGGCAGCGTGGCCCGCGAGGGCGTGCGCGACCTCATGCAGCAGCACCTGATGGATCTCGTCGTCCTCGAAGCGCGCGGCCAGGTACCGGGATACCGTGATGCGCCGCCGTCCGTAATCGCATTGTCCGGCCCGCCGTTTGGCGTTGTCGTAGCCGAACGTCCAACTCTCGTCCAGGTGCAGACGGATGAGTGCATCCGCCCAAACCTGCACGCGGTTCAGATCCGCCATGCGGGAAGCCTAGATCATCCCGCCGACAACGTCAGCCGACGAGCTGTGCCGCCCCGCGGTGGCGCTCGATCGTCTCCAGCGCGAGCAGGAGCGGTTCGAGAGCGCGGTCGTCGCCGCCGGCCTCGCGGCGCATGAACAGCGCGCGCGTGAAAGCCTCGCGGGCCTCGTCGAACTCCGCGGCCTCGAACGCGTTGCGTCCGCGGTGGTGGTGCGCGAAAGCCGCGATCGACGTCCAGCCCTGCCCCTCCGCCTCCGTCGCACAGACGGCGAGCTCCTGCGACGCCGCAGCGTGCGCACCGCGGTACTGCAGCACGGTGGCGTGCAGGATGCGGGCGCGCAGCAGGTCCTGGCGCGTGCCGGCCATGCGCGCGACGCGCACGGTCTCCTCGGCGAGCACGAGGGCGTCGTCGACGCGTTCGAGCACCTTCAGCAGCCAGACGCGCTCCATCAGCGCCGGCAGGCTCCGCTGCTCGCCGATCTCCTCCAGGCGCGCCCGGCACGGGGCCGGGTCGACGACCTCTCGCAGCGTCTCGGCGTCATAACCCTGGATGTAGGCCACGTCTTGTCTCCCCGTCACGAGCGTCTTACGGTTCCGGTCCAGTCTGGCCGACGGGCCGCTGGATCGGCGTCCGGCACGCCCGCGTTGCCAGACCTCGGTCGTGAACGGGCGCCGGCTGCGCCGAGTCACCAGGGTTTTCAGGTGCTCGCCGGCGGCGAGCACCTGAAAACCCTGGTGACTCGGCGGGGGCGGGGGCGCGTCAGCGCAGGAACAGCGACGCATCGGGCCGCGGGGAGGCCACGGCGTCGGCGTCGGTCACGATCCGGGCGTCACGGCAGAACGCCGCGACCTCCGCTCCCTGCGCCACCTTCGCCGGGTGAGGGCCGGCCGCCATGAGCCGCGGCAGCCACGCGGTGGGCAGCGGCGTGGCCGATGCGGCGACCACGAGGTTGCCGAAGCGGCGCCCCCGGAGCACCTGGGTCTCTGCCAGGAGCGCGACGTGCTCCAGCACCGTGCCGATGGTGGCCACCTGGCGCCGCGCGAATGCCAGCCCCGGCCCGTCGGCGACGTTGACCAGCAGCACCCCGCCGGGTGCGAGGATCGCAGCCAGCTCGCGGTAGAACTCCACGCTGGTCAGGTGCGCGGGGGTCTGGGCCCCCGAGTAGACGTCGGAGACGAGGAGGTCGACAGCGCCGCGCACCCCGGTCGGCAGCCGGCGCACCCCCTCGCGGGCGTCGCCGATCCGCGTGCGGATCGCCGCTCCCCGGGGGAGCGGCAGGTGGGCGCGCACCAGGTCGACGAGGGCCTGCTCGAGCTCGATCACCTGCTGACGGGAGCCGGGACGGGTGGCCTCGACGTAGCGCGGGATCGTCATCGCGCCGGCGCCCAGGTGCACGGCGGTGAGCGGGGCGCCCTCGTCGCCGAGCTGGTCGATCACCGCGCCCATCCGGGTGACGTACTCGAAGTGCAGGTGGGTGGGGTCGGCGGTGTCCACGTGGGACTGCGGGGTGTCGTCGACGACGAGCTCGAAGCCGCCGCCGAACTCGCTCGGAATGATCCGCGCGATCGCCCCGGACGCCAGCCGCGCCTGCGCCTGCGGTGCCTCGGCTCCCCGTGATCGTCCCACCCCGCCACCCTATGGCTCCGCACCGTCGGTCGCGTCCCGTTGCGCGGGGGTCCGCCCCTCTCTTCCCGGCGCGATATATCGCACCGAATGAAGAAGGTCAAGGATTGTACTGGACATGTCGCGAATCTGTGGCTATAGTGGGTAGTTGCGCTTCGCCTCCCATGCCCTCATATGGTGGTCGGCATTCGCCTGCACGCCGGATCTGTACGGCGCGCAGGCCCGGGTCCACAGGTCGCGCGTCCCTAGACGACAGAGGAATCAACAAGCCCGCCCGGGCTTACGGAGGTTATTCCCTTGGCTGCTGCTCGCAACGCATCCACCCCCACCACCCCCCAGAACGGACGCGGAGCATCCCGCCTCTCGTTCGCCAAGATCTCCGACACGCTGACGGTGCCTGACCTGCTGGCCCTGCAGACCGAGTCGTTCGACTGGCTCGTCGGCAACGAGACCTGGAAGGCCCGCGTCGCCGAGGCCAAGAAGGCCGGCCGCAAGGACGTCAGCGAGGTCAGCGGCCTCGAGGAGATCTTCGAGGAGATCTCGCCGATCGAAGACCTCAGCGAGACGATGCAGCTGAGCTTCACCAACCCCTACCTCGAGCCCGAGAAGTACTCGATCGACGAGTGCAAGGAGCGCGGCAAGACCTATGCCGCCCCGCTGTACGTCGAGGCCGAGTTCATGAACCACCAGACCGGTGAGATCAAGACCCAGACGGTCTTCATGGGCGACTTCCCGCTCCAGACCGCCAAGGGCACGTTCATCATCAACGGCACGGAGCGTGTCGTCGTCTCGCAGCTGGTGCGCTCGCCGGGCGTCTACTTCGACAAGACCCCGGACAAGACCAGTGACAAGGACATCGTCTCGGCGCGCGTCATCCCGAGCCGCGGCGCCTGGCTCGAGTTCGAGATCGACAAGCGTGACCAGGTCGGTGTGCGTATCGACCGCAAGCGCAAGCAGTCCGTCACCGTCTTCCTCAAGGCCCTCGGCCTGTCCAGCGAAGAGATCCTGGCGGAGTTCGCCGGCTTCCCCTCGATCGAGGAGACCCTCGCGAAGGACACCATCCTCACCAAGGAAGACGCCCTCCGCGACATCTACCGCAAGCTGCGTCCGGGTGAGCAGGTCGCCGCAGAGGCTGCCCGCGCGCTGCTGGACAACTTCTACTTCAACCCGAAGCGCTACGACCTCGCCAAGGTCGGCCGCTACAAGATCAACCAGAAGCTGGGCCTCGACACCCCGCTGACCGAGTCGGTGCTCACCGTCAAGGACATCGTCGAGACCATCAAGTACATGGTGCGTCTGCACGCGGGCGTCGAGACCTTCGAGGGCGTTCGCGGCGGCAAGAAGGCGGAGATCCGCCTGGCCACCGACGACATCGACAACTTCGGCAACCGTCGCATCCGCGCGGTCGGCGAGCTCATCCAGAACCAGGTCCGCACCGGTCTGTCGCGCATGGAGCGCGTGGTGCGCGAACGCATGACCACGCAGGACATCGAGGCGATCACCCCGCAGACCCTGATCAACGTGCGCCCCGTCGTGGCGGCGATCAAGGAGTTCTTCGGCACCTCGCAGCTGTCGCAGTTCATGGATCAGAACAACCCGCTCGCGGGCCTGACCCACAAGCGCCGCCTCTCGGCCCTGGGCCCCGGTGGCCTGAGCCGTGACCGTGCCGGCGTCGAGGTGCGCGACGTGCACCCCTCGCACTACGGCCGCATGTGCCCGATCGAGACCCCGGAAGGCCCGAACATCGGCCTGATCGGCTCGCTCGCGACCTTTGCGCGCATCAACTCCTTCGGCTTCATCGAGACGCCGTACCGTCGCGTCGTCGACGGCGTCGTCACGGAGCAGATCGACTACCTCACGGCCACCGAGGAGACCGACTTCACGGTCGCCCAGGCCAACGCGCCCCTCAACGCCGACGGCACCTTCGAGCAGGACCGCGTCCTGGCCCGCCACAGCAACGGCGAGGTCGACCTCTTCCTTCCGGACGAGATCAACTACATGGACGTCTCGCCGCGCCAGATGGTGTCGGTGGCGACCTCGCTCGTGCCGTTCCTTGAGCACGACGACGCGCAGCGCGCCCTGATGGGCGCCAACATGCAGCGTCAGGCGGTGCCGCTGCTGCGCAGCGACTCCCCGCTGGTCGGAACCGGTATGGAGGGCTACGCCGCGATCGACGCCGGCGACGTCATCATCGCGGACAAGCCCGGTGTGATCGGCGAGGTCTCGGCAGACCGCGTCGTGGTCATCCTCGACGAGGGCGGCACGCAGGAGTACTACCTGCGCAAGTTCGACCGCTCCAACCAGGGCACCAGCTACAACCAGCGCGTGATCGTCTCGGCGGGCGACCGCATCGAGACCGGTGAGGTCATCGCCGACGGCCCCGCGACCGAGAACGGCGAGCTCGCGCTCGGCAAGAACCTGCTCGTGGCGTTCATGACCTGGGAGGGTCACAACTTCGAGGACGCGATCATCCTCAGCCAGGAGCTCGTGAAGGACGACACCCTCTCCTCGATCCACATCGAGGAGTACGAGGTCGACGCCCGCGACACCAAGCTCGGCAAGGAGGAGATCACCCGTGACCTCCCCAACGTCAGCCCCGAGCTGCTGAAGGACCTCGACGAGCGCGGCATCATCCGCATCGGCGCCGAGGTGCGCCCCGGCGACATCCTCGTCGGCAAGGTCACGCCGAAGGGCGAGACCGAGCTGAGCGCCGAGGAGCGTCTGCTGCGCGCGATCTTCAACGAGAAGAGCCGCGAGGTGCGCGACACGTCGCTCAAGGTTCCCCACGGTGAGCAGGGCACGATCATCGCGGTCAAGGAGTTCAACGCCGAGGACGGCGACGACGAGCTGGGCTCCGGCGTCAACCGTCGCGTGGTGGTCTACATCGCCCAGAAGCGCAAGATCACCGAGGGTGACAAGCTCGCCGGCCGTCACGGCAACAAGGGCGTCATCGCGAAGATCCTTCCGGTCGAGGACATGCCCTTCCTCTCCGACGGCACCCCGGTCGACGTGGTGCTCAACCCGCTCGGCATCCCTGGTCGCATGAACTTCGGCCAGGTGCTGGAGACCCACCTCGGGTGGATCGCCAAGCAGGGCTGGAAGGTCGAGGGCGAGCCGGAGTGGGCCGTGCACCTGCCGGAGGACGCCCGCGAGGCTGCCCCGGGCACCAAGGTCGCGACCCCGGTGTTCGACGGGGCGCACGAGGCGGAGATCTCGGGTCTTCTCGACTCCACGCTGCCCACCCGCGACGGTGAGCGCCTGATCGACTCCTCGGGCAAGACGACCCTGTTCGACGGCCGCAGCGGCGAGCCGTTCCCCGGGCCGATCTCGGTGGGCTACATGTACATCCTGAAGCTGCACCACCTCGTCGACGACAAGATCCACGCGCGCTCGACCGGTCCGTACTCGATGATCACCCAGCAGCCGCTGGGTGGTAAGGCGCAGTTCGGCGGCCAGCGCTTCGGTGAGATGGAGGTGTGGGCCCTCGAGGCGTACGGCGCCGCCTACGCCCTCCAGGAGCTGCTCACCGTCAAGTCCGACGACATCCTTGGCCGCGTCAAGGTGTACGAGGCGATCGTCAAGGGCGAGAACATCCCGGAGCCGGGCATCCCGGAGTCCTTCAAGGTGCTCATGAAGGAGATGCAGTCGCTCTGCCTGAACGTCGAGGTGCTCTCGGCCGACGGCACGGCGGTCAACCTCCGCGACACCGACGACGAGGCCTTCCGTGCGGCCGAGGAGCTGGGGATCAACATCTCCAGCCGCTTCGAGTCCGCCTCGATCGACGAGATCTGAGCCAGAACCGATTCGACGGGCGCGAGCGCACAGCCGCGGCCCGCATCATCAGGATTTTTTGAGACACAGGAGAATCAGTGCTCGACGCAACTACGTTCGATGAGCTTCGCATCGGTCTGGCCACCGCCGACGACATCCGCCGTTGGTCCTATGGCGAGGTCAAGAAGCCCGAGACCATCAACTACCGCACGCTGAAGCCGGAGAAGGACGGCCTCTTCGGCGAGCAGATCTTCGGGCCCTCCCGCGACTGGGAGTGCGCCTGCGGCAAGTACAAGCGCGTCCGCTTCAAGGGCATCGTGTGTGAGCGATGCGGTGTCGAGGTCACCAAGAGCTCGGTCCGCCGTGAGCGCATGGGCCACATCGAGCTGGCCGCTCCCGTCACCCACATCTGGTACTTCAAGGGCGTGCCCTCGCGCCTCGGGTACCTGCTGGACATGGCGCCGAAGGACCTCGAGAAGGTCATCTACTTCGCCGCGTACATGGTCATCTCGGTCGACGAGGAGGCGCGTCACCGCGACCTCGCGACCCAGGAGAGCAACATCCGCCTGGAGCTGAAGACGCTCGCAGATCGTCGCGACGCGAAGATCGCCGAGCGCCTCGCGCGCCTGGAGGAGGAGCTCGCCGCTCTCGAGGCGGACGACGCCAAGGCCGACCTGAAGAAGAAGGCCAAGGACGCCGCCGAGAAGGAGATGTCGCAGATCCGCAAGGGCGCAGACGAGGCGATCGCTCGCCTCGAGCGCGTGTGGGAGGACTTCCGCACCCTCGAGGTCGGTGCGCTGCGCCCGGAGGACGATGTCTTCCACGAGCTGCAGGACCGCTTCGGGCAGTACTTCGAGGCCTACATGGGCGCCGAGGCGATCCAGCGTCGCCTGGCGGCCTTCGACCTGAAGGCCGAGGCCGAGAGCCTCCGCCTGCAGATCTCCGAGGGCAAGGGCCAGCGCAAGATCCGTGCGATCAAGCGCCTCAAGGTCGTCTCGTCGTTCCTGGAGACCGGCATGAGCCCGGCCGCCATGGTCCTCGACGTCGTGCCGGTGATCCCGCCGGAGCTGCGCCCGATGGTGCAGCTCGACGGTGGCCGTTTCGCGACAAGCGACCTGAACGACCTGTACCGTCGCGTGATCAACCGCAACAACCGTCTCCGTCGCCTGATCGACCTCGGTGCCCCCGAGATCATCGTCAACAACGAGAAGCGGATGCTGCAGGAGGCCGTCGACGCGCTGTTCGACAACGGCCGCCGCGGTCGCCCCGTCACCGGCACCGGCAACCGGGCGCTGAAGTCGCTGTCCGACATGCTCAAGGGCAAGCAGGGCCGCTTCCGTCAGAACCTGCTCGGAAAGCGTGTCGACTACTCCGGCCGTTCGGTCATCGTCGTCGGTCCGCAGCTCAAGCTGCACCAGTGCGGCCTGCCCAAGCAGATGGCGCTGGAGCTGTTCAAGCCCTTCGTGATCAAGCGCCTGATCGACCTCGGCCACTCGCAGAACATCAAGGCCGCCAAGCGTGCTGTCGAGCGTACGCGTCCCGAGGTCTGGGACGTGCTCGAGGAGATCATCCGCGAGCGCCCTGTGCTGCTCAACCGCGCTCCCACGCTGCACCGTCTGGGCATCCAGGCGTTCGAGCCGCAGCTCGTCGAGGGCAAGGCGATCCAGCTCCACCCGCTGGTGTGCACCGCCTTCAACGCGGACTTCGACGGTGACCAGATGGCCGTGCACCTTCCGCTTTCCGCGGAGGCGCAGGCCGAGGCCCGCATCCTGATGCTGGCGTCGAACAACATCCTGAAGCCGTCGGACGGCCGCCCGGTGACCCTGCCCTCGCAGGACATGATCATCGGTCTCCACCACCTGACCACGGTCAAGGAGGGCGCGACGGGCGAGGGACGTGCGTTCGGCTCGGTCTCCGAGGCCATCCTCGCTCGTGAGGAGGGCACGCTCGACCTGCAGGCGAAGGTCCGCATCCGCATCCCGGGGCTGACCTTCCTCGAGGGCGAGGCCCCCGACGGCTACGAGCGTCACGGTCTCGTGGACGCCTCGCTCGGTCAGGCGATCTTCAACGACACCCTGCCGAAGGGCTACCCCTTCGTGCGCGGCGTCGCCGACAAGGGCAAGCTGAGCCAGATCGTCAACAAGCTCGCCGAGGAGTACCCGAAGGTCGAGACGGCGGCGACGCTGGACCGCATCAAGGACGCCGGCTTCTACTGGGCCACCCGTTCGGGTGTCACCGTGGCGCTGAGCGACATCCTCACCCCGCCGAACAAGGCCGAGATCGTCGCCGGCTACGAGAAGCAGGCCGCGAAGGTCCAGTCGCAGTACGAGAAGGGTCTCACCACCGACGCCGAGCGTCGTCAGGAGCTCATCAAGATCTGGACGGAGGCCACCGACGAGGTGCAGGCCGCGATGCGCGCCCACTTCCCGGAGGACAACACCATCAACCGCATGGTGTCGTCTGGTGCTCGTGGTAACTGGCTGCAGATCCGCAACATCGCGGGTATGCGAGGCCTGGTGAACAACCCGAAGGGTGAGATCATCCCGCGCCCGATCATCTCCTCGTACCGCGAGGGGCTGTCGGTGGCGGAGTACTTCATCGCGACGCACGGTACCCGTAAGGGTCTGGCGGACACCGCTCTGCGTACCGCGGACTCCGGCTACCTGACCCGTCGTCTCGTGGACGTCTCGCAGGATGTCATCATCCGCGAGGAGGACTGCGGCACGTCGAAGGGTCTCGAGCTGCCGATCGCCGCTCCCGACTACACCGGAAAGCTGGTGCGCGACGCCAACGTCGAGAACTCGGTGTTCGCCCGCACGCTCGCATCCGACGTGGTCAACGAGGCCGGTGAGGTGCTCGCGACCGCCGGTGAGGACGTCGGTGACGTGCTCATCGACAAGCTCGTCGGCCTGGGTGTGGAGACCATCAAGGTGCGCTCCGTGCTCACCTGCGACTCCGCCGTGGGTGTGTGCGCGCAGTGCTACGGCCGTTCGCTCGCGACCGGCAAGACCGTGGACATCGGCGAAGCCGTCGGCATCATCGCCGCCCAGTCGATCGGTGAGCCCGGTACGCAGCTGACGATGCGTACCTTCCACACCGGTGGCTCGGCATCGGCCGACGACATCACACAGGGTCTGCCGCGTGTGCAGGAGCTCTTCGAGGCGCGCACCCCGAAGGGTGCCTCCCCGATCGCTGAGGCCGACGGCCGCATCACGATCGACGAGACCGAGAAGGCGAAGAAGGTCATCCTGACGCCCGACAACGGCGACGAGCCCGTCGTCTACCCGGTGCTGAAGCGTGCGACTCTCCTCGTCGAGGACGGCCAGCACGTCACGGTCGGCCAGCCCCTGCAGGTCGGCACGCTCGACCCCAAGGAGGTCATGCGTGTCATGGGTGCCCGCGAGGTGCAGAAGTACCTCGTCGGCGGCGTGCAGGGCGTGTACCGCTCGCAGGGTGTGCCGATCCACGACAAGCACATCGAGGTCATCGTCCGTCAGATGCTGCGCAAGGTCACCGTGGTGGACCACGCTGACACCACGCTGCTGCCGGGCGAGCTCGTCGACCTCAAGCGCTACCAGGCGATCAACCGCGAGGCTGTCGCCGAGGGCAAGCGCCCGGCGTCGGGTCGTCCGGAGCTGATGGGTATCACGAAGGCGTCGCTCGCGACCGAGTCGTGGCTGTCGGCGGCCTCCTTCCAGGAGACCACCCGGGTGCTCACGCAGGCCGCGATGGAGGGCAAGAGCGACCCGCTGGTCGGCCTCAAGGAGAACGTCATCATCGGAAAGCTCATCCCCGCGGGGACGGGCCTCAACAAGTACCGCGACATCACCGTCGAGGCAACAGAAGAGGCCAAGAGCGAGCGCTACCCGAACCGGATCTTCGCATCCGACGGGGCGTACGCCGAGGGTGACTTCGACTACGTCGACTTCGACGCGTTCTCGACCGACGACATCGCACCGGGCACCTACAGCTGAGCGCTGTGATCGCCTGACCGTGACGGTCGACCGGAGGCCCCGGGGGTTCACCCCCGGGGCCTCCGGTGTTTCCGGAGCGGCGCGGTGCCCCGATCTGCGTACCGTGCCCCGATCTGCACACCGGGTGCCTGATTCCCTCCGCAGATCGGGGCACCGTACGCAGATCGGGGCACCGGCGGATCGCCGGGCCGCCCGTCGGCGGGTGCGGCAGCCGTCGCGATGCGCCAGAATCGGAGGATGCCGACGAGCCCCGTTTCCCCCGTGCCCGGCGTCGTGGTGATCGGCGACGCGCTGATCGATGAGCTGCGTCTGCCCGGCGGCGTCCACGAGCTCATCGGGGGTGCGGCGCTGAACGTCGCCGTCGGGCTGGCACGGCTCGGCGTCGCCGCGACGCTGATCGCGATGGTCGGCGATGACGAGCCCGGCGCGCGCATCCGCTCCTATCTCAGCGACTTCGGTGTTCGCCTGATCGCGAGCCCCGCGCCGCTCGGATCCTCCCGTGCGCTCGTGACGCGATCGGCGTCGGGGGAGCCGACGTACACCTTCAACGATGCTGCCCGGCAGCGCAGCATCCGCTACGGAGACGAGGCCAGGCGGGCGATCGATGCGGCCGGGCTGGTGGCGGTGAGCTGCTTCCCCTTCGACGAGCCGGACGAGGTCGCGGCCCTCGTGGACGCCGTCGGCGATGCCGTCCTGGCGATCGACCCCAATCCGCGGGCGGGGATGATGCGCGATCATGACGAGTTCGTACGCGGTTTCGAGCGCGTGGCGGCGCGGGCGGCCCTGGTCAAGGTCGGCGCGGACGATGCCGCATTCCTCTCGGGCGGAGACCTCGAGGCGCTGCGCCGTCGGCTGCGCGAGCTCGGGGCGGGCGCCGTCCTCGCCACTGCCGGTGCGGATGGGGCGGTGCTCGATGTCGCAGCGGGCGTCGTCGCACGCCCGATCGCCTCGCTTCCGGGTCGCGTGGTCGACACGGTGGGTGCGGGCGATGCGACCCTCGCCGCGCTGGTGGCCGGGCTCGCAGCGGGTGCGCCGGCGGATCTCGATGCGTGGTCGGTGATCCTGGATCGCGCGATGGCCGTGGCCGCTGCGACCTGTCGTTTCGAGGGCGGCCTGCTGCACACGCCAGAGTCCCTCACCCGCCCCCTCTCCACCTAGCCCTCCCGCGTCGCGGCGGCCGCCCTCGAAACGACCGGGCGCGGGGTGCTCGATTTCTGAATGGTCGCGATTTTGACTAGACTAGGTACTCGCGCCTCCGGTCGACTGGAAAAGCTGGGTGGGGGCGCACATGGCGAGTTACCCAAGCGGCCAAAGGGATCTGACTGTAAATCAGCCGTCTTCGACTTCGGGGGTTCGAATCCCTCACTCGCCACCACCAGTGGGCCCCGACTTACCTCGTGAAAACAGGGTTGTCGGGGCCCTCTTCTGTACTGCGGCGTCAGCCCACATCACCGTCGACGTAGCGCCAGTCACGGCCCTCGCGCACGAAGCGGCTGCGCTCGCGCAGCGCGCCGCGGCCGTCGGCGTCCTCGTATCGGGCGACGAAGGTCACCGTGCCCTCGCGGTCGAACGGGCCGCCGGCGGTGCGGTCGAGGATCGACAGGCGCAGCCAGCGCGTTTCCGGATCGAGCGAGAGCTCTGCCGGGCGGGTGCGCGGATGCCACGACCGGCGCAGATGGTCGATGTCGCCGAGGACGAAGGCCGTGTAGCGCGAGCGCATGAGGCGCTCGGCGGTCGGGGCTGGCCGGCCGGCCAGGATCGGCCCGCAGCACGCGTCGAAAGTGTCACCGCTTCCGCACGGGCATCGGGTCTCGCTCATCACCCCATCCTCGCAGGCCGCGCAGGACGGAGCCGGCCGCATCTCCCGCTGATAGCATCCGACGGGATGCCGTGACGGTCGCACCCGCATCCACCCGCATCCCGTCGGCCGTGTGAGGGAGACCATGACCAACGCATTCGAGAACGGACTCCGCCGCGGTGATCTGGTCCGCACCGTCGACATCACCACCCGGGGCGCGAAGTCCGGCCTGCCCCGCCGCCTCGAGATCTGGATCTACGAGTTCGACGGGCGGCTGTTTCTCGCCGGATCGCCGGGCAAGCGCGACTGGTTCGCGAACCTGCTTGCCGACCCGCGCCTCACCGTGCACATCACCCAGGACGAGCCGGCAGAGGCCGCCGCGCGCGCCGTGCCTCTCGAGGCGGCGGATCGCGAACGGGTCATCATCGGCATCACAGACGGGCTCAACCGTTTGCAGCACCCGGCGCTGCCCTCCGCCGATCGCGCGGCGTGGCTGGCGGGCAGCCCGATCCTCGAGCTGGCGTTCGACGGCCCCGCCGCGGAGCACGTTACCGAGGCCTGAACGAGCAGCGAGCCGGACGATCACGCGGCGCTCTTCGTAGACTGGGGCGATGCGACCGCTCACCGAATCCGACATCCGGGCGGCGTTCGTCAACGCCGAGCCCGACGAGCTTCGTCTGCTCGCCCTTCCGCACGATTTCCTCCTGGTCGATTGGGACTACCTCGACTTCTTCGCCTGGCGCGACCCCGCGCAGGGCAAGCGCGGATACGTGCTGCTCGAACGTCAGGGCGAGCTGGTGGGCGTCGTGCTGCGCGCGACAGACCCCGGTCGGACGCGCGCGGCGATGTGCAACATCTGTCACACGATGCAACCGGGAAACCAGGTGGTCATGGTCTCGGCCCGCAAGGCGGGAGACGCGGGGCGGAACGGCGCGAGCGTCGGCACGTATATGTGCGCCGATCTGACGTGTCATGACAACGTGCGCATCGCGCCGCCCCTGGCGCCCAACGAGGTGCGCGCCAGCGGCCAGGCCGACCTGCGCCTCGACGGCACGCACCGGCGCCTGCGCGGCTTCGTCGAGCAGGTGCTGGCTGACCACGACTCCAGCGCGCAGCAGAACAGGCAGACAGCATCAGAACAGGCCGGAGTCTGAGAAAACCGCTTGTTCTGGCGCCATCTGCCTGTTGTCGGGCTGTGGACGGCAACCAACGTCCACCGGAGACGGCCGCAGCCGCGTCTAAGCTGGCCCCTGGTACGACGGGGTGTCCCTGGCCCCGCGACACATCCCCGAGGAGCCTGCATGAACGACGCCATCCGCCTCAGCGTGAACGACGGTCTCGCCCGCATCACGTTGAACCGACCGAGCCGGCTCAACGCCTTCGACGAGCAGCTCGCCTACGCGTGGGCTGAGGCCACCGGCGAGGCCGTCGGTCGCGACGATGTGGGCGCGATCCTCATCGACGCCGCCGGACCCTCGTTCTGCGCGGGCGGCGATGTGGTGGCCATGGGCCAGACGATGTCGGGCGGGGGCCAGCTCACCGAGCTCGCCCGCGTGATCAATCAGGGCATCCGAAACCTGGTCGAGGCGCCCATCCCGGTCGTCGCCGCAGCGCACGGAACGACGGCGGGCGGCGGGCTGGGCATCATGCTCGCCAGCGACTACGCGGTGGTGGGGGCGAACTCGCGGCTCGGCAGCCTCTACGCCAACATCGGTCTCACCCCCGACCTCTCGGTCTCGGCGCACCTCGCTCGCGCGGTGGGGGAGCGCAGGGCGCTCCAGCTCGTGCTGCAGGATCGTCTCCTCACGGCGGACGAAGCCCGTCAGTGGGGCCTCGTCGCCGAGGTCGTCTCCGCTGCGGACGACGTCTCCGACGCCGGCGTGATCGCGGATGCGGTCCGCGCGCGCGGCGAGGAGATCGCACGCTTCTGGCTGGCGGGTGCTTTCGGTGCCTATGGCCAGGCGAAGCGTCTGCTGCGCTCGCAGCCGGCGCGCTCCTTCGCCGATCAGCTCGAGGAGGAGGCCCGCACGATCGGCGCGGCCTTCGACACCCCGCAGGCGCAGGCTCGGATCCAGGCTTTCGCGGCGGGAGCGGCGTCGAAGGGAAACTGACGCCGACTCCTCCTCCCCGTCCACGCATCGACAGGCCCGTGGACGCATCGACAGGGGTTGTCCCCAGCCCGGAGCTCTGACCGGCCGGGCTGATGGTCGTGCATGCGAGGATGGAGGCGAGCCCGCGCAACGCGAGCGGCGGAGAGGATCGTCATGACGGAGGCAAGGGCTGCCGCGAGACCGGAGCGGAGCACGCTCATCCGGGTTTCTCGCTGGGTCGAGATCGGGGCTCCTGTTTCCGCAGCGATCGTGAGCGTGGCGGGGGCGCTTCCACCCATGCTGCACCGCCGGCGACCCTTCGTCCCGGCCGTACCGGCGGTGGCACCGCGATGAGGGACGCAGACTCGGAGACGCCGGAGCTCGATGCGCTGCGCGACCTCGCTGAGACCATCGCCCGCGAAGCTGGCGACCTGGCGCGTCGTCGCCGTGCTGAGGGTGTGACCGTGGCCGCGTCGAAGTCGTCGATCGCCGACATCGTCACCGAGGCCGATCGTGAGGTGGAAGACCTCATCAAGGCCCGTCTGGCCGCGGCGCGGCCGGACGACGGATTCCTGGGGGAGGAGTCCGGCACAGCCGCCGGGTCGAGCGGGATCACCTGGGTCGTCGATCCGATCGATGGCACCGTGAACTACGCCGCCGGCATTCCCGCCTATTGCGTCAGTATCGCGGCGGTGCGGGGCGGTCCAGACCCGGATGCCTGGGACGCCCTCGTCGGCGTGGTCTATGCGCCGGTGCTGGGGGAGCTGTTCCGGGCGATGCGCGGGGGCGGCGCCGAGCTGAACGGTGAGAAGATCCGGGTGTCGGCAGAGACGCCGGCGGGTGCGCTGCTGGCCACCGGCTTCGGCTACGATCCTGCCACCCATGCGGGCGATCTGGCGACGGTGTCGCGGGTCATGCCGATGGCTCGCGATCTGCGTCGGATGGGCTCTGCGGCCATCGACCTGTCGTATGTGGCCGCCGGCCGGCTGGACGGGTATTTCGAGCGAGGGTTGCAGCCGTGGGACTTCGCTGCGGGCGCACTGCTCGTGGCGGAGGCCGGGGGGCGGTTCGAGCGCCCGGGTTCTCCCGGGGAGTCGCGCCGGATGGTGCTGGCGGGCGGACCGGCTGTTGTGGACCGCCTGGGCGGCCTCA
The DNA here is from genome assembly GCF_058349825.2 of Microbacterium longlingense. Taxonomy (NCBI): domain Bacteria; kingdom Bacillati; phylum Actinomycetota; class Actinomycetes; order Micrococcales; family Microbacteriaceae; genus Microbacterium; species Microbacterium longlingense. The sequence goes on from NZ_JBYRJA020000012.1 coordinate 79,180, forward strand.
TCGGGGCCGTCGTCTGAGTGTGGATTCCGCCCACGGATCCCCGTCCCGGGGTGGGCTGGCCGGGCATGCCGACGGCGCGCCGAGAAGGGGTGGCGGCGCTACCGGCGCCCGCCTTGCTTCCGGCGCCGACGGGGCAGGTGACGGCCGACCCGGTGGTGCGAAGCCGGGTGGCTGCGGGGTCTCCTGACTCGACGCGACCATGATTTCCGCATCCCGTCGGAAGGGTGCTATTCTCGTCTGGTTGCCTGAAACGGCAGCCGCGCCCCGATAGCTCAGTGGCAGAGCACTTCCATGGTAAGGAAGGGGTCGTCAGTTCAATCCTGACTCGGGGCTCAGAAACACCGCAAGGTGATTCGCGGCAGGGTAGCTCAGTTGGTGAGAGCGCACGACTCATAATCGTGAGGTCGCGGGTTCAAGCCCCGCTCCTGCTACAGATCAAAACCCCCGGTTCTCCGGGGGTTTCGTCGTTTCGGCCACGTCATCTCCCGCGGCAGGGGGTTATCGGCAGAAAAGAGTGGATGGGGTTGGGCGTGTCAGTGTTCGCCGATCCAGCCTGAGCGGTGCCAGAGT
>NZ_JBYRJA020000013.1:0-78692 GCF_058349825.2 Microbacterium longlingense
GGACTCTGGCACCGCTCAGGCTGGATCGGCGAACACTGACACGCCCAACCCCATCCACTCTTTTCTGCCGATAACCCACTTTTTCTCGCACTTCAGACGCGAAAGGCCCCCAACCTGGAGAACTAAATCCCAGGTCAGGGGCCATTTCATTCTGTGCGCGAGGGGGGACTTGAACCCCCACGCCCTATTCGGGCACTAGCACCTCAAGCTAGCGCGTCTACCTATTCCGCCACCCGCGCAGGTGATGGTGTTTCTGCCGTTTCCGGCCGAAAAACAACACTAGCATGCTCGCGGTCGAGCGTCGAAACGGTGCTGGAATCGCGTTCGTCGGGCGTGTCCGGGCGGATTGATAGCCTGTCGGCATGCCCGAGGATGCTCTTCCCGAGGTCGCCCGCATCGCACGCGACCTGATCAGGATCGATACCAGCAACTTCGGAGGCGGCAACGCCCGGGGGGAGCGGGAGGCCGCCGAGTACGTCGGCGCATATCTGGAGGCTCTGGGGCTGGAACCGGAGTACTTCGAGCCCATCCCGCGCCGCACGAACGTCTCTGTGCGCGTCCCGGGTCGCGACCGCTCGCAGCCGGCGCTCGTCGTGCACGGCCACCTCGATGTCGTCCCCGCGATGGCGGAGGATTGGAGCGTGGATCCCTTCGAGGGGGTCATTCGCGATGGGATGCTGTGGGGACGCGGCGCCGTGGACATGAAGAACATGGACGCGATGATCCTCACGTCCGTCGCCGATATCCTCCGATCGGGCGATCGTCCGGCTCGTGATCTCGTGATCACGTTCTTCGCGGACGAAGAGAACGGTGGCGTCGAGGGCTCAGCCCTGGTCGTCCGGGAACGACCCGAGTGGTTCGCGGGCGCTACCGAGGCCATCAGCGAGGTCGGCGGATATTCCATCCCGGTCGGGGACCGGCATGCCTACCTGCTGCAGGTCGGGGAGAAGGCGCTCATGTGGATCCGCCTCGTCGCCCGCGGTCGCGCCGGTCACGGCAGCCGTCTGCACGAGGACAACGCGATCACCCGGCTCTCTGAGGCCGTGGCGCGACTCGGCCGCACGCGCTGGCCGATCCGACTCACCGACACCACCCGGGCGCTGCTGGCGGGCCTGTCCGACCTCAGCGGCCTTCCCGTAGACGATCCGGATGCGCTTGCGAGCACCGCGGGGCCCGCCGAGGCCTTCCTCCGTTCAACGTTCCGGACGACGACGAACCCGACCGCGCTGAGCGCCGGGTACAAGCACAACGTGATCCCTGAGCGGGCTGAGGCGCTCGTCGACGTGCGGGTGATTCCGGGCACGGAAGACGATGTTCTCGCCGAGATCCAGGAGATCGTGGGGGAGGACATCGCGATCGAGATGGTCGTGCGCGATATCGGCATGGAAGCGCCGTTCTCCGGCGGCATCGTCGACGCGATGGTCTCGGCGCTGGGGCGGCACGACCCGGGTGTCCCCGTCATTCCCTACCTGCTGGGAGCGGGCACCGACAACAAGGCCCTCGCGTCCATCGGCATCACCGGCTACGGCTTCGCACCCCTGCGCCTTCCCGCAGACCTCGACTTCACCGGCATGTTCCACGGCGTCGATGAGCGGGTGCCGATCGATGCGCTCGTGTTCGGTCAGCAGGTGCTGACCGACTTCCTGCGCACGTATTGATCGACACGGAACGATCCATGCCTGGGCGGCGCCTGAACGCCATCCGTCTCCCGCTGTGGGATGCTTCCACGGCAGCTTTTGCACCAACTCCAGAGAGAGCACCACGCTATGCACCTGATCGAAGCGCTCATCCTCGGCATCGTCCAGGGACTCACCGAGTTCCTGCCGATCTCGTCGAGCGCGCATCTGCGCATCCTCGGCATCTTCCTCCCGTCCGCGGAGGATCCGGGTGCCGCGTTCACCGCGATCACCCAGATCGGCACCGAGGCGGCGGTCGTCGTGTTCTTCTGGCGGGACATCGTGCGGATCATCGGCCAGTGGTTCCGATCTCTGACCGGCAAGGCTCCGCGCAACGACCCCGACGCACGGATGGGCTGGCTCATCATCATCGGGTCGATCCCGATCGTCGTGCTCGGCCTGATCTTCCAGGATGAGATCGAGACCGTGCTGCGGTCTCTGTGGATCACCGCCACCATGCTGATCGTCTTCGGCATCCTGCTGGGGATCGCCGACTATGTCGGCGCGAAGCGCCGCGCGCTCGGCGACATCACCGTGACGCACGGCGTGTTCTTCGGTCTCGCCCAGGCGCTCTCCCTCATCCCCGGCGTCTCACGCTCCGGGGGAACGATCACGATGGGTCTGTTCCTCGGCTACCGCCGGGCGGACGCGGCGCGCTACGCCTTCCTGCTCGCGATCCCTGCCGTGTTCGGCAGCGGCTTCTATCAGCTCTTCAAGCACTGGGGAGAGCCGATGGTCTACTCCGGTGTCGAGACAGCGGCAGCGACGGGCGTCGCATTCGTGGTCGCGCTGGGCGTGATCGCGTTCTTCATGAACTGGATCTCCAAGCGCAGCTTCCTGCCCTTCGTGATCTACCGCGTCCTGCTGGGCGGCACGCTGCTGGTGCTGCTCGGGATGGGCGTGATCGCGGCCTGACCCGGACGATCGTCCGCGGGAGCGTCGCCGTGTCGCCGTGACGACGCACCCGCGGGCGGCGTCGCCTCAGCGCACGCCGTCGGAACGGCGGGGATCATGGCCGTCCTCGCCTCGGCTGCGGCGCAGATACCGCTCGAACGCCCGGGCGATCTCGTCGCCGGATGCTTGCGGGGTCTCCCACGTGTCGCGCGCGTTCTCCAGTTGGCGAATGTAGGCGCTCATGTCCTCGTCGTCGGCAGCCGCGGCATCGAGTGTCGCCTCCCAGGCGTCTGCCTCGGCGACCAGTTCGCCACGCGGCAGCGTGAACCCGGTCATCTCCTCCAGACGGCGCACGAGTGCGAGCGTCGCCTTGGGCGACGGCGCAGACGAGGCAACGTAGTGCGGCACGTTCGCCCACAGGGTGGCGGTCGGAATGCCGGCGCGTTCCGCAGCGTCCTCGAGCACCTGCAGAACACCGACCGGACCTTCGTAGTCGGCGGGATCGACCCCGAGCCCCTCGCATACCGCTGAGCTGCGGCTCGATGCATGCAGGGTGATCGGGCGGGTGTGCGGAACGTCGGAGAGCATCGCTCCGAGCGTCAGCATCCCGGTGATGTCGTCGCGCAGGGCGATATCGATGAGTTCGCTGGAGAGGCCCTGCCAGGCGCGCGCCGGTTCCGTGCCGGTCAGCAACCAGGGCCCGGCGCCGTCACGCGGCCGCCAGAGCTCCAGCCCTGGCCAGCGGAGCGTCGACGCGCCGGTGTCGTCGATGACGCTCACCGGGCGCGTGTACTGGTAGTCGAAGTACAGCTCCGGATCGATCGCGTGGACGAGCTCGTAATCGCCGTGCTCGCGCAGCAGTCGCAGCACGCCGGTGGCGGCCTCGCCCGCATCGCTCCAGCCTTCGACGCCGGCGAGCAGGACACGCGGTCCGAGAGCGTTCACTCGACTCCTCCCTCCGCGACATCGGGATCCGGCGCCCGGGAGGGGCCTCGGTGCGGAGATATACCAGCGTACGTGATCGGCGCAGGCGGGGGAGCGGAGACGGGGACGGCAGGGCGCGACGGCTACGATGATTCGGTGACCGCGCACTCTCCTTCCCTTCCCTCCGCCGTGCTCTGGGACATGGACGGCACGATCGTCGACACCGAGCCCTTCTGGATGGAGGCCGAGCGTGCTCTCGTGGGCTCCTTCGGCGGCACCTGGACCGAGGAGCAGGGCCTCCAGCTCGTGGGCAACGGCCTGACCGAGAGCGCGGTGCTCCTGCAGCAGGTCGGGGTACGGATGACGGCGGAGGAGATCATCGACGATCTCACCGACCGGGTGCGCGGCCTGATGGCAGAGCAGGGGGTGCCGTTCCGTCCCGGCGCCCGCGAGCTGCTGCTGGAGCTGCGTGAAGCCGGGGTGCCGACCGCGCTCGTGACGATGTCGTGGCGCCGGATGGCCGACGACGTCGCCTCCCTGATCGGATTCGACGCGTTCGATGCGATCGTCGCCGGCGACGAGGTGTCTCCCCACAAACCCCACCCGGCGCCCTACCTGCACGGCGCTGCGGCGCTCGGCGTCGATCCGACCGAGGCGATCGCGATCGAGGACTCCGTCGTGGGTCTCCGGTCGGCGGTGTCCTCGGGGGCCGTCAGCATCGGCGTCCCGCATCTCGTCCCGCTCGACGGCGTGGGCGCCCACGAGCTGTGGCCGACTCTCGCGGGCCGTGGCTGGGGCGACCTGTCGTCCGTCTACGCGGCACATCGCTCGCGGCGGGAACCGGAAGATGTGCGCGACGGCGAAGACGACGAGAACTCCGAGGTAATGGCATGAGCGCCCTCCGCCCTCGTGGCCCCTTTCAGGTGGGTGACCGCGTTCAGCTGACCGATCCCAAGGGGCGGCTGCACACCACGACGCTACGGGCCGACGGCGAGCTGCACACGCACCACGGTGTCCTCCGCCACGCCGACCTGATCGGGCAGCCGGACGGATCGGTCGCGGTCAACAGTGCCGGGCACGAGTACCTGGCGCTGCGGCCGCTGCTGCGCGACTTCGTGATGTCGATGCCGCGCGGCGCAGCGATCGTCTACCCCAAGGATGCCGCGCAGATCGTCTCGCAGGCCGACATCTTCCCCGGCGCCGTCGTCGTCGAGGCGGGTGTCGGCTCCGGCGCGCTCTCGCTGGCGCTGCTCCGCGCGATCGGCGAGGAAGGACGCCTGGTCTCCTTCGAGCGGCGCGAGGAGTTCGCCGAGGTGGCGCGGGCGAACGTCGAGACCTTCCTCGGCGGCGCCCCGGACACCTGGCGCGTGGTGGTGGGCGACCTCGTCGAGGCGCTCCCCGCTGAGCTTCCGGCCGGGGGAGCGGACCGCGTCGTGCTCGACATGCTCGCGCCCTGGGAGTGCATCGACGTCGTTGCCGACGTGCTCACCCCCGGCGGCGTCGTGCTCTGCTACGTCGCGACGGCGACGCAGCTCTCCCGGGTCGCCGAGTACATCCGCGGCACTGGCCTGTTCACCGATCCGGATGCCTCGGAGACCATGGTGCGGGGGTGGCACGTGGAAGGACTCGCCGTGCGTCCCGATCACCGGATGGTCGCGCACACCGGGTTCCTGATCACGGCCCGCCGGCTCGCCCCCGGCGCCGTCCCGCCCTCCCGCAAGCGGCGTGCGTCGAAGGCCAGCTATACCGACGCGGACGTCGAACTGTGGACCCCGGGTGCCGTGGGCGACCGCGAGATCACCGATAAGAACCTGCGCAAGCGGGTGCGTGAAGCGGAGCGCGCCGCGTCGGGCGCTCGGCATGCGGCGCAGTCCCGCGAACGGGAAGCGGCCGCGGACACATCAGGAGAGTGATGGGGTCGGCACGATCGAACGGCGTGCCAGCGCCCTGACCGGCTGATCACAGGGCCCGCCGTGATTCGGGGGGTCGTGAATCCCGTCGGTCCCTGTGATCGGCCTGTGCGGGGGACCATGCGCAGGTTCCTCCCCCAAGGCCTGTCGCATGGTCTTCCCCACGAGAGACGCGATGGCGATCGCCCCTGGCACGACATCGCGTTCTCACTGAGGAAGACCGCGACGGCGGTGTTTCCTTACGCGACTTCCGCAGATCTCTTCTCCGCGCCCGCGCCCCGTGCCTGTCCCTGGCGAGCGGGAGGGTGTGGACGCTCCGTCAGTGCGCAGCACCGCGACTAGGATTGGGGGGTGCGCAGACTTCCCGTCGTCCTGTCCCTCGCCGCGCTGATCGCCGTCGGCCTCACCGGGTGCGCGGTCACGCCGTCCGAGAGCTACGACGGTGCCCCGTGCTCCACCATCGGCGACGACCGCCTGGGGAGTCTGATCGACGCGAGCGGCGAGGTCGGCACGGCACCGGTCGTCGACATGCACGTCCCGCTCACGTCGCGCGCAGCCACATCCACGGTGCTCGTCGAGGGCGACGGCGTCGCGCTGACGTCGAGCACGCAGCCGCTGGTGGTGCAGTTCTCGATCTTCAACGGCCGCACCGGAGAGCTGCTCGTCAAGACGCCGTACACCGCGGACGGCGCCGCTGTGGTCAACGCGGGCAACATCGGTGCCGGCCTGCACGCCGCCGTCGAGGACGCCATCGCGTGTGCGTCGGAGGGTTCGCGCGTCGCGGTTCTGCTTCCGCCGGCCGAGGTGCCGGCCGATGTGCGCGCCAACTACGCGATGGGGGACGAAGACAGCCTCGTGCTCGTCGTCGACCTGCCCAAGATCTACCTGCCGCATGCCGTCGGCACGCTGCAGTTCCACGACGCGCGCAACATGCCCGCCGTCGTGCGCGCTCCCGATGGCCGCCCTGGCGTGTCGATCCCGAACGCCACGCCACCGGAGGAACTCACCGTCGAGACGCTCATCGAGGGTGACGGTCCGGTGGTCGCCGCCGATGACGTGGTCCGCGTCCACTACATCGGGCTGCTGTGGGACAGCGGCAAGGCCTTCAACAACAGCTGGGACTCGGAGCCGGCGTCCTTCGACCTCGCCGGTATGATTCCGGGCTTCGCCGAGGGGCTCACCGGCCAGACCGTGGGTTCGCAGGTGCTCATCGTCGTTCCGCCGGAGCTGGGCTACGGCAGCGAGGGCGCAGGCTCCGGCATGATCCCGGGCGACGCGACCCTCGTCTTCGTCGTCGACATCCTCGGGACCGACTAGGCGGTCGCGCGGCGTGCCAGCGAGCATCCCTCCCGAGGAGCGCCTGACGAACCTCGTCGTCGCCCTGATGGCGACCGAGATCGGCCTCACGCGCCAGCAGATCCTCGACAGCGTCTCCGGCTACCGACAGCGCACGGAGTCCGGGGCGCGGCCCGCCGCTCTCGAGAAGATGTTCGAGCGCGACAAGGACGACCTCCGGGCTCTGGGCGTGCCGATCGAGACGATCGGCGATGCCGCAGACCCCAACGATCTGCGAGAGGCTCGCTATCGGATTCCGAAGTCGGAGTACGACCTGCCGGCCGACATCGAGTTCACTCCTGCGGAGCTTGCCATCCTGCGGCTGGCGGGAAGCGTCTGGAGCGAAGGATCGATGTCGTCGGATGCCCAGGCGGGGCTCCGTAAGATCCGGGCGCTGGGCATGACTGTCGATGAACCGATCATCGGCTTCGCCCCGCGGATCGCCGCGCGCGATGCGTCGTTCGCGCCGCTGCAAGCGGCGATCGAAGCGTGCCGCATCGTGGAGTTCGACTACCTCAAGCCGGGGGACCCCGACGCGCGGCGACGCCGGGTGCACCCGCTCGCCCTTGTCGAGTACGAGGCACGCTGGCACCTGCACGCCCATGATGAGGGTGTGAGCGCCGCCCGGACTTTTCTGCTGTCGAGAATCGTCGGATCAGTGACCACCACGCGGGCGACCTTTCCCGCGGAGATGCGCGAGGGCGCGGGAAGCCGTGCGCTGTCCGGCCTCGCCGAGGTCGCCGCACGCAACCGGGCGGTCGTCGAAGTGGTGCCCGGCACAGAGGGCGCTCTGCGGCTCGCTCGGCGGGCCGATCCGGCCGCATCGATGCCACCACGGTTGGTGGTGCCGTTCGTGGATCTCCATATCCTCGCCGATGAGCTGGCCTCCTACGGGCCAGAGGTGCGCGTGCGCGAGCCCGCGCCGCTGCGGGACGCGGTGATCGCTCGGCTGCGCCTCGCGGTCAGCGCGCATCGACCGCTCGCGGGGGAGGAGGACCGATGAGCGCCCAGCGTGCCCCCGGGTTCACCACGGACCGGGTGCGGCTGTACCTCACGCTCGTGCCGTATCTGATCGAGCGCGGCGAGGTCACTCTCGACGAGGCAGCCGGTGAGTTCGACGTGACCACGGCGGAGATGCGTCGCATGGTCGAGGCGTTGACCGTCATCGGTCTGCCCGGCGACAGCGGGTTCTGGCAGCAGCCCCATGAGCTGTTCGACATCAACTGGGATCTGCTCGATCAGCAGGGTGTGATCGAGCTGACGAACGACGTCGGCCTGCGTCGCGCGCCCCGGCTCGCAGCTCGCGAGGCCGCGGCCCTCCTGGCCGGACTGCAGATGGTGGCCGCGATCCCGGCCGTCGCCGAGTCCGGTGCCCTGGAAGGTCTCATGACCAAGCTCGCACGCGGCGCGGCGGGGGTGCCCGTCGACGTGGTGGTGGCACCAGCGCCGGTCAACGAGGTGCGTTCCCTCGTGGCGCAGGCGCTGGAGGAGAGGCGAGCGGTGCGCTTCGCCTACCACGCCCCGGATGCCCCGCCGACGGAGCGAACGGTCGATCCGGTGCGCGTGCTCATCACCGACGGTCAGTGGTATCTGCAGGGATGGTGCCACCTCCGCCATGCGATGCGCACGTTCCATCTCGACCGGGTCGGCAGTGCGCGGCTCACCGATATCCCGATCACGCACCACGCCGAGATCCCCCCGGAGCCGTTCTCGCCGGCCGAGGCAGAGGGAGAAGCCGTGCTGTCGGTGGCACGATCCGTCGCGCCGCTGCTGGGCGATCAGGGATGGGACGCGGAGGCGCAGGACGAGGGCGAATGCGTGCGCGTGCGGGTGCGGATCGCCGATGCGCGCAGCCTGAAGCGCCTCGCGGCTCGCCACGGCGGAGCCGTCGAAGTGGTCTCACCTGCCGAGGCGCGCCTCGCGGCGAGGGAGTGGGCGTCGGCCGGATTGGCCGGTTACGAGCCTGATGCCCCGAGTTCGGACGGCACTCCCTGAGGGGTTGGCCTCTGGGTCACGGTCCCGCGTCTGTAGACTGGAGCCGTAGTTGAACGATTTTAAGGAGAACCTCCTGTGCTTGGGAACCTGAACGGGTGGCACCTGATCATCCTGCTGGCCGTCATCCTGCTTCTCTTCGGTGCGGCGAAGCTGCCCGCCCTCGCCAAGAGCGTCGGTCAGTCCGCACGCGTCTTCAAGGGGGAGATGAAGGCGATGAAGGAAGACGACACGACCGCGGAAGCATCGCCGGCCGCTCCTGCCACGGAGAAGCCGACCACTGAAGGCGGTATCGCGTCGAGCGAGACCGATCGGACCAGCTGATCCGTGTCCGCTGAATCCCCGAGTCCTGACGGCGCGGGGAAGTCCCGCGACCGCAGGATGTCCCTCGGGGCTCACCTCGTCGAGCTTCGCCGCCGCTTGATGTTCGCCGCGCTGGGCCTCCTGCTCGGCATGATCGTCGCCTTCATCGTCGCCGATCCGATCATCGACTGGATCGCGCAGCCGATCGACGAGATCAACGCCCGTCGTCCCGACACGATCGCATCGCTGACCTTCAACACGGTCACCGCGCCGTTCGACATGCGCATGCGGATCGCGTTCACCATCGGTCTTTTCCTCTCAGCGCCCATCTGGCTGTGGCAGATCTGGGCGTTCATCATGCCAGGGCTCACCCGCAAGGAGATCAAGTACACCCTGGTGTTCGTCGGAGCAGCTGTGCCGCTCTTCTTCGCCGGCTGCTACGTGGGCATGCTGGTCGTGCCCCACGTGATCGAGCTGATGGCCAGCTTCACCCCGGACGGCGCGCAGAACCTCTACACGGGTTCCGAGTACTACGACTTCGTCTTCAAGCTGATGCTGGTGATCGGCGTGTCCTTCGTCCTGCCGGTGTTCCTCGTCGCGCTGAACGTCGCAGGGATCATGTCCGGACGCGCGATCCTGAAGGGCTGGCGCGTCGCCGTCCTGGTCGCCTTCACGTTCGCCGCTCTCGCCACCCCTGCCGCCGATGTCGTGAGCATGCTGATGCTCGCCGGCATCCTGGTGGTGCTGTACTTCGCCGCAGCCGGATTGTCGATGCTGTTCGACCGGCGCAAGAAGAAAAAGCAGGACGCCGACCTGGCAGCGGCGGCGCCGTGACGTCCCCCGCAGAGCGGTACGCGCATGCGCAAGCCACGGCTGCGCACCGGCAGACGGCGATCTTCACCGCCGCGCAGCGCTTCGATCTGGACTCGTTCCAGATCGAAGCCTGTCACGCGCTCGAAGAGAATCGCAGTGTGCTCGTCGCCGCCCCCACCGGGGCGGGAAAGACGATCGTCGGGGAGTTCGCCATCCACCTGGCGATGCAGGAGCCCCATACCCGCGCCTTCTATACGACCCCGATGAAGGCGCTGTCGAACCAGAAGTTCCGGGAACTGGTCGACGTCTACGGTCCGGAGAACGTCGGTCTGCTCACCGGCGACCAGAGCGTGAACGGTTCGGCGCGGATCGTCGTGATGACGACCGAGGTGCTGCGCAACATGCTCTACGCAGACGCCAGGGCCATCGATGATCTCGGATTCGTCATCATGGACGAGGTGCACTACCTCGCCGACCGCTTCCGCGGCGCCGTGTGGGAAGAGGTCATCATCCACCTCCCGCAGCACGTGCGCCTGGTGTCCCTGAGCGCCACGGTCTCCAACGCCGAGGAATTCGGCGACTGGCTGGGCACCGTCCGCGGCGACACCGCCGTGATCGTTTCCGAGACGCGACCGGTGCCCCTCGAGCAGCACGTGCTCGTGGGGCCGGACCTGCTGCCGCTGTTCGACGACAGTGCCCCGGCGAAAGCCGACGGACCGCCCAGAGTGGGTGCCGATCTCGCCCGACTGCGATCTGCGCTGGGTCTCTCCGACGCGCGCGGAAAGCGCGGTGCGCAGGACAGGCAGCGAGGCAGCCGCCAGCAGCGGCGCGGCGGCGGGACCCGACCGATGCGCATGCCCCGGATCGACCGACTCGACCGCCCCGAGTTCATCGAGCTTCTCGATCGCGAGAACCTCCTCCCCGCGATCTTCTTCATCTTCAGCCGGGCCGGCTGCGACGCGGCCGTCACGCAGGTGGTGCGCAGCGGGATCCACCTCACGAACGCTGAGGAGCGCGCGGAGATCCGCGAGCTCATCGAGGAGCGCACCCGCACCCTGCCGGACGAAGACCTGTCGGTGCTCGGCTTCTGGGCCTGGCGCGACAGCCTCGAACGGGGCGTCGCCGCGCACCACGCCGGTCTGCTGCCGGCCTTCAAGGAGATCGTCGAGGAGCTGTTCAAGCGCAAGCTCGTGAAGGTGGTCTTCGCCACGGAGACCCTCGCTCTCGGCATCAACATGCCGGCACGCACGGTCGTTCTCGAACGCATGGAGAAATTCAACGGGGAGTCCCGCGTCGCGATCACGGCGGGGGAGTACACCCAGTTCACCGGTCGTGCCGGACGACGTGGCATCGACGTCGAGGGGCACGCTGTCGTGCAGTGGTCACCCGGTGTCGACCCGCAGAGCGTCGCCTCCCTGGCATCGCGCCGGACGTACCCGCTCAACTCGAGCTTCCGGCCGACCTACAACATGGCGGTCAATCTCATCGAGCGCTTCGGGCGGGAACGCGCGCGCAAGACGCTCGAGACCTCGTTCGCCCAGTTCCAGGCCGATCGGGCTGTCGTCGGGATCGCGCGCAAGGTGCAGGAGGCACAGACCTCACTGGACGGATACCGCGCCGCGATGGAGTGCGAACGCGGCGACTTCCTGGAGTACTCCCGCCTGCGCCGTGAGCTGAGCGACCTGGAGAAGAAGAACCGCCTCGACGCGAACGCACCCCGTCGCGTGCGCGACGATCGTCTGAGCCGCATCGACACGCTCCGGAAGAGCCTGCAGCGGCACGGGAGCCATCGGTGCCCGGAGCGCGAGGACCACGCCCGCTGGGGCGAGCGCTACTGGAAGCTGCGTCGCAGCACCGATGAGCTGCGCGACCAGATCGATCAGCGCACGGGCACCGTCGCACGCGTCTTCGATCACATCCTCGACGTGCTCACCGAGCTGGGCTACGTCGAGACGGACGACGGCCGGATGGTCGTGACCTCTGCGGGCCGAATGCTGCGCCGTATCTATGGAGAGCGTGACCTGCTCGTCGCGGAGTCGCTTCGTCAGGGGCTCTGGACGGGGCTGGATGCGCCGTCGCTGGCGGCGATGGCCGCGTGCATCGTGTTCGAGCCGCGGCGCGAGGAGAGCGGCGAGGCGCGGCTGCCGCGTGGACGCTTCCGAGCCGCATACGAACGCACGCAGGAGCTCCAGGCCCGCCTCGACGACATCGAGCAGGAGCACCGTCTGCGCGGCTCTGAGCCGCTGTCGTCCGGCCTGGCGACGGCGATGCACGCCTGGGCCGGCGGGGCGCCGCTCGATCGTGCGCTGCGCGAGTCCGACCTGGCGGCCGGTGATTTCGTGCGCTGGGCGAAGCAGACCATCGACCTGCTCGATCAGATCTCGCTCGTGGCCGACGATGAAGAGCTCGCCCGCACCGCGCGGCGCGCTCTCGACGGCGTCCGCCGCGGCATTGTGGCCTACACCTCGCTGTGAACGCGCGATCCACCCCGCTGGACGTGCGGCGGGCGGCCTTGCCCCTGTGGGCGGCCATCCCGGTCTCCGCGGTCGCCGGATGGACGATGTCGCTGGCATATCCTGCCGAGGCCATCTGGCCGCTGGCACCTCTCGCCGTGGCCCTCGTGCTCACGGCCGTGCGGGGCCGGCGCGCGGCCGCCGCACTGCTGGTCGGGCTCGCGTACGGCGCGGCCCTCTTCTTCCCGCTTGTCGCGTGGAGCGGGCGCTACCTCGGGCCTCTTCCCTGGGCTGCCCTGGCGAGCGCCGAGGCACTCCTCACCGCGGTGGGCATGGTGCCCCTCGCCCTCGCGTATCGGTGGCTTGACCGGGCAGCGCCAGGAGCTGCGGGGCGCTTCATCGCGCTGCCGGTCCTGGTCGGGGCGCTGTGGGCCGGACGCGAGCAGCTCCTTGGATCGTGGCCCTACGGCGGCTTCCCGTGGGCGCGTCTGGGCATGACGCTCGTGGATACGCCGTTCGCCGCCCTGTCATCGTGGGTCGGTGTGACGGGGATGGGTTTTCTCATCGTCGTCGTGATCGCCCTCGCTGTCGAGGGGCTGGGCGCGTTCGTGCGCCCGCGGACGGGGGATCGGCGGCAGCCGCTGCCTCTGCTCGTCGCCGGCGCCCTGACGGCGCTCCTGGCGCTCGTACCGCTCTTCCCGACGACCCCGGCGGGAACCCTGACGATCGGCGCCGTCCAGGGCAACGGTTCCACCGGATACTTCGACGAACGTACGGCATACGGTGTGATCGAGGCCCAGCGGGCCGCGTCTGAGCCCCTCTTCGGCGAAGAGATGGACCTTCTGGTCTGGCCGGAGGGCGCCATCGACTACGACCCGTTCCGCGACGAGCGCACGGCGCGCCTGCTGAGCCGCACGGTGACACAGGCCGGAGCACCGCTGCTGACGAACGTCGCGACGGAGCTCGACGGGCTCTACTTCAACACCAGCTTCCTCTGGACGGGTGACCCGGTTCTCCCGGCCCGCACCGACGTACAGACCCATGCCAAGCGTCACCCCGTGCCCTTCGGCGAGTACGTACCGAATCGGGCGTTCTTCCGCGCTCTCGCCCCCGACCTCGTCGATCTGCTGCAGCGGGAGTACACCCCGGGAGAGGATCCCCCGATCGTCGATGTGGACGGGATCATCGTGGGTCTCGCGATCTGCTTCGACGTGATCTACGACGATGTGATCGCCGCGGGTCTGGACGGCGGCGCGCAGGTGCTGGTGTTCCAGACCAACAACGCGGACTTCCGCGGCACCGACGAGAACCTGCAGCAGCTGGCGTTCGCGCGCATGCGGGCGATCGAGACCGGCCGCTCGGTGGTCAACGTCTCGACCGTGGGCCGGAGCGAGGTCATCGCGCCGGACGGCACCACGATCGCATCGATCCCGGTCGATCAGGCCGGCGTCATGCTCGAAGACGTCGAGCTTCGCCGGGGTCTGACCGCCGGGATCGTCGTGGGGATCGGACTGTCCCAGATCCTGCTCTGGGGCGGACTGCTGGGGCTCACCCTCGCAGGGATCCTGGCGCGCCGCGCCGGTCGCATCGAGGAGCGAGCCCGCTCATAGGACTCAGGCGCCCAGGCGCTCCCGGACCTCTTCCTCCGATGCACCGCGCCGGGCGCGGACATAGGCGAGCCGCTCTTCGAGGAGCTCCTCGAGCTCCGCGCGCGTGCGGCGTTCGAGCAGCATGTCCCAGTGGGTGCGGGCCGCCTTCTCCTCGCCCTTCTCCAGCTCGACGCTCTCGCCATCAACCTGGAGGCGGGCTTCAGAGCCGCAACGGCACTCCCACGTGGCGGGCGGTTCCGCGTCGGCGGCGAACATCAGGGTGGTGACGTGTCCGCACTGGTCGCATCGGTAGGAGGTCTCGCTGCGCTCCATGAAAACGACGCCTTCTTCGCTCTGAAGGCTCTGGGCTCCGAGCCGGATTCCTCGGAGACTGCGATCTGCCATTTTGTGGTCCTTTCCTCGCGGTACAGATAGGTATAGCGCTCCAGCCTGTACGGATCATCCGAGCAGGTGGGCTCAGGCGACCTTTCACAGGGGATGCCCAGCGTGGATAAACCAGGGTTTGGCTCAGGGACGGTGGAGGGCTCGCAGAGCCACGTCAGCACGGTTCGTGACGATGCCGTCCACCCCGAGCGCCACCAGCTCGCGCATGTGCTCCGGCTCATCGATCGTCCAGACGTGGACCTCCACGTCGTGCCGGTGAGCGGCGCGAATCAGGCCGGGGGACAGCACCCGGACCGCTCCCGCTCGCACCGGGATCTGCACGGCGTCGACCTCGGCGAGCAGACGCGTCGCCCGCATGTGAGTGAGCAGCCGAAGTACCCCGTTGCGCCCCGGTGAGGTGGCGGGGCGTCGCTCTGCTCCCGCGGCGATGGTCTCGCGCAGTGTCCGGATGCGCCGCGCGTCGGAGAAGCTCGTGATGAGCACGCGATCGACGTGAGGCGCAACGGCATGGGCGATCGGGCCGCCGGCGGCATCCTCTTTCACATCGATGTTGAAGCGCGTCTCCGGAAAGGCCTCCAGGGCCTCCGCGACCGTGAGCAGGCCACCGCGGTCGGCCAGGAGATCGCGCAGCTCAGCGGTGCGCACATCGGCGAGCCGGCGGGGGTCTCCGAGCACACGGGCCAGCGTGGCATCGTGGAACAGCACGGCATCTCCGTCGGCCGTGACCCTGCTGTCCGTCTCGATGTACTCCGCACCGGCGGCGTGCGCCGCGGCGCAGGCCAGCAGCGTGTTCTCGAGCACGTCGCCGGTCTGAGACGCCGCACCGCCCACCGGGCGATCCTGCGTCTTCCCCGGAACGGTGAAGGACGCGAGCCCGCGGTGGGCGAGGATGCGCGGATGGGCGGTGCGATGGAAGAACGGGTGTGTCACTGGCCGCCGGCCTGCGGGGGCTGTGCGCCCCGCCCGGCGAAAGCGCCGCCGATGCCCTTGAGGGCCTCGGTCAGCTCGCTCGGGATGATCCAGAGCTTGTTGGACTGTCCCTCGCTGATCTTCGGCAGCATCTGCAGATACTGGTACGCGAGCAGCTTCTCGTCGGGAGCTCCGCGGTGGATCGCGTCGAACACGCTCTGAATCGCCTCCGCCTCACCCTGCGCGCGCAGGACCGCGGCCTGCTTGTCGCCCTCGGCGCGAAGGATCTCCGCCTGGCGACGCCCCTCGGCTTCGAGGATCTGCGACTGCTTGGAGCCCTCTGCGGTGAGGATGGCGGCGCGGCGGTCACGCTCTGCGCGCATCTGCTTCTCCATCGAGTCCTGGATGGAGACGGGCGGGTCGATGGCCTTCAGCTCGACGCGCGAGACGCGGATGCCCCACTTGCCGGTCGCCTCGTCGAGCACGACGCGCAGCTGTCCGTTGATCTCGTCACGGCTGGTCAGCGCCTCTTCGAGGTTCAGACCACCCACCACGTTTCGCAGCGTCGTGGTGGTCAGCTGCTCCACCGCTCCCAGGTAGTTGGCGATCTCGTACGTCGCCGCCCGCGCGTCCGTCACCTGGAAGTAGACGACCGTGTCGATCGAGACCACCAGGTTGTCCTCGGTGATGACCGGCTGCGGCGGGAAGGACACCACCTGCTCGCGCATGTCGATGAGCGGGCGGAGACGGTCGATGAACGGGACCAGGAGGTTCAGACCGGGCTGCAGTGTCTTGTGATACCGGCCGAGGCGCTCGACGACGCCCGCCGTGGCCTGGGGGATGATCCGGATCGAGCGAGCGACCGTCACGAGGACGAAGATCAGGACCGCGAGGGCCAGGATCCAGCCGATCATGGTCGGTACAAGGGAATCTGTCATGGGCGTGCCTCCTGGAGAGGTGCTCGGGAGCGGGATGTGTCAGTTCTGGGCGGCGCGAACATGTACGGTGGCGCCCTCGATGGCGAGCACCTCGACACGCTGCCCGGGGGAAAGCACCTCACCACCCGGTGTCCGCGCAGACCACGTGTCGCCGTTGCTCAACTTGACCTGGCCGCTGATCGCGGTCACGGGAAGGAGGACGGTGCCGTTCGACCCGATCAGCGCTTCGAGATTGCTGCGCACCGGGTCTTCAGCGCGATGAAGCCGCTTGAGCAGGGGCGGCCGGAGGAACAGGATCAAAAGGGCGGCAGTGGCGGCGGCGATGATCACCTGACCCCAGAGCGGGATATGCAATGCACCGGTGATGAGGCCGGTGCTGCTGCCGATCGCCAACATGAGGAAGGTGAACTCCAGGGTGAACATCTCGATCACCAGGAACAGCGCGACCAGCACGAGCCAGCCGATCCACGCCCACTCCTCGATACCGGCCATCACCGCGTCCAACTCGCTCACATGCCCTCCACGCTGTCAACCTACCACGCGGCGTCCCGATCGATTGGGCCCTTGGTAGGGTGTGGGGACCTGCTGCCGACACCGTTGCGGCATCCAGACGAGCCTCTGCCACCACCCCAGGAGTGAACGTGTCACACCCGATCCCCGACCATGCCCTCGACGGAAAGGTGGCCATCGTCACCGGCTCCTCCCGGGGAATCGGCGCCGACACGGTGCGCTATCTCGCCGCTGCCGGGGCCGACGTCGTGGTGAACTATCGTGCCAAGGCGCCGCGCGCCAACAAGGTGGTCGCCGAGATCGAAGCTGCCGGCGGCCGTGCGATCGCCGTCGGAGCGGACCTCACCGACCCGGATTCCGTGGCACAGATGTTCGCCGCGGTGGAGCAGGCTTTCGGCAAGCTCGACATCCTCGTGCTCAATGCCTCCGGCGGCATGGAGGCCGACATGGGCGAGGACTACGCCCTCAAGCTCAACCGTGACGCACAGCTGAACGTGCTTGACGCCGCCCTGCCCCTGCTGGCCGCCGGCTCGCGGGTGGTGTTCGTGACCAGTCACCAGGCGCACTTCATCCACACCACGCCGACGATGCCGGAATACGAGCCGGTCGCGCTCTCCAAGCGCGCCGGCGAGGACGCTCTGCGCGAGCGGATTCCCGCCCTCGCCGAACGCGGCATCGGCTTCACGATCGTGTCCGGCGACATGATCGAGGGGACCATCACGGCGACCCTCCTCGAACGCGCCAATCCCGGCGCGATCGCGGGCCGCCGCGAGTCCGCCGGCAAACTGTACAACGTCGCGGAGTTCGCCGCAGAGGTGGCCCGCGCCGCCGTCGACCCCGTGCCCGCGGACAACACCCGTCTCGTGGGGGATGTGAGCGGCTTCGTCTCCGAGTGAGCACGGCGCCGCAGACGGCGATGGCCGGGAACCGCAACGGTTCCCGGCCATCGCCGTCTGCGGGGACGATCAGCGGATGAGGCTCTCGACCGCATCGACGTTCTTGCGGAAGGTGATCGCACGGACGATCTGGACCACGCCGAGCACGACGAGCGAAACCCCGGTGAGGATCCAGAGGACCTCCGCACCGAAGCCGGGGGAGAAGAGGAGGGTCACACCCGCGATGAGGCTCAGGATCGCGTAGACGACGGTCCACACGCGGCTGCCCTGGTCGCTGATCAGCGTGAGCGACACGACGGCCTCGAAGATCCAGCTGATGCCGACGAGGATGGCGAAGAACAACAGCAGAACCGCGCCGGTCTCCTTGAGGTTGGAGAGCATGATGATGCCGGCCACGACATACAGCACGCCGAGCAGGACATGCCCGATGCGCGCCCAGACGCCCGCATCACGCAGGGTGAAGGCGAGGGCGGCGTAGCTCACGCCGATGATCAGCGCATAGACGGCGAAGATGATGACGATCGCGCCCAGGGCCTTCTCCGGCCAGACCAGCATCGCGATGCCGGACAACAGGGCCAGGACGCCGGAGATCCAGAGCATCGTCCGGATCGGCTTGGTGATGGTGCGGAGTGCGGATGCTTGGGGGGACATGTGCTGCTCCTTCAGGGGATTCGACGCTCCCCGCAACGGCGGAGGAGCTGCTCCCAGGATAATCTCAGCTTCCCGGCGACCGGACCTTTGGTGCGGCATGGTGGCATTCCCATCCGCCGTGTCATGATCGGCTGCGGCCTTCGCCGCGCCCCGCCCGCAAGAGGAAGCGCTGAGACCATGAGCACCGCACCCGCTGATCGACACCCGGCCGACTCCCACGACACGATCCGGGTTCGCGGCGCGCGCGAGAACAACCTGAAGGACGTCAGTGTGGAGATCCCGAAACGCCGCCTCACGGTGTTCACGGGTGTGTCCGGTTCCGGCAAGAGCTCGCTCGTGTTCGACACGATCGCCGCGGAGTCCCAGCGCATGATCAACGAGACGTACAGCGCGTTCGTGCAGGGATTCATGCCCGCTCTGGCACGCCCGGACGTGGACATGCTCGATGGCCTGACGACCGCCATCATCGTGGATCAGGAACGCCTGGGCGCCAACCCGCGGTCGACCGTCGGCACCGCGACCGACGTGAACGCGATGCTGCGCATCCTGTTCAGCCGACTGGGGCAACCGCACATCGGGTCGCCCAATGCGTTCTCGTTCAACGTGCCGTCGGTGCAGGCCAGCGGGACCATCACGATCGAGAAAGGCGGAAAGAAGGAGGTCAAGGCGGGCTTCAACCAGCTCGGCGGGATGTGCCCGCGCTGTGAGGGGATCGGGACCGTCACCGACATCGCCCTCGCCGAGCTGTTCGACGATGCCCTCTCGCTCCACGACGGTGCGCTGACCATCCCGGGGTACACGCCGGACGGCTGGAACGTGAAGATCTACGCAGAGTCCGGTTTCGTGGACCCGGACAAGGCCATCCGGGACTACACGACGCAGGAACGCGAGGACTTCCTCTACAAGGAGCCGACCAAGGTCAAGTTCAACGGCATCAACATCACGTACGAGGGACTCGTCCCGCGCATCCAGAAGTCGATGCTCTCGAAGGACCGGGAGGCGATGCAGCCCCACATCCGCGCGTTCGTCGAACGAGCGGTGACATACACCGTATGCCCGGACTGCGACGGGACTCGGCTGGCGCCGCAGGCGCGGTCCTCGAAGGTCGCCGGAATCAGCATCGCCGATGCCTGCGCCATGCAGATCGTCGACCTCGCGGCATGGGTGCGCGACCTGGACGAGCCGTCCGTCGCCCCGCTGCTGGCTTCCCTGCGCACGACGTTGGAATCGTTCTCCGAGATCGGACTCGGGTACCTCTCCCTCGATCGCCCCGCCGGGACGCTGTCGGGGGGAGAGGCGCAGCGTACGAAGCTCATCCGCCATCTGGGCTCCGCGCTGACCGATGTGACCTACGTCTTCGACGAGCCGACGATCGGCCTGCACCCCCATGACATCCGGCGCATGAACGACCTCCTGCTGCGTCTGCGAGACAAGGGCAACACGGTGCTGGTCGTCGAACACAAACCCGAGACGATCGCCATCGCCGACCATGTCGTGGACCTCGGCCCGTACGCCGGCGGCTCGGGCGGCGAGATCCGCTTCGAGGGATCCGTGGAGGACCTGCGCACGAGCGACACCCTCACCGGACGGCACCTCGACGACCGTGCATCGCTCAAACCGGCGGTGCGCACCCCGCACGGCGTGATCGCGGTCCGTGGCGCGGATCTCCACAACCTGCAGGGCGTCGATGTCGACATCCCGCTGGGCGTCCTCACGGTGTTCACCGGGGTGGCCGGATCGGGCAAGAGCTCGCTGGTGCGGGGATCCGTCGTCGGCCGGGACGGCGTCGTCGAGATCGACCAGAGCGCCATACGTGGATCCCGCCGCAGCAATCCGGCGACCTACACGGGGCTCCTGGAGCCGGTACGCAAGGCGTTCGCGAAGGCCAACGGCGTCAAGCCCGCCCTGTTCAGTGCCAACTCGGTGGGCGCCTGTCCGACGTGCAAGGGAGCCGGCGTGACGTATGTCGATCTCGGCATGATGGCGGGGATATCGACGCCGTGCGTCGACTGCGATGCGAAGGGCTTCCAGCCAGAAGTGCTGCAGTACACCCTCGAGGGCAAGGACATCAGCGAGGTCATGGCGATGCCTGTCTCCGAGGCCGCGGAGTACTTCACCGCCGGAGACGCGCGCATTCCCGCGGTGGGCAAGATCCTCCAGCGCCTCGAAGATGTGGGGCTGGGTTACATCGCCCTCGGACAACCCCTCACGACCCTTTCCGGAGGTGAGCGCCAAAGGCTCAAGCTCGCGACCCAGCTGGGCGAGGGCGGCGATGTCTATGTGCTCGACGAGCCGACGACGGGGTTGCACCTCGCCGACGTCGACAACCTCCTCGGTCTGCTCGACCGGCTCGTGGACGCCGGGAAGTCCGTCATCGTGATCGAGCACCACCAGGCGGTGATGGCGCACGCCGACTGGATCATCGACCTGGGGCCTGGCGCAGGATCCGCAGGCGGTCGCGTGGTGTTCGAGGGCACGCCAGAGGAGCTGGTCGCCGAGCGCTCAACGCTCACCGGTCAGCATCTGGCGGAGTACGTCGGCGCATAACGGGGGCACCGGCGGCACTGCGAGCCGACAGCGCGCGGTAGGCGATGCCGGCGGCGGCGACGATAAGTGCGCCAGCCAGAACCGGCACGATGAGGTAGGACCAGTTCTCGTCCGCGAGCATGATGACGATCGGCGTGCCGCCTGCCGGGGGATGGGTGATCCGCAGGGCCGCCATCGCCACCAGTGAGGCGCCGACGGCGAGCGACAGGCTCCACCAGGTGGTCGGCAGGAGGGCGTGAGCGATGAGGCCGCATACCGCCGCGAGGACATGCCCGCCCACCAGGTTCGCGGGACGCGAGAGGGGGGAGTCCGGAAGCGTGAAGATCAGAACACAGGACGATCCGAATGCGGCGGCCAGCAGGGGAGAACCGGTGGCATCGCTGAGCAGCGCCAGCACCGCGATGGTGACGGCCGCGGCGATGCCGCCGCCGAGCATGCGCGGCCACGGCATCGGCGGCTGCGCGCGGTGGAGCACCGAGGGGAGGCGCCGGATGCCGACGTCGCGACGGGTGGCTGGTTCGGCCGATGTGGGTGAGGGCATGGCTCTGCTTCTGTTCAGGGCACGACGAATGATGCGCCCCTCGGGGGCGCATTCCGCGTGCAGGGGAGGGAGTCTAAGCGCGCGCTGCTGCGTCGATCGCGCGCGCGAGAGGCGGGGTGGGTTCGTCGGCGATGCGAACGAGGGCGAGCGGGGTGCGGACCTCGGGATCGATCAGCGGCAGGACGCGGATACCGTTCACCGCGCTGGCGCCGGCCGAGAGCGCTGATTCCGGCACGACGGCTGTCCACGGCCCGCTGCCGACGAGCGCCAGCAGCGCTTCGACGGAATCGGTCTCCACGCGGGGAGTGACGCGCAGACCGACCTCGCGCATGCGCTGATCGAAGATCTGCCGGGCTCGCATATGGGGTTCGAGCAGGGCGACCGGCACGGCGGCGAGCATCTCACCGGTGACGGCTGCGGTGCTCTCCGGGAACACATCGTCCCCGCACACCACGACGGTGCGCACGGGCTGGAGGGGCAGCAGGTGCAGATCGGGGCCGTCGGCTGCGGTCGGGTGAATGATCCCGGCGTCGAGCTCGTAGGCTCGCACCTGCGCCACGATCTCCTCGGATGTCAGCCCGGTCGCGAGTGACGAGGTGACGAGCGGGTGCCGTGCGTCCAGCGCTGTCACGATGCGAGAAGCCGCGGTGATGCCGCTCGGGATGACGCCGAACCGGGCGCGTGCGGCGAGGCGGTTCCGTGCCGCGCCGAGC
Source organism: Microbacterium longlingense (assembly GCF_058349825.2). Classification (NCBI taxonomy): domain Bacteria; kingdom Bacillati; phylum Actinomycetota; class Actinomycetes; order Micrococcales; family Microbacteriaceae; genus Microbacterium; species Microbacterium longlingense. Next base: position 22,000 of record NZ_JBYRJA020000013.1, read on the forward strand.
TCGTCGTTCAGCGCCCGATGATCCGCGACCATCCGCCGCGCCCACTGCAGGACGATCTCGCCTTCCGGGGTGAGCCCCTGATAGCTGCGGTCCCGGCGCACCAGGGGAACGCCGAGCTCGGTCTCCAGCTTTCGAACCGCCTCCGACAGCGTCGACGGCGAGACGTAAGTGGCCTCCGCGGCGCGCCCGAAGTGCTCCTCGCGCGCGAGCGCGAGGAAATACTCCAGCTGGGTGAGCAGCATCCGTGTCCTCCGGATCGGGACGACGCCGGGGCGTCGTCCCGATCACCCTAGTGGCTCGCGATCACTTCTTCGCGTAGGAGTGGGCGCCGGTTCCGGCGTAGTCGCCGCCCTCGACGATGATGTACTCGGGGCGGATCGGACGCCCGGCGAAGTAGTCTTCCAGGATCTCCCGCGTGCCCGCAGCGTACTTCGCCTGCGAGGGCAGTGACGTGCCGGACGTGTGGGTCGTCATCGCGTTGTTCGGCATGGTCCGCCACGGGTGGTCAGCGGGTGCCGGCTGGGGGAACCAGACGTCGCCGGCGTACCCGGCGAGCTGCCCGCTCTCCAGCGCCCGGACGATGGCGTCGCGGTCGGCGATCGCACCGCGGGCCGGGTTGACGATGTAGGAGCCGCGGCGCATCGAGCCGAGCAGTTCGTCGTTGAGCAGGCCCTGGGTCTCCTCTGTCAGCGGAGCATGGACGGTCAGGATGTCGACGTTCTTGACGAGATCCTCGATGTTCTCGTAGTACGTGAGGTTGTACTTCTCCTCGATCTCGGCGGGCAGCCGGTGGCGGTCGGTGTAGGAGAGGTGGACGCCGAAGGGAGCGAGTCGCTCGATCACGGCCTGGCCGATGCGACCGGCCGCGAACACGCCGACGTCCATGCCTTCGAGGTCATATGAACGCTGCACGGCGTCGGCGATGTTCCAGCCGCCGTCCCGCGCGATGTCGTGCTGTCGCACGAAGTCGCGTACGAGAGCCAGGACCTGCATCACGGTGTGCTCGGCGACGGCGATGCTGTTGGAGTAGGTGACCTCGGCCACCGTGATCCCGTTCTCGATCGCGGAGGCCAGGTCGACGTGGTCGCTGCCGATGCCGGCGGTGACAGCGAGCTTGAGGTTCTTGGCCTTCGCGATGCGCTCCGGGGTGAGGTAGGCCGGCCAGAACGGCTGCGAGATGATGATGTCGGCATCGACCAGCTCGTGCTCGAAGACCGAGTCCGGGCCTTCCTTGTCGCTCGTGACGACAAGCTCGTGACCGTTCTCCTCCAGGTAGCGGCGCAGCCCCAGTTCGCCGGAGACCGAGCCGAGGAGCTCACCCGGAGTGAAATCGATGCTCTCGGGCGTGGGCAGCGTCTGCCCGTTCGGATACCCGTGCAGCTCGGGGATCGTGTCTCGGGCGTAGGTCTCCGGGAATCCGTCGACCGGATCGGGGTAAAGGACGAGCAGCACCTTGGCCATGAACCTTCTCCTTTTGTTATCCGGCGCTTTGTGCGCGCCTGATTCCACGCTAGGCGCGGCCTCGAACGCCGTCCATCAGGCAGTTCCGCATGCACGTTCGGCGGCGTCGTTCACGCTGTGCGGCAGATGTGCGGACATCGGGGATGTGCGGACATCGGGGGAGAGGGCCTCGTCAGCGGCTGCCGTCTCCAGCGTGACCCCGCCAGGTGACCACCGCGCGACGGGTCTCCGTATCGATGCCGGCTCGATCGAACCAGGCTCCGACGTCGAGGCTCCGATACGTTTCGCGGAACGCCGTTTCGGGGGTGTGTCCGAACCGTGCCAGGATGGTCCGCCGCTCGTCGGCCTCGAAGGAACGTCCGTGAAGCGCGGCCATCGAGGCGGCGTTCGCGAAAGAGGCGAGGTAGTCCGCCGCCGCCGCGTCCTCTGTCACGCCGACCGCGCGGAGCAGGAAGGCGGCGACCAGACCGGTGCGATCCCAGCCCGCACCGCAGTGAAACAGCACAGCGCCCTCGTCGGACTCCGCGATCGCACGCAGCGCCATCGCGAGCCGCTCAGGCAGCTCTCGGAGATGGGACGGATAGTAGAGCGGAGTTCCCCAGGTGCCGTCCTGCTCTCGCGGCTTCCAGAAGACCGCATCGTCACCGTCCAGGTCGATCTCAATGCGGCGCATTCCGGAGCCAAGATCGCCCGAACGCTCTCGCGGCCTCCGCAGGTCGATCACGGTACGCACGCCATGACCCCGCAGCTGTTCCCACCCCTGTGGCGTCACGCTGTCGAGAGTCTCGGCGCGGACGAAGACGCCCGAGGGCGTGACGGATCCGTCGGTGCGTGCTCGGCCGCCCAGGTCACGCACGTTGGCAAGTCCGTCGACGATGAGAGCGCCCGGCATGAGTTCATGCTGTCACGCCGGGCGCCGATGCGCCGCGAGGAGATCAGAGCCCACGGTCGTGGTTGCGTGGAGATGGGCCAGCGCCAGGCCCTCTCAGAGAAGACCGATAATGCACATTATGTCAGCTTGTAACGACGTCCAGTCGCAGGTGGCAGATCAGTGACGATCTATGTGTCCCCTGCTGTGGCGCGCCAACGTGCATGCCTGACGTGCGCGTCACGAGCAGCCTCCGATCGCGTGCAAGCGAGCGTGCTGCACCCGCCGTCGCCAGGCGCGCCGCGGGCGTTGTTCCTCTCCTGTCGCTTAGTCTCCGAAGGTGGCTGTGTGGAAAGCGGATAGCACGGGAATCGACTGGCAGCTGGTTCAGAACGGAATCTGCTCGCTCTTTCATCGGCCAGCCGTGCTCTCCGAGGTCATCGACTGGCTGAGCGACAACGGCTACCGGATCGTCCGAATGGATGCGGCGGGCTGGGCAGACCGTGATCGCCTGCATGATGACTTCGCCGGCAGTCTCGATTTCCCCGACTACTACGGTCGCAACCTGGATGCCTTGAACGACTGCCTGTCCGACGTCGCTGGCATCGCGTACGGGTGGGACGCCAGTGACATCGGTCTTGTCCTGGTCTTGGAGCACTTCGACGCTTTCCAGAATGCGGACCCGAACGATGCCCACCAGGTTCTCGACATCATCGATGGCGCCGGTCGGACGGCGGCCCTTCTGGGGAATCGTCTCCTCTGCCTCGTCCAGACAAATGACCCGAAGGCCCGGTTCGCTCCCCTCGGAGGGCGCGATGTGGCATGGAATCCCGTTGAGTGGCGCGACTCCGAGACTCCCCGCCAAAACAGGCAGATGACGTGAGAACCGGCCGTTTCCCGCCGAAACGGCCTGCTCTGGTGACGACCGCCTGATTTCGGGTCCATTGACCCTCTGGCACATGCCCGCGCTGACCCTCCCTGATAGCCCCTGATCATGCATTAGGGTGGAGCGCACCTCCCGCCATTCTGTGCAGCAATACGTGAACGACCGCCTACTCACCGAGGACATCTTCATCACTGAATGCGATCCACTCCCCTCTCTACGAATTCCGCTCACGTGGCTATCTACGAGCGTCAGATGTAACCGAGCCCGGGAACGGGACCGAGCCACTCACGCGGCCGCTGTCTTCGTGCAGTGCTCGGGTGGGGAACGGCGCGTTGTTCGTGGGCCGTCTCAGTCAAGCCGCAGAACAAGGATCGACGGAGCCTGCTGAGGAAGTCTCTCGACACATGAAGGCGATCCCCATCCTTGAGTAAGACGTATAGGGAGAAGTTGGCGTTCCCTCTCGTGTGGGGAGGGCAATCCATATCTCTCCTGATGTCCGGTGTGGCAGGTATCGCTTTGAGCGTATGGGTCTTCTCGGAGACCGGTAGCGCAACAATGCTGGCGACCGTTGCCGCGATCAAATCAGCGATGGGTATATATCTCTCGCCTTTTCTCGGTCAGTTGGCAGATCGAGCTTCACGTAAGAAGCTGATCATCGTCGCTGATCTACTGCTTGCCGCGTGCGCGGGGCTGCTATTGCTCTGCACGGCGTTGGGCGTCGCGTGGCTTCCGGCGATTCTTGTCGTCGTCGCGGCGACCGGGGCGATCGACAGCATGCTATTGATCTCGATCTCGGCGAGCGTGCGTGATGTGCGCGCTGAGACGAACTTGACCAGAGTCAATGGAATCATCTCCTTTCTCGATGCTTCACCGCTCGTGCTCGCGCCCGTTCTGGGAACGTTGTTATTCGCGACCTTCGGGATCGCAACCGTACTGATCGTCGATATCTGTAGCTACCTGTTGGCCGCCGCGCTTGCGCTCGTTGCCCGATGGACTTCCGAACCGATTCCAGCTTCCGCGCACGGCAGACGTCGACCCTTCAGCGGAGCCACCGAGGGTCTCCGGTTGATTTTCACGGATCGCCCGTTCTTCCGACTCCAGATGTCTTTCGCAGCCATCAACGCGCTCACCGGGTTGGGTGTGGCAGCTGTCTCGGCATTTATTTTGCTCAACCCAGCAGGTGGCACGTCCGCGCTGGGTGCATATAACTCGGCCAGTGCCCTTGGGATGTTACTCGGATCTGCCCTGATCGTCGCGCTCGGCGCGCGATTGTCGCGCCAGTACGCAATACCAGGGGGACTCGCGCTCTCTGCGATAGCCGGCCGGATTGGCTTCGGTCTCGTTAGCTCCCCGGTGTTGTGGTCTCTTACCGGAGCAATACGGTCATTCGGGATACAAGCGTCGAACGCACCGCTCACGGCTCTCTGGCAAGAACAGACGGCTCAAGCCGATCAAGGCAAAGTGTTCGGCGCACGTCGTTTGCTGGGCCAAGGTCCTTGTCCGATTGCGCTCTTGATCGGAGGCGTGCTCGCCGACGTCGTCAACAAGCAGAACCCGACCACAGGGCTCGCTGTGTTCTTGATTGCGCTCGGAGTGGGAGAGCTCACGATCTCGCTCTATCTCTACGTCAGTGGAACAGTGAGGAAGCTGACAGACAGATCTGGGATCCATATCTCGTCAGCGACCGTTGAGGCGCGTCAAGACGGCGAACGCTCCGCGTAGCGGGAAACGCCGCGAACAATCAGCCGCGCGGGGGTGGCGGCGCTCATCGTTGTTCGCGCTGGCGGGACGCGAGGGCGGCAACCCAGCGCTCGCTTTCCCGAGGGCAACGCAACCGCACCACGGTGAGACCGGGGAAACGCGCCTCGAGGGCCGGAACGACAGGCTTGAGCGTGTTGCGTGTGCGCCAGCCCCACCGCAGGATGTGATCGTGATCGCGCACGATCGTATGCAGCGGCGGTTCGATGTTCCCGTTCCATAACTCTTCCCGCCGTACGCTGCGGCGCACCGTGCGGCGGATCAGGCGAGACATCTGCAACGGCATCGGATAGTCCAGCCACAGCAGCGTGTCAGCACGAGCAGCGATGAGCGGCCGCACTTCGCGGTACTGCCACTCGATGACCCACCTCGGCCCCGCGATGAACCGGGTCACATCCGCGACGAAGCTCTCCCGCGGTGTCCACGCGGTGCCATGCTGCAGCGCGTCGATCTCGCTGTACGGAGCGCGGAGGAAACCGGCCAGGCGTCGGCACAGGGTGCTCTTGCCGACGCCGCTGACGCCAGCCACAGCGACACGCTCGGGCTGCCACGTGATGGGATCATCCGCCGTTTGCATACCGTGTTCACTCCTCCGCTCGGGCTCCTCTCTCTGACGGAGCACTGTGCGAGCCGACGCGTCGCGCCTTGCCTGATCCGTCTGCTCTGGCTGCTCACGCGCAGACGCGCGAGCGACCCCTGATCCTTCAGAGACCGCGGATCACAGACTCAGCGCCGATCGCCTCGCGAACCGTCAGCAGGGTGCGTCCGTACGCCGTCCGCGACGTTTCGCGGCCCGTCCTGCGGAACCCGAGCTTCGCCAGCACGCGGAGCGACGCGGTGTTCCAATCCCACACGGTCGCCCAGACGCGTCGATACCCGCGCTCCTCCGCGCGCGAGACCACCGCCCGCCCGGCCTCCGTCGCGTATCCGCGCCCCCGCACCGCGCGCAGCAGCTCGAAAGCGAGTTCGGGTTCGTCCTCGGCGCCACGATCGTGGAACACGAGCCCGCAATACCCGATCACGTCCGCGTCCGCCTTGCGTTCCACCGTCAGAAGCGCCGAATCCCAGCCCTCCTGCTCGATGCGTGCGGCGATCTCCGCCGCATCCGGCCTTCCCTCGCCATCGAGCCTCCGGTGCGGCGGAACGCGCTCGTCGCGATCACGCCAGAGTGCGTGGAAGACCTGAGCGTCGTCGATCCGCTGACGACGCAGCCGGAGCCGCGCGGTCTCGAAGACGGCGTCCTGTGGCCAGAACATGTCACTCCTCGGTCCTCATGTCGTCACCCTAGTCAGCGTTGCTGAGATCTGGCAGAGTCCGTTCACACGCGGACACACCCGGGCGAACCGTTCGTGCCTGCTTCATCCGAGCGGCGGCTGACACTCCCCCGCCGACACCGTCCGCAGAAAGGCAATCATCGCCGGGTGCACGATCTCCGGACGATCACGCTGCACCCAGTGTCCGGCCTCGGGGACGACGACGAGCTGTGCGTCGGGCAGCAGCGCTCCCGCTGCCGCTGCGCGGGCCACGGGCACGCCGGAGTCCCGTGAGCCGTGGATCAGCAGCGTCGGCGCGCCGAGTTCGCCGAGGCGGGATGTGTAGTTGGTTCGCAGCCGATTCCAGCGGAACTGATCGTGCTGCCACTGCTCGAACGACGCGAACGCGTCGTCGCGGGACGCCGCCGTCATCACCTCCGCGAGCAGCTCGGGCGTGCGCTGGGCGGGGTTCCGAACGATGCCGCGGATGCTGCTCGCCATCCGACGTGGGTCACGGGCATAGGCCCGGCTGATCGCCCCCAGCATGCCGCTGCGCAGCATCACCCAGGTGAGGACGTGCGCGGGGGCGGCAAGCGGCCCCGTGAACTGGCGATCCATCAGGCCATAGCTGCCGAGCAGCATCACGCCGGCGACCCGATCGGGATGCGCGAGAACATGGCCGATCGCCATACCGCCGCCGAGCGACAGCCCGCCGAGCACATATCGATCCACCGCGAGAGCATCCACCAGCTCCCGTACGTAGTCCACCAGACGCTCCTGCGTGACCGGCCAGGGGGCGGCCGCGCTCTCGCCGTACCCGGGGTGGTCCGGCGCGATCACGCGGAACCCTGCGGCGGCCAACGCAGGCCCGGTCTGCCCCCAGGAGAGCGCGGCGCCATCGACCCCTCCTCCGTGCAGCAGCACGACGACGGGCGGGACGTCGCTGCCAGCCGGACGCCACTGCCGGTACGAAACCGCGCCCCACGGCAGCTGGACCTCGTGACGCTCCGCTTCGATGCGCATACTCACACCCTAGATCGCACCTCCCCGGCGCATGCCGGACGATGATGTCGTGGAATCGCCTGTCACGCCACGCCGTCCTCAGCATGACCGCCGCGTTCTGCTGCTACGGCCGGAGGAGACGGCATTGCACCGGAGCTCGACGCCACGGCTCGGTGCAGCGCGCCAAGCGCTTCGGCGACGAGGGCGTTGCGTCGGGGGCGCATCGTCGTGTGCGCGACGATCCGGCGCGTGACCGTCGGCCGCGTCACCGGCACCGCCCGGAGACCGGCGGGCATCCCGGTCAGCGCCAGCCCGGGGAGCAAGGTCACTCCGACGCCGGCTGCCACCAGCGCGAGAGCTGCATGGTGGTCGTCGAGGCGCGCCGCCCACTGCGGCGTGAAACCCGCTGCACGCGTCGCGGTCGCGACGATCTGACCGGTCGGGCTGTCGTAGATGTCGTGATCGACCCAGGCCTCATCGCGCAGCTCCACCAGCGGGATCTCCGTGTGTGACGCGAGGGGGTGCTCCGACCGGAGCACCGCGAAGAACTCCTCGGTGCACAGCGGGTGCCGGTGGTACCCGTCCAGTGCGGATTCCGGCCCAGCCTCCGGCTCGCTGAGGATATGCAGGTCCGGCTGGTGCCGGCCCCTCCCGCCGAACGGCTCGTTGAGGCTGATCTCGACCCGGATGCCCGGATGTCTCGTACGCAGCTCCCCCACCAGAGCAGGAAGCCACGCCTGCGCCGCGGAAGAGAAGCACGCGATCGCCACGTGCTCCACGCTGCCGTGGCGGAGATCATCGACGGTGCGGTCCAGCCGCGCCAGATCGTCGAGCACCGGCTCTGCGCGTTCGGACAGAGTGATCGCCGCCGCGGTGGGCACGATGCCCCTGCCGTCTCGCTCGAACAGCGTGAGCCCCGTCTCACGCGCCAGGGCGGCGAGATGCTGGCTGACCGTCGCGGGCGCGTAGCGGAGGTTTCGGGCGGCCGCGTTCACCGAGCCCGCGGCCAGCACCGCCCGAAGGACCACGAGACGGTGCGGATGCAACATCCCTGAATTGTACGCCGGAGACGAATGATTGTCAGGAATCATCTGCTTGTTCGAAGAGGTGAGCACGGCGGACGATGATAGCGTGACCGGTGACTACCCCGCCTTCCTCGGTCTGGCCGTCGTGCTCGCGATCACCCCCGGCCCGGACACGGCACTCGCATTGCGCTACGCCATGCTCGGGCGACGGCAGGGCCTGCTCGCCGCGACGGGGAGCTCGCTCACGGTGTTCGCGTGGGCCGGCCTGGCGGCGCTCGGAATCGTCGCCCTGTTGCGCTCGTCGCCGATCGCCTTCACCGCGCTGTCGCTGGCGGGTGGCATCTACCTCGTCCATCTCGGCGTGCGCGCGATCGTCGCCCTGTGGCGGCGGCGCGCCGCCGATCTCTCCCCGGGGGCGGCACGGCCTGTCAGAACGACCACCGCACCGCCCGCCCTCGCGGGGTTCCTCACGTGCATCACCAATCCGAAGACGGGTCTCTTCTTCGTCGCGCTCTTTCCGCAGTTCACACCGCCCGGCGCGAACGGCTGGTATGTGTTCCTCGTGCTGGGCGGCACCGTCGCCGTAGTGATCTGGGGGTACCTCGTCACGGTCGTGCTGCTCGTCGACCGCGCCGGCCGGTGGCTCGCGCGTCCGCGAGTGGCGGACGGGATCGAGGCGGTCACGGGAACCGTCCTGCTCGCTCTCGGCGCCCACATGCTGATCTCGGCGATCACGCGGATCTGAGACCGTTGGCCTGCGAGACTGGTCGCGTGACCGTGCCACGCTCCCCCATCGTGTGGATGGCGCGGTATCAGGTCGTCCTCTACCTCGGAGCGATCGCCCTGGGCGCAGGCGTCGGACTCATGGGCCCCGCAGCATCCTCCGGTCTCGAGCCAGGGGTGAACCCGGCCCTCGCCCTGCTCCTCTACGTCACGTTCCTGGGCGTGCCGTTCCGAGACGTCACCCGGGCATTCCGTGATGTTCGCTTCCTGACTGTCGTGCTCGCGGTGAACTTCGTCGCGGCACCGCTGGTGGCGTTCGCGCTCTCCAGAACCGTCGCCCACGACCGCGCGCTGCTGATCGGCGTGCTCATGGTCCTGCTCACACCGTGCGTCGACTATGTCGTCGTGTTCACCGGACTCGGTGGCGGCGACCGCGGGCGGTTGCTGGCGGCCACCCCGCTGCTCATGATCGGGCAGATGTTCCTGCTGCCCGCCTATCTCTCGGTGTTCGCCGATCCGGAGCTCGTCGCGACCATCGAGCCGGGGCCCTTCGTCTCCGCGTTTCTGCTGATCGTCCTGCTCCCGCTCGTCGCGGCCGTTGTGACGCAGCTCCTCGTCCGTGGTCGGGCCGCAGCAATGGTCGACCGTGCCGGCGCAGCCGCCATGGTGCCGCTGATGATGGTGGTGCTGGCCATGGTGGTCGCCTCGCAGATCGCCGGGATCGGCCGTCGGCTCGGTGCGCTCCTTCCGGCCGTGCCGGTCTACGTCTTCTTCGCCGTCGCGATGGTGGCGGTCGGGGTCCTGGCCGGTCGGGTGCTCCGGCGCGATGTCGCCGGTCGACGGGCGGTGGTGTTCAGCGGCGTCACACGCAACTCCCTCGTCGTGCTCCCGCTTGCGCTCGCGCTGCCCCCCGAATGGGATATCGCCCCGCTCGCGATCGTCACGCAGACACTGGTGGAGCTGATCCTGCTCGTCCTCCTGGTGCGGATCGTTCCCCGTCTCCTCCCCGACCCGCCGGAATCCACCGTTCCGGAACAGGGATCCGCCCGCCCCTGAGGCCGCTGAGCGGCCAGGAGATCACCCGCCGACGGCGCGGGACGCATCGGCCAGCGCCGACCACCCCTGCGCCTCAGCGGCGGTGTCGAAGCCCCCGCGCGCGAAGCGCAGCCCGACGTCGGGAAACGGCGTGCGTACGCCCGCGCCGCCGCGCACCGCGGCGCGGGCGCTCCCGGTGTCGTCGCGGAAGCTGCCGCCGCGCATCACACGCTCCCCGTGACCACCGGCGGGGTCCCGCGGATCCCAGCACCACTCCCAGACGTTGCCGAGCATGTCGAACAGCCCGAAGAGATTCGGCAGCCGGCTCCCCACGGGTTGCGCGTGACCCACACCGTCGGCGAGCGTCCACGCGGCCTCCGTGATCGGCGCGTAGGTCGGGGCGTACGATCCCGCCCGGCAGGCGTACTCCCACTCCGCATCGGTGGGAAGGCGGAAGCCGTCTGACTCGATATGCCACGTGACGTCCTCGCCATCGAAGGTGTAGACGGGGTCCAGCCCTTCCCACTCCGATGCCGCGTTGCACAACCGGATGGCACGCTGCCAGCTCACCTCGACCGCGGGTCGCCGCGGATGAACCGCGGGTACGCCGATCAACTCGGCGACCACCTCCTCGGTGACCGGGAACACACCGATCTCGAACGCCTCCAGCGCCACCGCTCTCCTGCGCTGTCCGCGGACATCGCTCAGGATCACCTCACCGGCGGGCAGCGGGCGCATCTCGATGTCAGGCATCGGCCGCTCGACGCGTTCTGGCCCGGGGCTGGCGGGTGTCGAACATCCGGAGGAAGACATCGCAGAGCGGGCCGATGAGGAGCGCGAACGCGATGGTCCCTCCCCCGGCGACGCCACCCAGAAGCCAGCCGACGGCCACCACCGACACCTCCAGCAGGGTCCGCACGAGCCAGAGCGGGCGGCCGGTGCGCCGGTGCAGGCCGGTCATCAGCCCGTCACGCGGGCCCGGGCCGAAGCCCGCGCCGATGTAGAGACCGCTGGCGAGCCCGATCACGCAGATCCCGAACAGCAGATAGCCGACACGCAGCCACAGCGGGACGTCCTCCGGAATGACCAGGAGGGCGGCATCGGCGGCGGGCCCGATCAGCACGGCGTTGAGCACCGTCCCCACGCCGGGGCGCTCGCGCAACGGGATCCAGAGCAGCAGGATCAGGACGCTCAGCACCACGGTCATCGTTCCGAAAGACATTGGAACGTGACGGATCAGTCCCTGCGACAACACATCCCACGGAGCGGCACCCAGGGAGCTGCGCAGCAGGAAGGCGACGCCGATCCCGAAGAGGACGAGCCCGACGACGAGCTGCACGCCGCGCCGCGTCAGGCTCGCACGCGGCTGGGGGCCATCGTCGGCGGGCTCGTCATCGGTCATCGAGCGCCTGTCCACGCCGGTCGACCAGACCCCACACCGCGATCGCCGCCACGCCGAAGAAGCCGGCGAAAACGGCGAAGGTGAGCCCCGCGCCCCCCGCGATCAGCAGCAGCGGCACCAGGAGAGGAGCGATGATCGACGCGATGCGCCCCACGCCCGCGGCCCAGCCGGCGCCAGTTCCGCGCAGGGAGGTGGGATAGAGCTCGGGGGTCACGGCATAGAGAGCCCCCCACGCGCCCAGGTTGAAGAAGGACAGCGCCATCCCGGACGCGAGGATCGCGGCCTCCGTGTGGACCGTGCCGAACAGGAGGGCGGCGACGGCCGATCCCACCAGGAACACCGACAGCGTCAGACGGCGCCCCCAGACCTCGATCAGCCACGCCGCCACCGCGTAGCCCGGCAGCTGGGCCAGCGTGATGATGAGGGTGAACTGGAAGGAGCGCACGAGGTCGAAGCCCGCGTCGACGAGGATGCTGGGGATCCAGATGAAAGCGCCGTAGTACGCGAAGTTCACGCACAACCAGACGATCCAGAGCGCGCCGGTGCGCACCCGGAACTCTGCCGAGAAGAGCGCCCGCAGGCGGCCGCCGACACCCGGTGCCGGAGCGCTGCCGGCGCCGGCGGGTGAGCGCTCCGGCGCAGGATCAACGACGATCTGCCGCCCGGCGGCGGCTTCCAGATCTGCGACGATCCGCTCGGCCTCGCCGATCCGGCCACGACCGGCGAGCCACCGCGGGGACTCCGGCAACGCCCACCGGACGATCAGGGCATAAACCGCCGGGATCGCGCCGAGTGCGAACGCCCAGCGCCACCCGTCGTCGGAGAGCGGCACGACGAAGTAGCCGATCAGAGCGGCCGCCGTCCAGCCGACAGCCCAGAAGGCCTCGAGGATCACGATGAGGCGCCCACGGATGCGCGCCGGGGCGAACTCGCTCACGTACGTCGAGGCCACCGGGAGCTCCGCCCCCAGCCCCAGTCCCACCAGGAAGCGCAACACCAGGAGCATCGCTATGCCGCCGACGAGAGCGCTCGCGCCGGTGGCGACCCCATAGATCAGCAGCGTCAGGGCGAACACCTGACGGCGGCCGATCCGGTCGGCCAGGAGGCCCCCGACGCTCGCACCGATCGCCATCCCGAGGAAGCCGATCGACGCGATCAGACCGGTTTCTCCCTTGTCGAGGTGCCACTGCTGCGCGAGTGCCGCGATGATGAACGAGATCAGGCCGACATCCATCGCATCCAGCGCCCAGCCCACGCCTGAGCCGGTGAGCACCTTCAGATGCTTGCGGGTGAAAGGCAGGTCGTCCAGACGCCGCGACAGATCCGCCGCACGCGCGCCTGCGTCCCCCGCGCCGGAGGCGATGGATGCCGGGTCGCTCATCGGGCCGGCTGCGCGAGCAGAGCGGCGCGCAGGGTGTCCAGCCCCACCCCGCCGATGTCGAGAGCCCGCTTATGGAACTCCTTGGTGGAGAACGCATCGCCACGGGCGGCACGGTACTGGTCGCGCACCTGCTCCCAGATGCGCTGGCCGACCTTGTACGAGGGTGCCTGCCCGGGCCACCCCAGATAGCGGTTGACCTCGAAGCGGACGAACTCGTCGGACATGTTGACGTTCTGCCGCAGGAACGGCAACGCTGTGTCGAAGTCCCAGACGCCCTCGCCCTCAAGCCGCGGCTTCCCGAGATGCACGCCGATGTCGAGGACCACTCTGGCCGCGCGCATCCGCTGACCGTCGAGCATTCCCAGCCGGTCGGCGGGATCGTCGAGATAGCCGAGATCCTGCATAAGGCGTTCGGCATACAGAGCCCAGCCCTCGCTGTGCCCGGAGGTGCCGGCGAGCAGACGTCGCCAGGAATTCAGCTCCGCCCTGTTGTACACCGCCTGGCCGATCTGCAGGTGGTGTCCGGGGATGCCCTCGTGGTAAACCGTGGTGAGCTCGCGCCACGTGTCGAACTCCGTCACCCCTTCCGGAACGGACCACCACATCCGGCCGGGCCGGGAGAAATCGTCGGTCGGGCCGGTGTAGTAGATGCCGCCCTCCTGCGTCGGGGCGATCATGCACTCCAGACGGCGGATCGGCTCCGGGATGTCGAAGTGGCTCGCGCCCAGCTCGGCCACCGCACGATCGCTGGTCTCCTGCATCCATTGCTGGAGCGCGGCGGTGCCGTGCAGCTTCCGGCTGGGGTCCTGCTCGAGGTGGCGGATCGCCTCTGCCACCGTCGCGCCGGGAAGGATCTCCTGCGCGATGCGCGTCTGCTCCTCGACCATACGCGCCAGCTCTTCGCGACCCCACTCGTAGGTCTCGTCCAGGTCGATCGTGGCGCCGAGGAACGAACGGGAATGCAACGCATACAGGTCGCGCCCGACACCGTCCTCATCGCGAGCGGCCGGAGCCAGCTCGCCGATGAGGAACGAGCGGAGACGGTCGTAGGCCACGCGGGCGGTGGAGGAGGCCTCCTCGAGCGAACGGGCGACCGACGCGGGCAGCTGCCCGTTCTCAGGTGCGGCGTTGGCGACGAAGTCGGCGAAGAAACCCTGATCCGCCGTATACCGCACGATCTGGTCAGCGACCTCGACGACCTGGCGGCGTGCGGGCACGACCCCTTCTGCCACGCCCTGGCGGAGCGTGGCGATGTAGCCGTCCAGCGCGGTCGGGATGGCGCTCATCCGGGCAGCGATCACCGCCCAGTCATCGGCCGTCGCCGTCGGCATGAGGTCGAAGACGGCACGCACGTCCTGCGCCGCGGAGGCGATCACGTTGATGTCCCGCAGATGCCAGCGGGCGTCGTGCAGTTCGAGGGCCAGGCCGAGCTCGGCACCGAGATCGGCCTTGGTCACCTCGTCGACGGCGTCCACGGGGGTCAGTGCGTTGAGCTTCGCGAGGGTCTCACGGGTCCGGCGCGCCCCTTCCTCCGCACCCTCCGGGCTCAGGTCGGCATAGCGGTCCTGCCCCTCCGGGCGGCCGATGTACGTCGCAAGTGTCGGCTGAAGGTCGGCGAGGATGTCCACCCATTCCTCGGCGACGCGATCGATGTCCGAGGGGGTGCGGACGACAGGATTCTGCTCAGAACTCATGCGGATGAGCCTATCCCCGCACGATCGGGTTAGCCTGGCGACATGAGCGACCCCGGGCTGACTTCCGCCGTCTCCGCCCTCTGGATCACCGCGGCGATCCTCGCGGGAGGGCATGCGCGCACCCGCAACAGATCGGCGTGGGTCTGGTTTCTCCTGACGCTGGTCACCGGTCCGATCGCGGCGTTCCTGCTGGTGGTGTGGCCGCCGGTGGAGAAGGTCGAGTCGCGCTGACGCTCCGCGACACTCGACCGGCGATCGATGGGCGGACAGCGGCCGTCACGGCGCTGTGCCGGACCCCGATCAGTGCGCCGCCTCGTTCCAGTCGGCGCCCCGACCGATCTGCACGTCGAGGGGCACCTCGAGCTCGGCGGCGCCGGCCATCCGCTCGCGTACGATCTGCTCGGTCTCGTCCCATTCGCCCGGGGCGATCTCGACCACGAGCTCGTCATGGATCTGCAGCAGCACACGCGAGCGCAGACCACGCTCCGCCAGGTCTGCCTGGATGCGGAACAGGGCGATCTTCATGATGTCGGCGGCGCTGCCCTGGATCGGCGCGTTCAGCGCAGCACGCTCGGCGTTCTCGCGCAGCACGCGGTTCGGGCTGTTGAGGTCGGGGAACGGACGGCGACGTCCGAAGATCGTCTCGGTGTACCCGATCTCCTTCGCCTTCATGACCGAGGCGCGCAGGTAGTCTCGCACCGCGCCGAAGCGTGCGAAGTACTCCAACATGAGCTGCTTGGCCTCGGCCTGCTCGATCCGCAGCTGCTTTGACAGCCCGAACGCCGACAGTCCGTACACCAGGCCATACGACATCGCCTTCACCTTGGTGCGCATCTCGGGCGTGACATCGGCCGGCTCCACGCCGAACACCCGTGCGCCGACGAAACGGTGCAGGTCTTCGCCAGACCGGAACGCCTCGATCAACCCGGAGTCGCCGGACAGATGCGCCATGATCCGCATCTCGATCTGCGAGTAGTCTGCGGTCAGCAGCGTCTCGTAGCCGTCGCCGACCTCGAAGGCCGCGCGGATGCGGCGGGACTCCTCGGTGCGCACCGGGATGTTCTGCAGGTTGGGATCCGTGCTGGACAGACGGCCGGTCTGGCTGCCGGTCTGCACATAGGTGGTGTGGATCCGCCCGTCGGCCCGGATCGCCCCATCGAGGCTCTCGATGATCTGGCGCAGCTTCGTCGCCTCCCGGTGTTCGAGGAGGAGGTCGAGGAACGGGTGGGGGTTGGTCTCCTGCAGATCGGCCAGCACCGCCGCGTCGGTGGAGTAACCGGTTTTCGTCTTTCGCGTCTTGGGCAGCCCCAGATCCTCGAACAGCACCTCCTGCAGCTGCTTGGGCGAGCCGAGATTCACCTCGCGGCCGATCTCGGCATACGCGCGCTCTGCGATGTCTGCCGCGCGGGCACCGAGCTCCGCGGAGAACGAGGAGAGCTTCTCATGCGAGACCGCCACGCCGGCCCGCTCCATCTCAGCGAGAGCGAGGAGAGTCGGCAGCTCGATATCCGACAGCACCTCGGCCACCGGCTCAGCCATCTCCTCGCGGAGGGCCGTCGCCGTGCGCGCGGTGAACCAGGCGAGCTGCCCCGGGGTCGCACCATCGTGTTCCGGCACCAGCTGGGTCGGATCCGCCTCGGGGAGCTTCTCGCCGAGGTATCGGTCGACGAGGTCGGCGAGGGTCTTGTCCGGCAGGCTGGGGCGGATGAGCCAGCCCGCGATCAGCGTGTCGTACGCCGGACCGCCGAGCGAGATCCCCGCCTCCCGCAGGGCCTTCACCTGCGGCTTGGCGTCATGGAAGACCTTGGGGCGCTCCGATGCGAGCCAGTCCCCGAGGAGGGCCGCCGTCTCGGGGCTCCACGCACCCTCGACCGCCTCGGCGACGTCCTCCCCCGCGATCGCGAGGCCGATGCGGGTGGGGACGGCATCGCTGATGACCAGCGTCACACCGATCTCTGCGTCTGCGTTGGCCGTGACCCAGGCGGCGATCTCCGCCGGGGAGAGCTCCCGAGCCTCCGGCACGGCCGTGGCCCCGACGCTCTCGCCCTCGTCGTCGACGACCGCCATCGCGTCGAAGACACGCGGCAGCAGCGTGCGGAACTCCAACCGGGCGAAGATCTCGCGCAGGGCGGCCGCGTCCACCGGGGTCACCGCGAGGTCGTCCGGCTGCAGCGGAAGCTCCACGTCACGCAGCAGGTGGTTGAGCCGGCGGTTTCGCCGGACGTCGTCGAGGTGCTCGCGCAGGTTGCCGCCCACCACGCCCTTGATCTCGGCTGCACGCTCGAGCAGCTCATCGAGGGTGCCGAACTGCGTCAGCCACTTCACCGCGGTCTTCTCGCCGACCTTCGGCACCCCGGGGAGGTTGTCGCTGGTCTCGCCCACGAGCGCGGCGACATCCGGATACTGGCCCGGAACAATGCCATAGCGCTCGACCACCGCCGCGGGGTCGTAGCGCTTGAGCTGGGAGACGCCCTGCACCGACGGATAGAGCAGGGTGACGTCGTCGGTGACGAGCTGGATGGTGTCGCGGTCTCCTGAGACGACGAGCACGTGATATCCCTGCTCCGCGCCCTGCGTCGCCAGCGTCGCGAGGATGTCATCGGCCTCGAAGTCCTCCTTGGTGAGGACGGGGATGGACATCGCGGCGAGGCACTCCTGGAGCAGGGGGATCTGCCCGGCGAACTCCGCGGGCGTCTCGGCGCGGGTGCCCTTGTAGTCGGGGTACTCGCGGGTGCGGAACGACGCCCGTGAGGTGTCGAAAGCCACCGCCAGGTGCGTCGGACGCTCCGCCTTGATGAGGTTCACCAGCATCGACAGGAAGCCGTAGATGGCGTTGGTGTGCTGAGCGTCCTTCGTGGTGAAGTTCTCCACCGGCAGGGCGAAGAAGGCGCGGAAGGCGAGCGAATGCCCGTCGACGACCATGAGGGTAGGCTTTTCGGAGTCCGTCACCCTGCCAGCCTAACGACGCCGACGGACACTCAGCGAGGAGACAGCGTGAGCATCGACCCTGTGAGCCCGGATACCACCGAACTCGGCCTGGAATGGATCGCCCAACGCGGCCTCGGCGTCCTGGCAGAGCGGATGGGCATCGTCCTGACGGAGATGTCGATCGAGCGTGCGGTGGCCCGGATGCCCGTCGAGGGCAACACCCAGCCGGTCGGCATCGTCCACGGCGGCGCGTACGTCGTGCTCGGCGAATCGCTGGGATCGATGTCGGCGAACTTCTACGCGGGTGCCGGCAAGCTCGCCGTCGGGGTCGACATCAACGCCACCCACACGCGTTCCGCCCGATCAGGCTTCGTCACGGGCGTGTGCACCCCGATCCACCTGGGCCGCAGCATCACCGTGCACGAGATCGCGATCAGCGACGACGAGGGTCGGCGCTGCTCCACCGTCCGGATCACGAACATGCTCAAGGACATGCCAGGCTGAGCCGGCCGGCGCGGGGGGCGATCCCCCGCGCTCAGGACTTCTTCGGGGCCAGCTGCTCGATGATCGCCTTGGCGACGTCCTGCATCGTCAGGCGCCGGTCCATCGAGGCCTTCTGGATCCAGCGGAAGGCCTCGGGCTCCGTCAGCCCCATCTTCTCGTTGAGCAGGCCCTTGGCGCGATCGACGAGCTTGCGGGTCTCGAAGCGCTCGACCATGTCGGAGACCTCGGCCTCGAGCGTGATGATCTGCTCGTGCCGCGCGAGGGCGATCTCGATCGCCGGAAGCAGGTCGTTGGGGGTGAAGGGCTTCACGACGTAGGCGAGGGCGCCGGCTTCGCTTGCCCGCTCCACGAGCTCCTTCTGGCTGAACGCGGTGAGCAGCACCACCGGGGCGATGTTGCCCTTGTGCAGCCGCTCAGCGGCGCTGATGCCGTCGAGCTGGGGCATCTTCACGTCCATGACGACGAGGTCTGGGCGCAGCTCGGTGGCCAGCTGGACGGCGGTCTCGCCGTCACCGGCCTCGCCGACCACGTCGAATCCGTTGTCGCGGAGGATCTCGACGATGTCGAGGCGGATCAGCGACTCATCCTCGGCGACGACGACGCGTCGCGGAGCGGATGCCGTAGGGCGCTCAGTAGTGTCTTCCTCGGTCACCCGTCCATTCTAGGGGAGCCTCGGACGGTAGGTCGCGCGACATGGTCGGGCTGGCCCCTCGCATATGTGCGCCGGGCTCGCGGTCATCGCCCTGATATGCCCGAGGAACGCGAACTTGTGCGAGCGGTATGCACATATGTGCGCCCTGCTCCCACCAGAGAGCCCACGAACAGAGAAAGAAAAGGGTGCCGGTGGTGGGACTCGAACCCACACGCCCTTACGGACAGAGCATTTTGAGTGCCCCGCGTCTGCCATTCCGCCACACCGGCCCGGACCGACACTACCGCACCGCCGGGAGAACCCGGCGGTGCGGTCGTGAGTGCATACGTGTCAGGCGTCGTACGACTTGTACACGGGGGCTGCCCCGCTCACGGCATCCCCGACGTGGTGCACGCGGATGTCGTTGGTGGAGCCGATGATGCCGGGAGGCGATCCCGAGACCACGACGACGACGTCGCCGGGCTCGGCGTACCCGTTGCCCAGGAGATGCTCGTCGACCTGGCGATACATCTGGTCGGTGTGCTCGACAGAGTCGACGAGCGCAGCATGGATGCCCCAGGTGAGCGCGAGACGCCGGCGGATGTTGGGCTCCGGCGTGTACGCGGCCATCGGGATGCGCGGACGCAGGCGCGCCAGACGCCGGGCGGAGTCGCCCGACTGGCTGAAGACGCACAGGTAGCGGGCGTTCAGCGCCTCCGCGACCTCGAGGGCCGCGAGAGTGATGATGCCGCCCTGGGTGTGCGGCGGGTTGGCGAGGCCCTGGATGCGCTCCAGGCCGTGCTCCTCGGTGGACTCGATGATGCGGGCCATCGTCTCCACGACCGTGAGCGGGTACTCGCCCACGCTGGTCTCACCGGAGAGCATCACCGCGTCGGCGCCGTCGAGCACCGCGTTGGCGACGTCCGATGTCTCGGCGCGGGTGGGCACCGGGCTGGTGATCATCGACTCGAGCATCTGCGTCGCGACGATCACGGGCTTGGCGTTCTGGCGGGCGAGCTCGATGGCGCGCTTCTGCACGATCGGCACCGCCTCGAGGGGCAGCTCGACGCCGAGGTCGCCACGGGCGACCATGATGCCGTCAAACGCGGCGACGATCTCCTCGAGGGCCTCCACGGCCTGCGGCTTCTCGATCTTCGCGATCACCGGGATGCGCACGCCCTCCTCCGCCATGATCTCGTGGACGCGGGTGACGTCGTCCGCGCTGCGGACGAACGAGAGGGCGATCAGGTCGGCGCCGGTGCGCAGTGCCCAGCGGAGGTCCTGCTCGTCCTTCTCGCTCAGCGCCGGCACATTCACGGCGACGCCGGGCAGGTTGATGCCCTTGTTGTTGGACACCGGCCCGCCCACCACGACCCGGGTGGTGACGACAGTGCCGTCGGTGTCGATGACCTCGACGCGCACCTTGCCGTCGTCGATCAGCAGGAAGTCGCCCGGGGCGACATCGTTGGGCAGGCCCTTGAAGGTGGTACCGCAGATCTCCTTGTTGCCGAGGATGTCCTCGGTGGTGATCTTGAAGATGTCGCCTTCTGCCAACTCGTAGGGGCCGTCTTCGAACCGGCCGAGCCGGATCTTCGGGCCCTGGAGGTCGACGAGCACGGCGACCGCACGGCCGGACTCCTCGGCGGCACGGCGGACGTTGGCGTAGTTGGCGTCGTGAACGGTGTAGTCGCCGTGGCTGAGGTTCAGCCGGGCGACGTCGAGCCCGGCGTCCACGAGGGAACGCAGGGTGTCGTAGTCGGATGTGGCTGGGCCGAGCGTGGCAACGATTTTGGCGCGTCTCACAGGTCTCCTGATGAGGAAGGGGGGCGGGCAGAAAAGAGAAAGAGCAGGCCGGGATGACACCGGCCCGCTCCCCTCACCCTACGCCGCTCAGACGACGAGCGGAAGATCTGCGGGTCTGACCGGCGCCGGGAGCACGGACTCCCCCATCAGATAGCGGTCGACAGCGGATGCCGCCGCGCGGCCTTCCGCGATCGCCCAGACGATGAGGGACTGGCCGCGCCCCGCGTCCCCCGCCACGAACACCCCGGGCTGCGAGGTCTGGTATCGGTCGTCCCGCGCGATCGCACCGCGCTCCCCCGGCACGACGCCCTCGAGGGCCACCCGCTCCGGACCGGTGAAGCCCATGGCGATGAGGACGAGATCGGCGGGGATCTCGTGCTCTGTGCCGCTCTTGGGCACGCGGCGTCCGTCGACGAACTCGGTCTCGGCCACGCGCAGCGCGCGCACTCGGCCGTGGCCGTCGTCGAGGAACTCCACGGTGGAGGCCAGATACCGGCGTTCCCCGCCTTCCTCGTGGGCGGATTGCACCTCGAACAGCGTCGGCGTCGTCGGCCACGGCTGGTGATCGGGACGCAGCCCCGGCGGCTGCTTGCCGATCGCCAGATTGGTCACGCTCATCGCGGTCTGGCGATGAGCGGTACCGATGCAGTCCGCGCCGGTGTCGCCGCCGCCGATCACGACGACGTGCTTTCCGGCCGCCGTGATCTGAGCGGGGACATCGTCACCCGCGACGACGCGGTTGGCCTGCACGAGGTAGTCCATCGCGTAGTGCACACCGTCGAGGTCGCGGCCGGGCAGGGGAAGGTCGCGCGGCACGGTGGCGCCGGTGGCGATGACGACGGCGTCGTAGCGGGCCCGCAGATCGGCCCAGGTGATGTCCCGACCGATCTCGACCCCGGTGCGGAACCGGGTGCCTTCCGCCTCCATCTGCGCCACCCGCTGGTCGATGTGCTGCTTCTCCATCTTGAAGTCCGGGATGCCGAAGCGCAGCAGACCGCCGACGCGCTCGTCGCGTTCGAACACCGCCACCGTATGTCCGGCACGGGTGAGCTGCTGCGCCGCAGCCAGACCGGCCGGCCCGGAGCCCACGACCGCGATGGTGCGGCCGGTCAAGCGCTCCGGCGGGTGGGGGGTGACCCAGCCTTCCGACCAGGCCCGGTCGATGATGGACACCTCGACCTGCTTGATCGTCACCGCGGGCTGGTTGATGCCCAGCACGCACGCGCTCTCGCACGGCGCAGGGCACAGCCGCCCGGTGAACTCCGGGAAGTTGTTGGTCGCATGCAGTCGCTCGATCGCTGCGTGGTCCTCACCACGCCAGGTGAGGTCGTTCCACTCCGGGATGAGGTTGCCCAGCGGGCACCCGCTGTGGCAGAACGGGATGCCGCAGTCCATGCAGCGACCCGCCTGGCGCCGGGTCACGGTCGTGTCCCCCGGTTGGTACACCTCGCGCCAGTCCATGATGCGCACCGGCACCGGGCGTCGGGCGGGGAGCTCGCGCTCCGTCGTCTTCAGAAACCCCCGAGGATCAGCCACGGGTCACCTCCAGGATGGACGTCCAGACGACATCGCCGTCCGGATCGAGGCCGGCTTCGGTCGCCTCGCTGCGGATACGGCGCACCTCGGCGAAGTCGCGCGGCAGAATGCGCGTGAAGCGCACCGCCTCTGCGTCGAATCCGTCCAGGATCGCCTGAGCGAGCGCCGAACCTGTCTCGTCGACGTGCTGATGGAGCAGGTCGCGCAGGAGCGCGGCATCCGACTCCTCGACGCCCGAGAGCACGAGGTCGCCGTTCTCGAGCGCGTCGCGGTTGATGGCTGCGGGATCGAGGTCGTAGACATAGGCGGTACCGCCGCTCATCCCGGCGCCGAGGTTGCGTCCCGTACGCCCGAGGATGACCGCTGTGCCACCGGTCATGTATTCCAGGGCGTGGTCGCCCACTCCCTCCACCACGGCCGTCGCGCCGGAGTTGCGCACCAGGAATCGCTCGCCGACGATGCCGCCGAGGAACATGGTGCCGGACGTCGCGCCGTACCCGATCACGTTTCCGGCGATCACGCTCTGCGCGGCGTCGAACTGCGCGCCCTCCGGCGTGCGCACCGCGATGCGTCCGCCGGAGAGACCCTTGCCGACGTAGTCGTTGCTGTCGCCGGACAGGCGGATGGTGATGCCCGGGGGCAGGAACGCGCCGAGGGACTGCCCGGCGGAACCCGTGAGGTTCAGCACGATCGAGTCCTCCGGCAGGCCGTTCTCACCGTGCGCCTTGGTCACATGATGGCCGAGCAACGTGCCGATCGCCCGCCCGGTGTTGCGGACCGGCAGGTCGAACTCGACCCGTCCTCCCGAGGCGATCACGCTCGACGCGCGCGGCAGCAGCGGCGCGTCGAAGTGCTCGCCCAGCTCGTGGTCCTGAACGCGCTCGCTGCGCCGCGGCTCTCCTGCCGGGAACACCGGGCCCAGGAGAATCGGGCCGAGGTCGAGCCCCGCGGCCTTCCAGTGCGACACCGCGCCGTCGGCGTCGAGCAGCTCGCTGCGTCCGATGGCCTCGCGGATCGAACGGAAGCCGAGCTGCGCGAGGATCTCGCGCACCTCCTCCGCGATGAACTCCATGAAGTTCACCACGAACTCGGGCTTGCCCGTGAAACGCTGGCGCAGCAGCGGGTTCTGCGTCGCGACGCCCACCGGGCAGGTGTCGAGGTGGCACACGCGCATCATGACGCAGCCGCTCACCACGAGCGGAGCGGTGGCGAAGCCGAACTCCTCGGCGCCCAGGAGCGCGGCGATCACGACGTCGCGGCCGGTCTTGAGCTGGCCGTCGACCTGGACCACGACACGGTCGCGCATGCCGTTGAGCATGAGCGTCTGCTGCACCTCGGCGAGGCCGAGCTCCCAGGGGGTCCCGGCGTGCTTGAGCGAGTTGAGCGGGCTTGCGCCCGTCCCGCCGTCGTGCCCGGAGACCAGGATGACATCGCTCAACGCCTTGGCGACGCCGGCCGCGACCGCGCCGATGCCGGACTGGCTGACCAGCTTGGTGTGGATGCGGGCCTCGGGGTTGGCACGCTTGACGTCGAAGATCAACTGCTTGAGATCCTCGATCGAGTAGATGTCGTGGTGCGGCGGAGGCGAGATGAGCCCGACGCCGGGGGTGGCGTGGCGGGTGCGCGCCACCCAGGGATACACCTTCTGGGGCGGCAGCTGACCGCCCTCGCCGGGCTTGGCGCCCTGAGCGAGCTTGATCTGGATGTCGTCCGCCTCGGTGAGGTACTGGCTGGTCACCCCGAATCGACCGGAGGCGACCTGCTTGATCGCGCTGCGGCGCTCCGGGTCGACCAGGCGCTCCGGGTCCTCCCCGCCCTCGCCGGTGTTCGACTTGCCGCCGATCCGGTTCATCGCGATCGCCAGGGTCTCGTGCGCCTCCTGCGAGATCGAGCCGTAGCTCATCGCGCCCGTGGAGAACCGCTTGACGATCTCGGAGACCGGTTCGACCTCGTCGAGGGGCACCGGCGGGCGCTCCCCCTCCTTCAGCCGGAACAGGCCGCGCAGCGTCTTCAGCTCCTCCGCCTGGTCGTCGACGAGACGGGTGTACTCGCGGAAGATGTCGTAGCGCCGGGTGCGGGTGGCGTGCTGCAGTCGGAACACCGTGTCCGGGTTGAACAGGTGCGGAGACCCGTCGCGCCGCCACTGATACTCGCCACCGGTCCACAGGCGCTCATGGGCGCGGGCCGCCTCGTCCTGCGGATAGGCGTGGTCGTGGCGCTCCTGGTTCTCACGGAACAGCTCCGCGAGCCCGATGCCGCCGAGCTTGGAGACCGTGCCGGAGAAGTAGGCGTCGACGAACTCCTGGCTCAGCCCCACCGCTTCGAAGACCTGGGCACCCGCGTAGGAGGCCACCGTCGAGATGCCCATCTTCGACATGATCTTGAGCACCCCCTTGCCGAGCGCCTTGATCAGGTTGTGCACGGCGTCCTCGGGGGTGATCCCGGTGATGTACCCGGTGCGCGTCAGGTGCTCGACGGTCTCCATCGCGAGGTAGGGGTTGACCGCGGACGCGCCGTAGCCGATGAGCGTCGCCACGTGGTGCACTTCACGGACGTCGCCGGCCTCCACGATCAGGCCCACCTTCATCCGGTTCTCGCGCCGGATGAGGTGGTGGTGCACGGCGGACAGCATCAGCAGGGACGGGATCGGGACGAGGTCCTTGTTGGAGTCGCGGTCGGAGAGGATGATGTACTCCGCGCCGCGCTCGATCGCGGCGTCTGCCTCTGCGCACATCTCCTCGAGCCGCTCCGCCATGGTGTGGGCGCCGGCATCGAAGTGGTACAGCCCGCTGATGGTCACACTCGAACTGCCCGGCAGGGCGCGGTCGATATGCCGGATCTTGGCGAGCTCGTCGTTGTCGATCACGGGGAAGTCGAGCGTCACGGTACGCGCGTGCTCCGGGCCCCAGGAGAGCAGGTTCTGCTCTGGCCCCAGGCCGAGGCGCAGGCTGGTGACGACCTGTTCCCGCAGGGAGTCGAGGGGCGGGTTAGTGACCTGCGCGAACTGCTGCACGAAGTAGTCGAACAGCAGCCGCGGACGTTCGCTGAGAACGGCGATGGGCGTGTCGCTGCCCATGGCGCCGAGCGGTTCTGCGCCGGTCTGCCCCATCGGGGTCAGGAGGATGCGCACCTCCTCCTCGGTATAGCCGAAGGTGCGCTGCCGACGGGCGATCGACGCGTGCGGGTGCACGATGTGCTCGCGCTCAGGAAGCTCGGCCAGGCGGACGGCGCCCTGCTCGAGCCACGCGGCCCAGGGGGCCATGCCCGCCAGCTCCGCTTTGATCTCCTCGTCCTCGACGATGCGGCGCTGAGCGGTGTCGATCACGAAAAGCCGCCCCGGCTGCAAGCGGCCGCGCCGGCGGATGCGCTCCGGCTCGAACTCGAGGATGCCGGTCTCGCTGCCGAGGACGACGAGGCCGTCGACGGTCTCGGTCCAGCGGCTGGGGCGCAGGCCGTTGCGGTCCAGCGTGGCGCCGACGAGCGTGCCGTCGGTGAAGATCAGGGCCGCCGGACCATCCCACGGCTCCATGATGTTCGCGTGGTAGTCGTAGAACGCGCGCAGATCGTGATCGATGTCCGTGCGCTGCTCATAGGCCTCCGGCACCATCATCATGATCGCGTGGGGCAGGCTGCGGCCGGTGAGCGTGAGCAGCTCGAGCACCTCGTCGAAGGACGCGGAGTCGCTCGCCCCGTCGGGGCAGATCGGCAGGAGCGGACGGATGTCGCCGAGGAGGTCCGATGCGAGCTGCGACTGCCGGGCACGCATCCAGTTGCGGTTGCCGCTGACGGTGTTGATCTCACCGTTGTGAGCGAGCATGCGCAGCGGCTGCGCGAGCGGCCACGAGGGGAACGTGTTGGTCGAGTACCGCGAGTGGACCACCGCCAGCTCCGAGGCGAATCGCTCGTCCTGCAGATCGGGGTAGAACGGCTCGAGCTGGAGGGTGGTGACCATGCCCTTGTAGCCGAGCGTCCGCGACGACAGGGAAACAAAATACGCGCCGAGCTCATGCTCGGCGCGTTTGCGTAGACGGTAGGCGGTGCGGTCAAGCACCAGCGAGGTGGATGCGCCTCGGCCGCCCACGCCCGGAAGGGACACGAAGAGCTGCTCGAAAGACGGACGGGCCTCGTCGGCGAGACGGCCCAGGTGCTGGTTGGCCGTCGGCACGACGCGCCAGCCGAGCACGTCGAGGCCTTCCTCGCGTGCGATCCGCTCGATACCGGCTTTCTGGGTACGACGAGCAGAGGAGTCCAGCGGCAGGAAGGCCAGCCCTGCCGCGTACTCCCCCGCCGCGGGCAGCGTGAAGTCCACCACGGCGCGCAGGAAGGAATCGGGCATCTGGGTGAGGATGCCCGCACCATCGCCGGTGCCGGCGTCCGAGCCCACCGCGCCACGGTGCTCGAGATTGCGCAGTGCCTCCAGGGCGAGCGCGACGATGTCGTGCCCGGGGGTGCCGCGCAGGGTGGCGACCATGGCGAGACCGCACGCGTCCTTCTCGAACGCGGGGTCATACATGCCCTGGCGCGCCGGAACAGCCATCCCGGGCAACGCCGGACGACCCGGCGGCGACATGGGCTCGGTGGAAGGGTCTTGATACATGGGGTCCTCTGCGAGATCAGGATCGGGGCAGATCGGGGATCAGGCGGGACGTCGCTGGCCCACGCTGCGGGTGCCGGGCTCCGGCCCGGCACGATTCAGTCCTGCGAGGATCCGCCGGTGGTTGCGCCGGCGACCGCGGCCGCGGGGGTGGGCGGCTCGCTCAGATCCACGTAGTCCGAAATCTGGTTCTGAGAGTGTACATCAGCATCGGCCGGCTCCCGACCAGGCATGTACGGAGACGGCTCGACACCGAGGTGTCGGCGCTGCACCGCCAGGATGACCAGGCCGATGACGACGCCGAAGATCGCGGCCCACACATTGGTGCGCAGCCCCAGGTAGACGTCGCTCGGGTCGATGCGGATCGACTCCCACACGATACGACCGGCGCTGTACCAGATCAGGTACACCGCGAACAGGCGACCCCACTGCAGGCGGAAACGGTTGCCGATCCACAGCAGGACGAAGACGCCGAGGAGGTTCCAGATCACCTCGTACAGGAAGGTCGGGTGGAACAGGGTTCCCGGAGCGAGCCCCTCGGGGATCGACGGGTTCCCCTCGTCGATCTCGAGGCCCCAGGGCAGGTCGGTGGGCTGGCCGAACAGCTCCTGGTTGAACCAGTTGCCGAACCGGCCGAGTGCCTGGGCGAGCAGAAGACCGGGGGCCAGGGCATCGGCGAAGGTCCAGAACCGGATGCCGGTCCAGCGGCAGCCGAGCCAGGCGCCGACCGCGCCGCCGATGAGGGCGCCGTAGATCGCGATGCCGCCGTCCCAGATGTTCCAGATCGCGTGCTTCACGAAGGGGTTCCACCACTCGTGACCATCGGCGAAGTAGAAGCTCGCGTGGGTGAAAACGTGGTACAGGCGAGCGACGATGAGCGCCAGCGGAACCGCGAGGAGGGCGATGTCGATGACGACCCACCTCTCCGCGCCCCGCGCTGTCAGGCGCTGATTGGTCATCAGCGCCGCCACGATCATGCCGACCATGATGCACAGGGCGTAGAAGTGGATGGGCACAGGGCCGACCTGGAAGGAGCTGATCGAGGGGCTCGGGATGCTGGTGGCGACATCGAGAGCGATCGCGGAGAGCGCGTGAGGCATGATCACGATTCTATGCGGAGCGCTGGGCGGCGTCGCGGCGGGTGCCCTCCGCGAGCTCGCGGGTCACCTCGGCGAGGCGATCCAGGCCGCCGTCGCCGAGGGCACGCACCAGCGCGGTGCCGACGATCGCTCCGTCGGCGTACTCGAGAACACCCGCGATCTGCTCGGCGTTGGAGATGCCGATGCCGACGCACGCACGCTCGCAGCCCTGGGCCCGCAGCCGGGAGACCAGCGTGCGCGCCGCGGCGTCCAGCTCCGCCCGCTCCCCGGTGATGCCCATCGTCGAGACCGTGTACACGAACCCCGTCGACGACCGCGCGACGAGACCGAGGCGCTCATCGGACGACGTCGGCGCCGCCAGGAAGACGCGGTCGAGACCGGTGCGCTCGCTCGTGGCGATCCACTCCGCGGCGACGTCCGGCGTGATGTCCGGGGTGATCAGCCCCGCGCCGCCCGCCGCGACGAGGTCGTCGGCGTAGCGGTCGACGCCGTACTGCATCACGGGGTTCCAGTAGGTCATCACCACCACCGGCGCGTCGACGGCGTCGGTGATCGCACGCACGGCTGCGAAGAGATCCGCGGTGCGATATCCCCGCGCCAGTGCCGCACGGGTCGCCGCCTGGATCACCGGGCCGTCCATCACCGGGTCGCTGTAGGGCGGCCCCAGTTCGATGATGTCGACACCGTTGCGTACCAGCGTGATCGCCGCCTGGATGCTCGTGTCGAGGTCGGGGAAGCCCACCGGCAGATAGCCGATGAACACGCCCCTCCCCTCGTCATGCGCGCGCTGGATGGCCTGCTCGATCTTCATGCCCGGCCGCCTTCCTGCACGGAGCCGTCCTGCGCCGCGTCGTAGAGGTCGAAGTAGCGCGCCGCGGTGTCCATGTCCTTGTCGCCCCGGCCGGAGAGACACACGGCCAGCACGGCGTCGGGGCCCAGCTCCTGGCCGACGCGGATCGCACCGGCCAGCGCATGAGCCGACTCGATCGCCGGGATGATGCCCTCGGTGCGGCTCAGCAGACGCAACGCCTGCATCGCCTCATCGTCGCTCGCCGGGATGTACTCGGCGCGACCGATATCCGCCAGCCAGGAGTGCTCCGGGCCGACGCCCGGGTAGTCGAGCCCCGCGGAGATCGAGTGCGACTCGATGGTCTGGCCGTCCTCGTCCTGCAGCACATAGGTACGCGCGCCGTGGAGCACCCCGGGACGACCGCGCTCGATCGACGCGGCGTGACGGTCGGTGTCGACGCCGTCGCCGGCTGCTTCGACGCCGTAGAGACGGACACCCTCGTCGTCGAGGAACGCGTCGAACATGCCGATCGCGTTGGAACCGCCGCCGACGCAAGCCAGAACAGCATCAGGGAGGCGTCCGGCCTCCGCGAGCAGCTGCTCGCGGGCCTCCTCTCCGATGACCTTCTGGAAGTCTCTGACCATTGCCGGGAACGGGTGGGGGCCTGCCGCCGTGCCGAAGATGTAGTTGGTCGTCTCGACGGTCGCCACCCAGTCGCGGTATGCATCGTTGATGGCGTCTTTGAGGGTGCGCGAGCCGGTCGTGACCGGGATCACCTCGGCGCCGAGCAGGCGCATCCTGGCGACGTTGAGCGCCTGGCGCTCGGTGTCGACCTCGCCCATGTAGATCGTGCAGTCCAGCCCGAACAGCGCCGCCGCCGTGGCCGTCGCGACGCCGTGCTGGCCGGCGCCGGTCTCGGCGATCACCCGGGTCTTGCCCAGCCGTGCCGTCAGCAGAGCCTGGCCGAGGACGTTGTTGATCTTGTGCGACCCGGTGTGGTTGAGGTCCTCGCGCTTGAGGAAGATCCGTGCGCCGCCGGCGTGCTGTGCGAACCGCGGAACCTCCGTGATCGGCGACGGGCGTCCGGCGTACGAGCCGAGCAGCCGCGCCAGCTCGGCCCGGAAGGCCGGATCGGCCAGGGCGGCCTCATAGGCCTCGGTGAGCTCATCGATCGCGGCGATGAGCGATTCCGGCATGTACCGGCCGCCGAACTCGCCGAAGAACGGACCGTGCTGGTCGCGCAGGCTGCGGGGGCCGGAGGAATCGTGGTCGACGGAAGAGCTCAAGAACCCGCCTCCAGGAAGGTGCGAAGGGTGGCGATCGGGTCGCCGGTGACCAGCGCCTCCCCGATCAGGACGACGTCGGCTCCCGCGCGACGGTACCGCGTGACGTCCTCGGGGGCGAGCACAGCCGACTCCGCGATGCGGATCGCGCCGTCGGGGATGCGATCGGCGAGGCGGGCGAAGAGATCGCGGTCCAGTTCGAGGGTCGTGAGGTCACGGGCGTTCACGCCGATCAGGCGCGCACCGAGGTCCGCGGCGATCTCGATCTCGTCCGCCGAGTGCGTTTCGACCAGCGGGGTCATGCCGAGCTGCTGGATCAGCTGATACAGCTCAGTGAGGACGGCGCGCTCAAGGCCGGCCACGATCAGCAGGACGAGGTCGGCGCCGGCGGCCCTGGCCTCGAAGACCTGGTAGGGGGTGGCGATGAAGTCCTTGCGCAGGACAGGAACCGTGATCGCTCGCGCGACGGCCTCGAGGTCGGCGAGGCTTCCGCCGAAACGGCGCTCCTCGGTGAGCACGCTCACCGCAGAGACGCCGCCCTGCTCGTAGAGACGCGCCTGCGCGGCGGGGTCGGGGATGGCAGCCAGAGCGCCACGCGACGGACTGGCGCGCTTGACCTCCCCGATGATGCGCACCGTGGTGTCCGGCGCGAGCGCGGCGAGGGCGTCGGCGGCCGCGGGCATGGCAAGGGCGGCTCGTTCGACCTCCGCGAGCGAGCGGGCGGTCTCCCGCCGCTGAGCGTCCTCGACAGCGCCGGCCGTGAGGTCGGCGAGGACCATCAGTGGGCCTTCGGGCTGTACTTCGGTCCGTTCACGCCGTATCCGGCCTTGGCCATGATCGCGCCGACGATGAGACCGACCGGGACGACGGCAGCGCCGGCCCAGACCAGCCAGGGGATGTCGGCGATGAACGCCCCGGTGCCGATGGAGAGACCGACGAGCATGATCACGACTGCGGTCCAGGCGGCAGGCGAGTGTCCGTGGCCGGGATCGGCGATCGAGTTCGTCATGGTCTCCTCCGAGTCTGTGCGTGGGCATCCGGACCGACGATGGCGTCTATCCGGCACGG
Source organism: Microbacterium longlingense (assembly GCF_058349825.2). Lineage (NCBI taxonomy): Bacteria > Bacillati > Actinomycetota > Actinomycetes > Micrococcales > Microbacteriaceae > Microbacterium > Microbacterium longlingense. Next base: position 52,725 of record NZ_JBYRJA020000013.1, read on the forward strand.
CCAGTCTATCCATCCGCTGAGCCGCTCACGCGACCGACGGGCCCGCGGGGTCCGCATCGATGCGTCACCGCGTCGGGTCGCTCCCGTGCGAGAGATCGTCCCAGGAGTCGAACGCGTCCAGGGCAGTCTCCTCGGCCGCGGCGCCGGCCGGGTGGGATGCGGTCGTCTCGAAGCGGCGCCCGCCGCCGTTCCAGCGGCGCGTCGTGGCGAACACCCAAGCCGCACCGACCACGAGCAGCGCCCACGCTATCGACGCCAGCGTGGGCCACACCGTCGTGTCGATCCGCGCGACGATCTCGGCGAGGCCGGTCTCCCCCGCGATGCCGGTCACCTCGGTGAGCGCCGCGGACGCGGCGGGAAGACGTTCGCCGAACAGTACCTGATTCGTACCGACCGCGAGCACCGCACCCAAGACCAGCGCGAGCGCCGCGAGAACGTGCCGGAACAGCGATCCGGCGATGAGGAGCGCGCCACCGGCCGCGAGGATCGCCAGGCTCAGCGGGGTCAGGAGCGGCAGCGCCTGACCGCCGGAGACCTCGACGACGGCCGCTCCGTCGGCGCGTTCGACGATGAGCCAAGGCTGGGTGGCCGAGAGCAGGCCGATCGCCGCCGGGACGAGCAGCGCCAGCAGACCCATCGACCGGAGCCGGCGGGGACTCATCGCGTCGCCTCGGCTGGCCCGGTCTGCTCGGTGGCCGACAACGGCAGGCGGGCGACGTCGAAGCAGCTCCGAGCGCCGGTGTGGCACGCGACACCCGTCTGGTCGACCTTCAACAGCACCGTGTCGCCATCGCAGTCCACGCGCACGTCGACCACGCGCTGCAGGTGACCGGACGTCTCCCCCTTGCGCCAATACGCGCGGCGGCTGCGGGACCAATACGTCGCCCACCCCGTCTCGAGGGTGCGACGCAGCGCCTCCTCGTTCGCCCACGCAAGCATGAGCACCTCCCCGGAGTCCCACTGCTGGGCGATCACCGGGACCAGCCCGTCGGAGCTCCAGCGCACCGCGTCGAGCGTCGTCTCGGCGGGCCCGGCGTCCGGCGCGCTCATCGCACGACCACGCCATCGGCGCGCAGCGCCTCCTTGACGTCGCCGATGGTCATCGCCCCCGAGTGGAACACGCTCGCGGCGAGGACGGCGTCCGCTCCGGCATCGATCGCCGGCGCGAAATGCTCCACAGCGCCTGCCCCGCCGGAGGCGATCACCGGAACCGCGGAGACCTCCCGCATGAGCGCCACGAGCTCCAGGTCGAAGCCCTCACGCGTGCCATCCGCGTCGATCGAGTTCACCAGCAGCTCACCGGCCCCCCGCTCCGCGGCCTCGCGGGCCCACGCAGCGGCATCGAGGGTGGTGAGCGCCCTGCCTCCGTGCGTCGTCACGACGAAACCGGACGGCACGTCGTCCGACCGCTTCACGTCGAGCGAGAGCACCAGCACCTGTGCCCCGAAACGGTCCGCGATCTCGCCGATCAGCTCCGGGCGCGCGACGGCAGCCGAGTTCACGCCCACCTTGTCTGCACCGACCGAGAGCAACCGGGCCACATCGTCGACCTGGCGGACGCCCCCGCCGACGGTCAGCGGGATGAAAACCTGCTCCGCAGTGCGGCGGACGACGTCATAGGTCGTCGCACGCGCTTCGACCGTCGCCGTCACGTCGAGGAAGGTCAGCTCATCGGCGCCCTGCTCGTAATAGGACCGTGCGAGCTCGACAGGATCTCCCATGTCGCGAAGCCCCGCGAAGTTGACGCCCTTGACGACGCGGCCGTCGGCCACGTCGAGGCACGGAATGATGCGCGCGGAAAGAGCCATGTGCGCTCCTCTCAGAGGCGGGCGGCGTGGATGCCGGTGACCAGCAGGGCACGGGCACCGAGGGCGTAGAGGTCGTCCATGACGCGGTTGACGCCCCGACGGGGGACCATGACGCGCACGGCGAGCCAGTCGGTGTCCCGCGTCGGCGAGACGGTCGGAGACTCCCGCCCTGGCGCGATCTGCACGGCTGCGTCCAGCAGGCCCGCCGGCAGGTCGTAGTCGAGCAGCACATACTGCCGGGCGACCATCACGCCCTGGAGACGCTGGAGCAGACGCTGCGCTCCTTCCGCCTCGTTCGGACCGGCGATCAGCACGGCCTCCGACTCGAGGATCACGGGGCCGAAGATGTCCAGTCCGGCCTGACGGAGCGTCGCACCGGTGGAGACGACGTCGGCGACGGCATCGGCGACCCCCAGCCGGACGGCCGACTCCACCGCGCCCTCGAGCCGGACGAGTTCCACCTCCACGCCGTGGCCGCGCAGGAAGTCGCCGACCAGGCCGGGGTACGAGCTGGCCACCCGCAGACCGGCGAGATCACGGAGCTCGTTCATGCGGCCCGGAGGGGCGGCGAACCGGAAGGTGGAGTGCCCGAAGCCGAGAGCCTCGATCTCCTTCGCCTCCGAAACGACGTCCAGCAGCAGATCCCGACCGGTGATGCCGATGTCGAGAGCGCCCGCGGCGACGTAGGTGGCGATGTCACGGGGACGCAGGTAGAAGAACTCCACGTCGTTGTCGGCGTCCACGACGTGGAGCGCCTTCGGGTCGCGCCGGCCGGCATAGCCGGCCTCCGCGAGCATTCCGGCGGCGGTCTCGGCGAGCGAGCCCTTGTTCGGTACGGCGATGCGCAGCATGGGGACCTTCGTTGAGGGATGTGCGGGGAGGAGACGGATCAGAGGTGACGGTAGACGTCTTCCAGGGTGAGCCCCCGGGCGAGCATCATGACCTGCAGATGGTAGAGCAGCTGCGAGATCTCCTCGGCCGCCGCGTCATCGCTCTCGTACTCGGCGGCCATCCAGACTTCTGCGGCCTCCTCGACGATCTTCTTGCCGATGGCATGGACGCCCTTGTCGAGGGCGGCGACCGTGCCGGAGCCCTCGGGGCGGGCTGCGGCGGTCTCGGTGAGCTCGGCGAAGAGAGCGTCGAACGTCTTCATTCCTTCAGGCTACCGGTCTTCCGTGGCCGGCCCCGTGCCCGCACGCATCGGCGGCACGATCGCGGAGCCCGGCGATCGCTGCCTCGATGTCGTCCGCGCCGTAGACGGCGGAACCGGCGACGAACGTGTCCGCCCCCGCCTCGGCGGCCTGGGCGATGGTGTCCAGCGAGATTCCCCCGTCCACCTGGAGCCAGACCGACGAGCCGCGACGATCGGCCTCCGCACGCAGCGCACGAAGCTTCGGCATCGTCTCGGGCATGAAGCCCTGACCGCCGAAGCCGGGCTCGACGGTCATCACGAGGATCTGGTCGAACTCGTCGAGGATCTCGTAGAGCGCGTCACCGGCCGTGCCCGGCTTGATCGCCACGCCCGCGCGGGCACCGAGCGATCGCAGGCGACGAGCGAGCGCGACAGGATCCGCCGCGGCCTCGAGGTGGAAGGTCACGCTCGCCGCACCGAGCTCGGCGTACTCCGGCGCCCAACGATCCGGGTCGGAGATCATCAGATGCACGTCGAGCGGCACCGGGCTGGTCTGCTGGATGCGCCCGACCATCTGCGGGCCGAACGTGAGGTTCGGCACGAAGTGGTTGTCCATCACATCGACATGCACGAAGTCGGCGGTGGGGATGCGCGCAAGCTCCGTCTCCATGTTCGCGAAGTCTGCGGCAAGGATGCTGGGATTGATACGAGGCACGGACACGTTCTCCATTATCCCCCCCCGCCCGCGAGAGGCCAGGTTTGGTCGCCAAACCCGTGGTTTGGCGACCAAACCTGGCCTCTCGCGGCCGGGGGTGCGGGAAAGGGGGTTAGGGGAGTTTTTTGAGGAGGGTCAGGAACATCGCATCTGTGCCGTGACGGTGGGGCCACAGCTGCACCGTGCCTCCGCCGTCGGCGGGCTCGGCGAGGTCGATGGGCGTGCGGACCACCGAGCGCACGACCTCGCGGGCGTCGAGCTGTTCGATGTCGGAACGCCCGCGCAGGACGCTCTCGACCACGCCCGTCGTCTCCGCCAGATGCGGCGAGCACGTGGCGTAGGCGAGCACGCCGCCGGGCGCGAGGGCACCGAGCGCCGCGCTCAGCAGCTCCTCCTGCAGCGCGATCAGCTCCGGAAGGTCGGCGGGAGTCTTGCGCCAGCGCGCCTCCGGCCGGCGACGCAGCGCACCGAGCCCGCTGCACGGGGCGTCGACCAGGATGCGGTCGAAGGCCTCGGGGTGAGCGGCGGCGAGCTCGCGACCGTCCTGCTCGTGCACCGGGACCTCTCCCGGCACTCCGGCCAGCGCGCGCCGCACCAGACCGGCCCGGGCCGGCACGACCTCATTGGCCTCCAGGTGGGCGCCATGACGGCCGGCCACCGACGCCAGCAGCGCGGTCTTCCCGCCGGGCCCGGCGCACAGATCGAGCCACCGCTCCCCCGCACGGATCGGACCGGCAGCGGTCAGAGCGAGGGCGACGAGCTGGGATCCCTCGTCCTGCACACGGACCGTGCCCTCCGAGCCCACGATGATCTGCTGCGGATCGCCACCGGGCGACCCGAATGCCGTCGGCGCGTAGGGCCGTCTCGGCTCCCCCGGCTCCGCAAGCCCCGGCAGGGCGACGAGAGTGACCTCGGGGGCGACGTTGTCCGCTTCCAGCAGCGCCTCGAGCTCGGCGACGCGTCCTTCAGCGGTGAGGGCGCGCCGCAGTGCGCGGATCACCCAGACGGGGTGCGCGGTGCGCAGCGCCAGCCGCTCGTCATCCGACCGAGCCTCCCCCTCGATGCGCTCCTGCCAGGTCGCGGCGTCGTCGCGCGCGATGCGCCGCAGCACGGCGTTCGCGAAGCCGGCAGCGCCGCGGCTGTGCTCACCGGCGAGCGTGACAGACTCGTCCACCGCCGCGTGGGCCGGCACGCGCATCGACAGCAGCTGATGCGCACCCAGGCGCAGGGCGTCGAGTACCGGCGGATCGATCGAGGCAGCATCGCGGTCCGCGGCTGCGGAGATGATCGCGTCATACGTCCCGGCCCGGCGCAGTGTGCCGTAGGTCAGCTCGGTCGCGAGCCCGGCGTCCGGTCCGGTGATGCCCGCCTCGCTCAGCATCGTCGGCAGAAGCAGGTTGGCGTAGGCGTCCGATCCGCTGACCGCACGGAGCACCTGGTAGGCGATGCGCCGTGCCGGCTGCACCGTCCGCTGCTGCGGACGCCGATCCCCTGCCCTGCCCCGTGTGCGCCGCGGCGGAGCGCTGCCGCGGCGGCGGCCGTTCTCGGGCGCCGCGCTCATGATCCCGCCCTCTCGGTACCCTGACGGCCGCGCCACCAGTCGGCGGCGGCCATCGCTCCCTTTCCCGCGGGCTGCACGCGCAGCACGCGGACCGGCGCAGAGGCCGTGCCGATCAGCACGGCCGACTTCGCCCCCACGATCTCACCGGGTTCCCGGGGAGCCGCATCCGTCGCGGCCGCCATCTCGAGCACTTTCACGCGAGCGCCGTCGATCGTCGTCCACGCGCCGGGTTCTGGCGTCACGCCACGGTATCGAGCCAGCACCGCGTCGGCGGAGCTGGTCCAGTCGAGCTGTCCGTCCGCCAGTTCCAGCTTCGGCGCCAGGGTCGCTGAACCCTCCTGGGGAGCGGCGACGGCCGTTCCCTCGGCGATCGAGGAGACCACGTCCGCGGTCAGGGCAGCGCCGTCCGCCGCGAGCGTATCGAGAGCCTGGCCGGCCGTGGCGACGGGGCCGAGCGCGACGGTGCGCATCGCGTACACGTCGCCGGCGTCGAGCTCGGGGACGAGGCGGAACACGCTCACGCCGATCTCGGGGTCGCCGGCGATCAGCGCACGCTGAACCGGCGCCGCTCCGCGCCAGCGCGGCAGGAGGGAGAAATGCAGGTTGATCCACCCGTGTCCTGGCAGGCTCAGAAGGGGTTCGCGGACGAGGCCGCCGTAGGCGACGACCACGCCCAGGTCCGGCTGCAGGGCACGGATACGGTCTGTGACCGCGTCGTCGAGGCGGGCGGCACGAATCACCTCGAGGCCGAGCTCCTCCGCCGTCTGCGCGACCGGCGACGGGGTGAGCACCCGTTTGCGTCCCTGCGGGGCATCCGGACGGGTGACGACCGCGACGATCTCGTGGCTCGCTGCCAGCCGTCGCAGGGTTGGCACGGCGGCCTCTGGCGTGCCGGCGAAGACCAGGCGCATCGATCCTCCTCGGATCCGGTGGGTGGGTGTCGTGATCCAGTCTCGCGTATCGGGCCGCCCGCGGATTCCACGGCGTGCTCTCCGGGGCTCCGAACGCCCCGCCGATCCCCCGAGCCGGACCCCGGAGCTCAGAGCTCAGGCTCCTGGACATCGAGTCTGACGGTGATCGGCACCGCGCGCCGTCCCCGCGGGCGGCGCCCGACGGCGTTGGCGACCATCGCCGCACGCAGCAGCGCCACGAGATCCGCCGCCCGGCCATAGGGGACGCGGATCAGCGCGCGCTGTCTTCCGTCGCTGTCCCCCGGTACCGCCACGGGGCCGAGCACGGCATCGGCACCGAGCATCCCGATCACGTCGGCCAGCAGCGGCTCCAGCGCGGCGCGGAGCGCCAGGACCTCCGCGATCCGCACCGTCGGCGGCATCCGCAGGGGCGCGCGTTCGGCGAGCTCCGCGCGGGCATAGGCGTCCTGCGACCAGGTCGCCAACGCGCGCGCCGCCGGTCCGTCGACACCCACGAGGTGCACCGGGGCCCCGGGGGCGGCCAGAGCGGCCGCATTGGACCACCATCGCAGGCAGGACTCTCCGATGCGCAGCTCCGGCGCCTGCAGCATCCGTGCGCCATCGAGCAGCACCACTGCCCGATAGCCGCCCGCTGCGATCGGCTCGGCGCCGCGCGTGGCCACGACGAGCGTCGGCCGGTCATCGACCCGATCCACCGGGTGGGTGCCGTCGGCGAGCACCACCCGGATGCCGGGGAAAGCGCGACCGAGCTCATCGGCTGTCCGCTCGCTGCCGGACGAAGCCAGCCGGAACGCCTCGCCGGCGCACGCCGGGCACTGCCACGGTCGCGCGGGCCGCCCGCACCACGTGCACACCGGAATCGCACCGCGCGCGCTCACGGCGAGCGGACCGGCGCAATGGCGGCAGCGCGCCGGGGCACGGCACCCAGCACAGACGACCGTCGGCGAGAACCCCGGGCGGGCCACCTGGATGAGCACCGGGCCGGTGGCTGCGGCCTCCCGCGCCGCGAGAAACGCCTGCGAGGGAAGCCGGTGGGTCTGCTGGCGCTCGATCTCCTCCGGCGGCGTGAGAATGATGCGCGGGTGGGAGCGGCGCGTCGCCCGCACGTCCGCGAACCACCCGGTCGCGACCAGCCGCTCGGCGTCGGTCGACCGGCTGTGCGCGACCAGCAGGAGCGCAGAGCCCTCGATCTCCTGGCGCACGAGAGCGGCGTCACGCGCGTGCACGTAGGGCGCCAGGGGCTCGGAGAGAAGGGCATCCCCGTCGTCCCACACCACGATCGCCCCCGCCTCGACCGGCGCATAGATCGCCGAGCGATTGCCCACCACCACCCGGGGCACGCCCCCCAGCATGCCCAGATACGACCGGTATCGCTCGGCGTTGGTCTGACCGCTGTCGTGCCGGAGCACGGCGTCATCGCCGACCAGGCCGACGAGGACAGGGAGCAGCCGCTCGATGTCGCGGTGATCCGGCACCACCAGGATTGTCGACTCCCCCGCCGCCAGCCGATCGGCGGCGACCGCAGCGAGCAGGTGGCACCACTGCGGCGTCGACCCCGGCACGTCGGCGACGTCGACCAGGCCGGGGATCGCCTCGACCGCGAGTCTGCGGTGCTCGGCGAGCCCCGCAGACAGGCCGCCGTACGCAGCCAGAACGCCCCGCGCCTCGGCGACACGAGCCTCGTCCAGTGACACCGGATCCGGCTGCGGGGCGGCGAGCCACGCCTTCTCCACCCGCACCTGCCGCTTGGGGATCGCGAGCCGGAGGATGTCGGAGGCAGAGCCACCGGCCCGGTCCGCCACTCGGCGCGCCAGCTGATACAGCCGCGGCGGCACGACGGCCACCTCGGTGAGCACGTTCTCGACCTCGGCGAGGGTGCGCGCGTCGTCGTCCTCCTCGTCGAGCTCGACCACCGTGGCCTGCAGCAGACGCCCCGCCGAGCGCAACGGCACGCGTACCCGCCGCCCGACCGCGACGGCGTCATGAAGCTGCGGCGGGATGGCGTAGTCGAACAGCCGATCCAGTTGCGGAAGCGGTGAGTCCAGGAGCACCCTGGCGATGCGCCGGGCCATGTCCCGTCCTCCTGTACTAGAGACCGGCGGCTCGGCGGAGGTCGTCTGCGCGGTCCGTGCGCTCCCAGGTGAACTCGGGCAGTTCCCGGCCGAAGTGGCCGTAGCTCGCGGTCTGGGCGTAGATCGGGCGGAGCAGATCGAGCTCGTCGATGATCGCCTTGGGGCGCAGGTCGAAAACGTCGCGGATCGCCGAGGCGATCACGTCGTCGTCGACCCTGCCCGTGCCGAATGTCTCGACGTACAGCCCCACCGGCTGCGCACGGCCGATGGCGTACGCCACCTGCACCTCGAGACGGTCAGCGAGTCCGGCAGCGACGGCGTTCTTGGCCACCCAGCGCATCGCGTACGCGGCTGAACGATCCACCTTCGACGGATCCTTGCCGCTGAACGCGCCACCGCCGTGCCGTGCCGCGCCGCCGTACGTGTCGATGATGATCTTGCGGCCGGTGAGCCCTGCGTCGCCCTTCGGGCCGCCGATCACGAACGGACCGGCGGGATTGATGACGTAACGCACGTTCGACACGTCCAGCCCGGTGCTCGCCAGGACGGGGTCGATGACCTCGGCCTGCACCGCCGCACGCAGCGCCGGAATGGAGATGTCGGGATGGTGCTGCGTCGAGAGCACCACGGTGTCGACGGTGCGCGGGACCGCTCCGTCGTAACCGAGGGTGACCTGGGTCTTGCCGTCGGGGCGCAGGAAGGGCAGCGCGCCGTTGCGACGGGCGTCGGTGAGGCGCTCCGCAAGGCGGTGCGCGGTCCAGATGGCCGTCGGCATGAGCTGCGGCGTCTCGTTCGTCGCGTAGCCGAACATGATGCCCTGGTCGCCGGCACCGAGCTCGTCGATCGGGTCGGCCGATCCGCCCTCGCGGTGCTCGATCGCGGTGTCGACACCGGCGGCGATATCGCCGGACTGCTCACCGATCGAGACGGTGACGCCGCACGAGTCGCCGTCGAAGCCGGTCTCGCTCGAGGTGTAGCCGATCCGGTTGACCACGCCGCGGACGATGCCGGGGATGTCGACGTATCCGTCGGTGCGCACCTCTCCGGCGACGTGGACCAGCCCGGTCGTGACGAGGGTCTCCACCGCCACCCGGCTGGCCGGGTCGACCGTGAGGAGAGCGTCCAGGACGCTGTCCGAGATCTGATCGCAGATCTTGTCGGGGTGGCCCTCCGTGACGGACTCGGAGGTGAACAGGCGCAGCGCGGTCATCGAGAGGTCACTCCTGCGTGGATCGGCGCCGTCACTCGGCGTGACGGATGCGGAGCTTGTCCTCGTTGATCTCGTGCAGCGCGATGGTGAGCGGCTTGTCCTCGACGGTCGAGTCCACCAGCGGGCCGACGTTGTCGAAGAGGTTGCCCTCGTGCAGATCCGAGTAGTAGTCGTTGATCTGGCGGGCGCGCTTGGAGGCGAAGATCACGAGCTCGTACTTCGACGAGACGCGCTCGAGCAGGTTGTCGATCGGCGGATCGATGATGCCGAGTTCACGAGCGGGCATGAGGCCTCCTTGAGAGGGAGCGGAAGATCGTCGCGTGCGATTGCACGCATCGGATCATTCTAGCCCACCCGGCCTCGCGCGCAGCCGAGCGTGACGCCCCGTTCCATGCGGCCGACGGGAACGCCGCCCCGCCCCGCCGAGTCATCAGGATTTTCAGGCCGGCCGTGCCGCGAAGGCGCGCGGCCGGCCTGAAAATCCTGATGACTCGGCGGACAGCGTCACTCCGCGCAGGCGACGACCTCCGCCGCCGCGCGGGGGACCTCGTCGTTGACGACGCGATAGTCGAACTCCCCCTGCGCCGACAGCTCGACCCGGGCGGTGCGCAGCCGCCTGGCACGCTCCTCCTCGCCCTCCGTGCCGCGGCCGACGAGACGGTTCACCAGTTCGTCCCAGCTCGGCGGGAGCAGGAAGATCAGCGCGGCGCGCGGCTCGGCCGCACGCACCTGGCGCGCACCCTGGAGATCGATCTCCAGAAGAACCGTCTTGCCGGCGGCCAGGGCCTCGTCGATGGGCCGACGCGGCGTGCCGTAGCGGAACCGGTTGTGCACGGTCGCGTGTTCGAGCAGCTCGTCGTCGGCGATCATCCGGTCGAACTCGGCGTCGTCGACGAAGAAGTAGTGCACCCCGTTCTGCTCGCCGGGACGCGGAGCACGTGTCGTGGCGGACACCGAGAGGTGGATCTCGGGGTGGTGCTCACGCACGTGGGCAGCGACCGTCCCCTTCCCCACGGCTGTCGGCCCGGCCAGGACGAGCAGTCGGCTGCGGCCCGAGCGGGCCTCCGGCTGGGGGAAGCGGGCGTCCAGCCAGCCCAGCAGTGCAACGCGCTGGCGGACGCCGAGCCCGCCCAGGCGCTTGACCGGCGAGATGCGCAGATCCTCCAGGATGCGATCGCGCTTGGCGGCGCCGATCGCGGGCAGAGCGGTGAGGAAGTCCGGGACGCGCAGCGTCGCCGCCGCAGAGTCCGCCTCCGCCTCGGCACGCCGGAGCACCGTCTGCGGCGAGACCACCCGCATCGTGAGGTCGCGCTTGAGCGATGCCCGCTCCCGGCGCCGCTGCACGGCGCGCTGGGCGGCCGCGCGTCGGTCGACCTCCGGAACCGTGCGCACCGCGCCCTGCCGTTCTCCGTCGTGCTGCTCAGACACCGAGCACCTCCCGGTAGTGCGCCGCGCGCTCGTCGATCCGTCGGTCGATCTCCTCCGGCCCCGCCGAGAGCACGCTCCGGCTCTCGGCGGCCAGCACATTCGACGCCACCGCCCCGAATCGGGTGACGATGTCGCCCGGCTCAGCGCCCTGCGCGCCGAAGCCCGGCGCGAGAACGGGCGTCGTGCGCAACACGTCGTCCGTCAGGCCGTAGGCCCCGCGATCGACGGTCGCTCCGAGAACAATGCCCACCGATCCGAGGGGGGCGGCAGCGGAAGAGGTCACCGAAGGATTCAACCACGTCACGTCTCGGGTCACACGCAGCGCAACAGACTCCGCCGCGGATGCCTGCGGGTCACAGACCTGCGCCCGCTGCACGACGGCGCCCTCGGGGTTGCTGGTGGCCGCGAGCACGAACGCCCCCTTCCCGGCCGCAACGGCGCGGCTGAGGACGTCACGCAACGAGCCACCGCCCAGATACGGGCTGAGGGTGACCGCATCGGCTTCGAGGGGCGAGCCCGGCGCGAGCCAGGCATCGGCATAGCCCGCCATGGTCGATCCGATGTCACCGCGCTTCGCGTCGGCGATCACCAGGAGCCCGGCAGCCCGGGCCTCGGCCAGAACGTCCTCGAGCGCCGCGAAGCCGCGGGAGCCGAAGCGCTCGAAGAACGACACCTGCGGCTTGATCGCCGCGACCCGCCCGGCCGCCGCCGCCACGACGCGCAGCCCGAAGGAGCGCACCCCCGCGGCGTCCTGCCCGAGCCCCCAGGAGTCGAGCAGGGCCGCGTGCGGGTCGATGCCCACGCACAGCGGACCGTGCGTGTCGATGGCCGTGCGCAGGCGCGCTCCGAACGCCGCCGGTGCTGCGGTCACACCGCGGCCTTCCGGTCGGCCGCGTACTCCTGGAGGCTGCGCACCGCGAACCCGTCGTCGATCGCGTCGATCGCGCTCACCGCGGCTCCCAGCACGGCCATCGTGGTGAACAGCGGCTTGTCGGCCGCGACGGCGGCGGCACGGATCTCGTAGCCGTCTGCGCGCGCGGAGCCCCCGCTCGGGGTGTTCACGACGATGTCGATCCGGCCGGCGTTGATGAGGTCGACGATGTTCTCGGCGCCGGAGTCGTGGGTGTGCGAGAACTTCTCCACGACGCTGACCCTGATGCCGTTGCGCGCCAGGATCTCCGCGGTCCCCTCGGTCGCGACGAGCGTGAAGCCGAGCTGCTGCAGGCGGTGCGCGGGCAGGATGACCGCGCGCTTGTCGGAGTCGGCCACCGAGATGAACACCGTGCCGGTCGTGGGGATGCCGCCGTAGGCCGCGGCCTGGCTCTTCGCGAACGCGGTCGGGAAGTCGCGGTCGATGCCCATGACCTCACCCGTCGAGCGCATCTCCGGCCCGAGCAGCGAGTCGACGGTGTGTCCGTCGTCTGTGCGGAAACGCTTGAACGGCAGGACCGCCTCCTTCACGGACACCGGTGCGTCCAGCGGCACCCGTGAGCCGTCCTGCTCGGGCAGGAGCCCCTCGGCACGCAGCTCGGCGATCGTGGCACCGACCATGACCCGGCTCGCGGCCTTGGCCAGCGGGATGCCGAGGGCCTTGGAGACGAACGGCACCGTGCGGCTGGCGCGCGGGTTGGCCTCGATCACGTAGAGCACATCGGCGGTGATCGCGAACTGCACGTTGAGCAGACCGCGCACGCCGACCCCTTCCGCGATCGCCCTGGTCGCCTCGCGCACCCGGTCCACCTCTGTGCGACCGAGAGACACCGGCGGCAGGGTGCAGCTGGAGTCGCCGGAGTGGATGCCCGCCTCCTCGAGATGCTCCATCACTCCGCCGATGTAGAGCTCCTGGCCGTCGTACAGCGCGTCGACGTCGAGTTCGATCGCGTCGTCGAGGAAGCGGTCGACCAGCAGGGGCTTGCCCTCCTCGACGATGACCTCGCCCGCGGTGCGCACGAAGTAGTCGCGCAGAGCGTCTGTGCTGTAGATGATCTCCATGCCGCGCCCGCCGAGCACGTAGCTCGGCCGGACCAGGACCGGGTAGCCGATCTCCTCGGCGATGCGCACGGCACCGTCCGGGTCGATCGCCGTTCCGCTGCGCGGAGCGACGAGACCGGCCTCGTCGAGCAGGCGGGAGAACAGTTCACGCTCCTCGGCGAGGTCGATCGCCTCGGGGCTCGTGCCGAGCACCCGGTAGCCCGCGGCCTCGATGCCCTTCGCCAGACCGAGCGGGGTCTGGCCGCCGAGCTGGCAGACGACCCCGACGATCTCACCGCTCGCGGCCTCGGCGTGCAGCACCTCGAGCACGTCCTCCAGCGTGAGCGGCTCGAAGTACAGCCGATCGGAGGTGTCGTAGTCGGTGGAGACGGTCTCCGGGTTGCAGTTGACCATGATGGTCTCGTACCCGGCAGCGGACAGCGCGAACGACGCATGCACGCAGGAGTAGTCGAACTCCACGCCCTGGCCGATGCGGTTGGGGCCGGAACCGATGATGACGACCTTCTGCCGGTCGGACGGCATCACCTCCGTCTCGACGTCGTAGCTCGAGTAGTGGTAGGGCGTGAGCGCCGGGAACTCCCCCGCGCACGTGTCCACCGTCTTGAACACCGGCCGCAGCCCGAGACCGTGGCGGATGCTGCGCACCTCGTCCTCGGTCAGGTCGCGCAGCTGCGCGATCTGCGCGTCGGAGAAACCGTGCTCCTTCGCGTAGCGGAGGGTCTGAGCATCCAGCTCCGCGGCGGTGCGCACGACCTCGGCCACCTCGTTGATGAGCGCGATCTGATCCAGGAACCAGGGGTCAATCTGCGTCGCCGCGAAGGCCTGCTCGATCGTGGCGCCCTGGCGCATCGCCTGCTGGAGCACCACGATCCGGCCGTCGGTCGGCGTCTGCGCGATCTCCAGAAGCTCCTCGATGCCGCGCTCCTCCGGTCCCCAGTGGAAGCTGGAGCCGCGCTTCTCGAGCGAGCGGAGCGCCTTCTGCAGCGCCGTGGCGTAGTTCCGGCCGATCGCCATCGCCTCGCCGACCGACTTCATGGTGGTCGTCAGGGTGGCGTCTGCGGCCGGGAACTTCTCGAACGCGAACCGCGGAACCTTCACCACGACGTAGTCGATGGTCGGCTCGAAGCTGGCGGGGGTGACACCGGTGATGTCGTTCGGGATCTCGTCGAGACGGTAGCCGATCGCCAGCTTCGCGGCGATCTTCGCGATCGGGAAACCGGTCGCCTTCGACGCCAGCGCCGAGGAACGCGACACGCGCGGATTCATCTCGATGACGATGATGCGGCCGTTCTCCGGGTTCACGGCGAACTGGATGTTGCAGCCGCCGGTGTCGACGCCGACGGCACGGATGATGTCGATGCCGATGTCGCGCAGCTTCTGGAACTCGCGGTCGGTGAGGGTGAGCGCCGGCGCGACGGTGATCGAGTCACCGGTGTGCACGCCGACGGGATCGACGTTCTCGATCGAGCAGACCACCACCGTGTTGTCGGAGGTGTCGCGCATGAGCTCGAGCTCGTACTCCTTCCAGCCGAGGATGGACTCCTCCAGCAGCACCTCGGTGGTGGGAGAATCGCGCAGGCCGGCGCCGGCGATGCGGCGCAGGTCTTCCTCGTCATAGGCAAAACCGGAGCCGAGGCCGCCCATCGTGAACGACGGCCGCACGACCAGCGGATAGCCGAGCTCGTCGGCGGCCGCGAGCACCTCCTCCATCGTGTGCGCGATGCGCGATGCCGCGACCTCCGCACCGGCGGCGATCACGAGCTCCTTGAAGATCTGACGGTCCTCGCCCTTCTGGATCGCATCGACCTTGGCGCCGATCAGCTCGACCCCGTACGTGTCGAGGATGCCGCGCTCGTGCAGTGCCATCGCGGCGTTGAGCGCCGTCTGGCCGCCGAGGGTCGGCAGGATCGCGTCCGGCTTCTCCTTGGCGATGATCGTCTCGATGACCTCGGGGGTGATCGGCTCGATGTAGGTGGCGTCGGCGAAGTCGGGGTCTGTCATGATCGTGGCCGGGTTGGAGTTGACCAGGATCACGCGCACGCCCTCGGCGCGCAGCACGCGGCACGCCTGGGTGCCGGAGTAGTCGAACTCGCAGGCCTGGCCGATCACGATCGGCCCGGAGCCGATCACCAGGACGGAACGGATGTCGTCGCGCTTGGGCATTACTGTGCGTCCTCCAGGTCGGACTTCGCGTCGAGGTGTGCGACGACCATGTCCTTGAAGCGGTCGAAGAGGTAGTTGGCGTCGTTCGGTCCGCCGGCGGCCTCCGGGTGGTACTGCACGGAGAACGCCGGGATGTCGAGCGCCCGCAGGCCCTCGACCACCTGGTCGTTGAGGCCGACGTGGCTCACCTCGACCTTGCCGTACCCGTGCGGGCTGTCGACGGGACCGTCCAGCGGGACGTCGACGGCGAAGCCGTGGTTGTGCGCCGTGATCTCGACGCGACCGGTGGTGCGGTCCAGAACCGGCTGGTTGATCCCCCGGTGCCCGAAGGTCAGCTTGTAGGTGTCGAAGCCGAGCGCGCGGCCGAGCAGCTGGTTGCCGAAGCAGATCCCGAAGAACGGCAGACCGCGGTCGAGGATGCTTCGCAGCAGGGCCACGTGGTCTTCCGAGGCTGCCGGGTCGCCAGGCCCGTTGGAGTAGAAGACCGCAACGGGGTCGATCGCCAGGACATCCGCGAGGGTGCTGGTCTGCGGCAGGACGTGGACCTCGAATCCGCGGCGCGCCAGGTTGTCGATGGTGGCCTGTTTGATGCCGAGATCGATGATGGCGAGGTTCCCGATGCGCTCGCCCGCGGCAGCGGTCACCCGGGGCTGGGCGGTGGAGACCTGCTCTGAGAGGTTCTGGCCGGCCATCAGCGGCGCGTTGCGCACCCGGTCCAGCTGCTCATCGGCGCTCCCTGCCGCGTCTGGTCCGGAGAAGACAGCGCCGCGCATGCTGCCGGCGCTGCGCAGGCGGCGGGTGATCGCCCGGGTGTCGACACCGCTGATGCCGACGACGCCGTCCGCCGCGAGGGCGGTCTCCAGATCACCGTCGGCGCGCCAGTTCGACACGACACGCGAGGGGTCGCGCACGATGTACCCGGAGACCCAGATGCGATCGGACTCCGGGTCCTCGTCGTTGACGCCGGTGTTGCCGATGTGCGGCGCCGTCTGCAGCACGATCTGGCCGGCGTAGGACGGGTCGGTCAGGGTCTCCTGGTAGCCGGTCATGCCGGTGGAGAAGACGACCTCGCCGACGGTGACGCCGCGGGCGCCATACGCGCGCCCCTCATAGCGGGTGCCGTCTTCGAGGACGAGCACGGCGGGATCGCCGCCGGGGACGGACGGAGAAATGGTGTTCATGCGGAGGCTCCGGTCTCGGATGCGGGGCCCGGCGTGGGAGCGGGGCGGAGGATGGGAGTCAGTGCGGCGACGAAGGCCGCCACATCGCCGGTGACGACGCGCAGATAGCTGTCGACGGGGCGATCTTCTGCGACGCGCCAGACGACGCGGGCGAGGCCGTCGCGCTCGACGACGCGGTCGATCGCGACGGTGGCGCGATCGACGAGGTCGATGTGCGCGCTCGGGAGGAACACCGTCGGCGCTCCGTCGAGGCTCAGGGCGAGGCCGCGGTCGGTGACCGCCGCCTCGCCGCGGGCGCGGTAGGCCAGGGGCGCGAGCGCGAGACGTTCGAGCGGCTGGTCGTGCACGGTCGTCGCGACGTACAGCACCTCGAAGCGATCGAGCACGCGAGCGTGCTCCGGAACCCCGAGCGGCGCCTGCAGGGCGGCGTCGCGGCGCAGGCGGCGCCGCCAGCCGAACAGCATCAGCAGCAGGATGACCACCGCCGCGGTGATCATCACGGCGAGGGCGAGTTCGCGGCTCATCGGATCAGCTCCTCGACGAGCGCGCCCTCCTGCACGGTGGCGACACCGCCGTGCACGGTCCACATCACGCGACCGGGCAGCGGCCGGCCCAGATAGGGCGAGTTGGTGGACTTGCCGTGCAGATCCGCCGTGGTGAAGACACCGTCGACCGCGGGGTCGTAGAGCACGAGCTCGGCGGGCGATCCCGCGGTGATCGGGGTACCGTGGCCGGTCAGGCTCCCGATGCGGGCGGGGGCTGTGCTCATGACCCTGGCCACGTCCGCCCAGTCCAGCAGGCCGGTCTCGACCATGGTCTGGTGCACGACGCGCAATGCGCTCTCCAGGCCAACCATGCCGTTGGCCGCGGCCTGCCACTCGCAGGCCTTCGCCTCGCTCGGGTGCGGGGCATGGTCGGTGGCGACGATGTCGATGGTGCCGTCGGCGAGGCCCTCGCGCACCGCCTGGACGTCCTCCGCCGTGCGCAGCGGCGGGTTGACCTTGTATCGGGCGTCGTAGCCGCGGGCCATCTCGTCCGTGAGCAGGAGGTGATGGGGGGTGACCTCGGCGGTGACATCGATCCCGCGCTTCTTGGCCCAGCGGATGATGTCGACGGAGCCGGCGGTGGACAGGTGGCACACGTGCAGTCGCGATCCGACGTGCTCCGCCAGAAGCACATCGCGGGCGATGATGGATTCCTCCGCAACCGCCGGCCAGCCGGCGAGGCCGAGCTCCGCAGACACGACGCCCTCATTGAGCTGGGCGCCCTCGGTCAGCCGCGGGTCCTGTGCATGCTGGGCGATGACGCCGCCGAACGCCTTGACGTACTCGAGGGCGCGTCGCATGATGAGCGGGTCCCAGACGCAGAAGCCGTCGTCACTGAACACCCGCACCCGCGCCCGCGAAGACGCCATCGCGCCGAGCTCGGCGAGGCGTTCTCCCTTCTGGCCGACGGTGACGGCACCGATCGGCTGCACGGTGGCATAGCCGGCGGCCTCGCCGAGGGTCAGTTCCTGCTCGACGACGCCCGCCGTATCGGCGACGGGCGACGTGTTGGGCATCGCGAACACGGCGGTGAACCCGCCGGCCGCCGCGGCGCGCGTGCCGCTGAGCACCGTCTCTGACGCCTCATAACCGGGCTCGCGCAGGTGCGTGTGCAGGTCGACGAGACCGGGCAGGGCCACGAGCCCGGCGGCATCGACGACCCGGGCGCCCGCTGGGGAGACGTCGGCGCCGACCTCGGTGATGCGGCCGTCCTCGATGCGGATGTCGGCAGACTCGCCGCCCAGGATGCTCGCTCCGGTGAACACCAGCGACTGGCTCATGCGTCTGCTCCGTCCTTCTGAAGGGCGCCGCGATCGGCGCTGTCGGTGGTGCGCTCCCCGGCGAGGAGCAGGTACAGCACGGCCATCCGCACGGACACGCCGTTGGCGACCTGTTCGAGGACCGTGGAGCGCGGCGAATCCGCCGCCTCCGAGGCGATCTCCAGACCCCGGTTCATGGGTCCGGGGTGCAGCACAATGCTAGCGTCGCCGAGCATCCCGGTCCGCGTGACGTCCAGGCCCCAGAGGCGGGCGTACTCCCGCTCGCTCGGGAAGTACGCCGCGTTCATGCGCTCCAGCTGGATGCGGAGCATCATCACCGCGTCCGGGCGGGTGCGCAACGCCTCATCGAGGTCGTACAGCACGGTCGCCGGCCATGCCGACACGTCCTGCGGAACGAGCGTGGGCGGTGCGACGAGGGTGACGTCCGCTCCGAGCGTGTGCAGCAGCCAGACGTTGGAGCGGGCGACACGGGAGTGCAGGATGTCTCCGACGATCACCACGCGCAATCCCGCGAGGTCGCGGCCCCTGCTCGCGGCGCCGAAGAAGCGCTTGCGGATCGTGAAGGCGTCCAGCAGGGCCTGGGTGGGGTGCTCGTGGGTTCCGTCGCCGGCGTTGATGACGCCCGCGGAGATCCAGCCGGAGGTCGCGAGCGTCCGCGGGGCTCCGGAGGCCCCGTGCCGGATGACGACGGCGTCGGCGCCGATGGCCTCCAGGGTCTGCGCGGTGTCTTTCAGGCTCTCGCCCTTGGAGACGCTGGATCCCTTCGCGGCGAAGTTGATGACGTCGGCGGACAGGCGCTTGGCGGCGGCCTCGAAGGAGATCCTGGTGCGGGTGGAGTCCTCGAAGAAGAGGTTCACCACGGTCTTGCCGCGCAGCGTCGGCAGCTTCTTGACCTCGCGCGACTGCGTGTCGGCCATGTCCTCGGCGATGTCGAGGATGCGAAGGGCGTCCTCACGTGCCAGGGTGCGGGTGTCGAGGAGATGTCTCATCCTTCGATCGTCACCTCCTCGACGCCGTCGTGCTCGCGGAGGCGGACGTTGACGCGCTCCGACCGCGCGGAGGGGATGTTCTTGCCGACGAAGTCGGGGCGGATCGGCAGCTCGCGGTGACCGCGATCGACGAGGATCGCCAGGCGCACCGCTGCGGGCCGGCCGATGGCCTGGAGCGCATCGAGGGCCGCGCGGATGCTGCGCCCGGAGAAGAGCACGTCATCGACCAGCACGACGGTGCGGCCGTCGACGCCGCCCGCCGGGATGTCTGTCGGGTGCGGCGACCGGGTGGGGTGCTGGGCCAGGTCGTCGCGGAAGAGCGTGACGTCCAGCGCACCGACGGGGATCTCGGTGCCGGAGATCTCGCCCACCAGGCGCGCCACCCGCTCGGCGAGCGTGACGCCGCGGGTCGGGATCCCGAGGATCACCAGATTCTCCGCGCCTCGGTTGGATTCGAGGATCTCATGTGCGATGCGGGTCAGCGCCCGCGCGATATCGGCTTCGTGCAGCACGGTACGTGCGCTCATCGCCGCTCCCTTCTCCGCCTCACAGGACGGGGTTAAAGGTTGCCTGCGTCAAAGTTCGCCAGCACATCCCATGCTAGTCCACCCGTCCGCCCCGCCCGGTGCCGCGTGCACCCGGCCTGGATGCGCACACGCCGGGTGGACGCGGCGAAGAGGGTCAGGCTTCGCTCAGGGCGGCCTCCGTCACGGCGCAGCGCTCGGCACGGATCGGGTGACCGGTCGTGGAGAGGCACTTGCCGGTCTTCAGGTCCCATTTCCAGTCGTGCATGCTGCAGGTGAGGATCCCGTCCTCGTCGATCTTGCCGGTGCGGGTGAGGTCGGCACGAAGATGCGGGCAACGCCGCTGCACGACCCAGTCGCCGATCTCGGCGTCCTCGGTCTGGTCCGTCTGCTCCTGGTACCAGTTCTCGACGTACTCGATGCGGTCCACGGAGAGGCACTTGAGGAACGTGGTGAGGAACTCGTTGAACTTCCCGCTGCGCCCGACGCTGAACTGCATCGAGAGGAAGATCGAGTTGGACCAGTCGATCTCATGGTCAGCGATGTTGGTCGAGACGAGGTCTGCCGGGATCGTGTACCAGTAGATGCACTCCTCCCCCGCATACGCGCGGACCTTCGCCTTCGGGAAGTCGACGACCATGTCGAGCTCGCCGATGCGGAAGCGAACATTGCCGCCGACTCCGAGACGGATGGTGCGCGACTTCTTCAGCAGCGGTTCCCACCAGGCCTTGATAGCCGCCAGCATCTCCTCCGGCGGCAGGATCTCGGCGCGCGAGGCCTCCTCATCGCGGATCTCCTGCTGCCGGCTCGCCCGCTGCTCTTCGAGGTAGTCCCACTTCTCGTCGAAGATGTGCGCGAGCTCCGCCTCCGAGTACAGCGTCTGCTCGACCGACGCCACCCCGCGGTTCTCGACGGTCACCACGGTGCCCGGCACGAACAGGTGCCCGGCGTACTGCGGGGCGAGCTCCTTCATATGAGCGAGGAACTGCTTCTGGTCGGTGAAGATCGAGTCGTTGTCGCGGCCCGTGCCGTTGTACCGGAACAGCTCATCGCGCAAGAACATCGGCGGCCCGGCCATCGGGAACACGTGCGGCGCGTCGACCTTCTCGATGTAGTACATCGCCCGCTTGTTCTGCGCTTCCCTCTTGAGGCGCGCGAAGTTCTGCTTGGCCTCCTGGGGGAGGTCGTAGACCATCGGCCACCAGATCGCGCCCGACACCTGCGTGAAGTAGGCGTCCGGCTTGCCGAAGGAGAACAGCCGGTCCAGGTCGAGGGGGTGGGAGTCGTTCTGGTTGAGCACGGAGCCGGTGCCGTCGTCGACGCTGAGCGAGGAGTCGCCGATCGGGCCGTCGCTCGGAGCGCGCAGCGGCGTGATCATGATCTTCAGGTCGCCCCGCTCGATGACCTCGCCCGCCGGGGCATAGGTGATGTTGTCATAGCCGAGCGCGCGGATGTCGGTCTCGAGCTCGTCCGTGGGGTACTCCGGCAGCAGCACCTCGATGTCCGTGCGGATGTACCGCTTCAGCAGTCGAGGGTCGAAGTGGTCACGGTGCCGGTGCGAGATGTAGAGGAAGTCCGCCTCGCGTCCGAGCCGCTCCCAGTCCAGGCCGCGGTTGTCGGGGAAGGGGAACCATGATCCGTAGAAGGACGGACCGAGCACGGGGTCGCAAATGATGTTTCCCCCCACCGTCTCGATGAACATCCCGGCGTGGCCGAGTCCCGTGATCCGCATGGTGCTCCTCAATCTCCCGGTCGGGTTCGTCCGGGCAGGCGTCTCGTGAACCTGACGATTCTACCGGCGGGCACCTGAACGAGCCCGGAGCGACGGCCGGAGGAATCCGGCGCGCCCGGCGTCAGTCCGCGAGCAGCCCGCGGATGTCCTCTGCGGTGAGCGACTGTGCGAAGAGGTCCTCGTCGTCCAGCACCGCCGCGCTCAGACGTGCTTTCCGCTCCTGCAGCGCGAGAACCTTCTCCTCGATCGTTCCCGCCGCGATCATCCGATAGACGAACACGGGGCGACGCTGACCGATCCGGTGGGCGCGGTCGGCGGCCTGCGCCTCCGCGGCAGGATTCCACCACGGGTCGAGCAGGAAGACATAGTCGGCCTCGGTCAGGGTGAGCCCGACGCCACCGGCCTTGAGGCTCAGCAGGAAAGCGGTCTGATTCCCGGACCGGAACCCCGCGACCACGCCGTCGCGGTCGCGCGTCGCGCCGTCCAGGTACGCCGTCGCGACGCCGGCGGACTCCAGCCGGTCACGCACCAGCGCGAGGAACGAGGTGAACTGGCTGAAGACCAGCACCCGGTGCCCCTCGTCGCGCAGCTCCATGAGGCGGTCGACGAGCACGTCGATCTTGCGCGAACCGAGCGCCGCGTCGTCCGGCTCGACGAGTCCGGGCGCCAGGCTCAGCATCCGCAGGAGCGTGAGCGAGCGGAACACGATAAAGCGGCTCCGATCGAGGTCGGGCAGGAGCCCGAGGATCTTCTGCCGTTCGCGCTGCAGCACGGTCTCGTAGCGGTAGCGGTGCGCCGGCGCCAGCTCGATGCGGAGCACCTGCTCCTGCCGTGCCGGAAGGTCGGCGGCGACCAGCTCCTTCGTCCTTCTGATCACGAACGGCCGGATGCGATGACGCAGAAGCTCGATGCGCGCCCGGCGGTATGGCGCACCCTCGGCGTTCTCCGGGACCTTGCCCTGCTCGATCGGCTGAATGAAGTCCTCCCGGAATCGCCGCGCCGAGGCGAACAGCCCCGGAGACGTGAGCGAGAGCAGCGCCCACAGCTCCCCCAGCCCGTTCTCGATCGGCGTGCCGGTGACGGCGTATACGGCCTCGGCCGTGAGATCCGCGACCGCCTGGTGCTGCCGCGTCGCCGGGTTCTTCACGTGGTGCGCCTCGTCGAGCACGACCCCCGCCCACGAGCAGTCGGCGAAGTCGGCGCCGTCGATCCGCAGCACCGGATACGAGGTGATCACGAGATCGGCGCCCTCGACCGCTGCCGCCAGCGGGACGCCGAGCGTGGACGTCGTGCGGTCGCGTACGACGACGCGCAGCCCGGGAGCGAAGCGCGCGGCCTCCCTGGTCCACACCGGAACGACCGAGGTGGGTGCGACCACGAGGAAGGGCGGCGATGCCGGCGCCGCCTCCCGCGCGTGCACGATCAGGGCGAGCACCTGCAGCGTCTTGCCGAGGCCCATGTCGTCGGCGAGGATGCCGCCGAGCCGATGCCGCCAGAGCAGGGCGAGCCGCTCGAAACCCTCCCGCTGATACGGCCGCAGCTCTGCGGTGATGCCGGTCGGAACCGGTACCTCGACGTCCGCGGCGCCACGCAGGTCTGCCACGGCTGCCCGCCAGGTGATCGCGGGCTCGGCCTCGTCGGCGAGGTCCTCGAAGTCCTCCCACAGCGTGATGTGGCGCCGGGAGATGCGTGGACCGGTCTCCCACTCTGCAAGATCCGCTGCCTCGTCCAGCAGTTCGCGGAGACGGTCGAAGGCGGGATGGCGCAGCGAGAACCACGTGCCGTCCACGAGTTTGAGCTTCCCGCGGCGCAGACTCAGCGCGCGAAAGAGGGGCAGGAAGGGGATGGTACGCCCGTCGATGCGGACCGAGATGCCGAGATCGAACCAGTCCGGCTGGTCTGTCTCGACGGTTCGGACCGTGATGACGGGCTCTCCGGTGAGTTCCTGATAGCTGCGCGGCACACCACGGTGGGCCAACCGGATGCCGTGCTCCTCTTCCAGGGTCGGAGCGAGGTGGGACAGGAATTCGGCGGCGTCCGCGTCGGCGAAGGAGCCGGATGCGGCGAAGACGAGACCCGTGACGGCGGTCCAGGCTGCGACCGCCGGCGGTCGCAGCGCGTTCTCGCGGTCGATGGCGCGGATACCTGTGGCCGGTTCGTCGAAACCGACCAGGCCGTACTCGTCGTAGTCCCAGCAGAAGCGGTAACGGATGCCGTCCGGACCGCCATGCTCCGGCCGGTGGTCGATCTCGATGAGCACGGCCGGCTCGGGCGGCTCCGGCAGGGTGATGCCGTCCCGCGCCTGCACCTCTGCTCCGCGGAGCAGGAGCGGGTAGGCCTCGCGGAGGAAATCGGCGCGTTCCGGCGCCGGAACGCGCAGCGGCTCCTGCACGCCGAGCAGCGCCCCCACCGCGGGCGTCAGCAGCACGGGGCCGAGGACGAGGTCGATGCGCGCCCCGACCACCCGATGCGCGTAAAGGCCGCCGGAGCCCACCGCTCGAACGTGCGAGGCCGGAAAGACCTCATCACCGGCCACGGCCTCGGCGGTGACGGTGAGCGCGTCGCCCTCTGATGCGGCGATCACCGCGCGCACCCGGATGCGCTCGGGCCAGGTGAGGCGCGTCGACCGCTCCGTCGCGATGAGCGGGACGCCGATCTCCGGGGCCTGCGCCAGATGGGGCCACAGCAGGGCAGACCCGACGGGGTCGAGGAGGAGCCAGTCGCCGGCCGTGCCCGACAGCAGGGAATCGCGCGAGATGCTCAGCAGATCGGCGAACCACCGCGATTGCGCGGGGTCGAAGCGGCTGCCGACGCGGCGGACGGCGTCCCAGCCGGCGTCCCCGTGGATCCAGCTCCCGGTGCGGCCGCGCATCAGAGGCCGCACCGCGAGGAACACCTCACCGGGATCCCGTTGCAGGTCCCGTGCGGTCGCGGTGCGCAGCGGACGTCCCGTCCAGCGCCCCTGACCGGCGGTGTCGCGACGACGCAGCTCCATGCCCAGCGCGAGCGGTGTGCGTGCGTCGTCCGCGCGCGGCAGGAGCGCACGCCAATCGCCGGAGCCGCGCGGAGGGATCAGGACGCCCTGGCCACCCGCGCGAGCACGCCGTGCACGAATGCGCCGGAGTCCTCCGTCGAGAGCTCTTTGGCGAGCTCCACGGCCTCATCGATCGCGACGGCGGTGGGCACGTCGTCGTTGTGCAGGATCTCCCAGGTGCCGATCCGCAGGATCGCTCGGTCGACCGCGGGCATCCGCTCGATCTTCCAGTCCCGGCTGTGCGTGGTGATCTGCTCGTCGATCTCGTCGCGGTGGTCGACGATGCCGTCGACGATCTCCCGTGCGTAGAGCCACGAGGCCTGGCGAGCGGGCTCCGACGAGGCCCGCGCCGCCTCGGCGGCGAGAGTGACGGCGACGTCGTCGCCGCGGACGTCTGCGGAGAAGAGGATGTCGAGGGCGCGCTTGCGCGCCTTGGTGCGAGCGCTCATCGAGACCGGATCAGTTGACGCGGCCGAGGTAGTCGCCCGTGCGGGTGTCGATCTTGACCTTGGTGCCGGTCTCGAGGAACAGCGGGACCTGGACCTCGTACCCGGTCTCGAGAGTGGCGGGCTTGGTGCCGGCCGACGAGCGGTCGCCCTGCAGGCCGGGCTCGGTGTAGGTGACCTCGAGGACCACGGACGCGGGCAGCTCGACGTAGAGCGGGTTGCCGTTGTTCAGCGCGATCTGCACCTGCTGGTTCTCGAGCATGAAGTTCTTGGCGTCACCGACGGTCGCGGCCGGAACCGTGAGCTGGTCGTAGTCGTCCACATCCATGAACACGAAGCCGTCGCCGTCGGTGTACAGGTAGGTGAAGTCGCGGCGGTCGACGTTCTCGATCTCGATCTTCGTGCCAGCGTTGTAGGTCTTGTCGACGGTCTTGCCCGACACGACGTTCTTGAGCTTGGTGCGCACGAAGGCGCCGCCCTTGCCCGGCTTGACGTGCTGGAACTCCACGACGCTCCAGAGCTGTCCGTCGATCTTGATGACGACGCCGTTCTTGATGTCTGCGGTAGATGCCATGCGCTTGTGAAATCCGTTCGTGGAGTTTAGCGGCCGGACGGCCGAGGACCCATGCTAGTCGATGGTGTCGAGGAGACGCTGGACGGCCGTCGCGTAGCCCGCCACGCCGGCGCCGACGACGTGCACCACGGCGACGTCACGCACATAGGAATGGTGACGGAAGTCCTCCCGCGCATACACGTCGGAGATGTGCACCTCAGCGACCGGCAGCGCGACGCCGCTCAGAGCGTCGCGCAGCACCACCGAGGTGTGGGTGAGCCCGCCGGGGTTGATGACGATGCCGTCGCAGTCGTGATGGGCGTCGTGGATGGCGTCGATCAGAGCACCCTCGTGGTTGCTCTGCACCGCACGCACCTCGTAGCCCCGTTCGGCCGCTGCGCTTCGCACGAGCGCCTCGACGTCAGCCAGGGTCTCAGACCCGTAGATCTCCGGCTCGCGCGCACCGAGAAGATTGAGATTCGGCCCGTTGACGAGGAGGAGACGGCGGTGGGTCACACCCTCAGCCTAGAGCCAGGCGCCGGACCAGACGCGTCTGCTCCCCCCCGGCACGTGGACGCGCTGCGATGCGGGGGCGATGCTCCTATGGATGTCAAGGTCGGGTGAGGACGTAGTAGATCTCGCGGGCGATGAGTCGTTTGAGGCAGCGGATG
>NZ_JBYRJA020000014.1:0-36019 GCF_058349825.2 Microbacterium longlingense
GTGCACCCCCTGGGACTCGAACCCAGAACCCACTGGTCCACGGTGGGCCATACCTAGGCATACCTGGGGCTACTTTCCGCGGCTCGCACCTCGTGAAGTAGACGAAAGTAGACCCAAGTAGGCAGTCAATTCGTCGGGTAAACGTCGACCAGAATCACGGCCACCAGTCCCCGGATTCTTCCCACTCAAGCTCCGCACGAGCCTCAGGACTGCGACGAAGCGAGCAGACAAGCCCTTCCTCGGACTCATCGCCGTCGAGGACATCTGCGTCGACGACCTCGATCTCATCCTCAGGCCGTACGGGGAAGGTCGTGACGAGCGGCCGCCCATCCTTTCGTTGCATCATCTGAGTCCTCCTGTGATCAGGAACACCACACTGCCGCCACCCTCCGACATCGGCACGACGAAACCGCCCCGCCTCTCCGAAGAGAAGCGGGGCGGTTCAGTGAACGTCACTGTGCGTCAGTGAACGTCAGTGATGTTCACTGACGCAGTGAGCCGTCACTGACGGCGGTCGCGGCGAAGCTGTGCACGGGTCGCGGCGGCCTGGATGTCGGCCTCCTGCTCGGCCGGGTCGAGGACAGCGAGGGAACCGACCGCGGTGTCGACGGCCGGCGTCACGTCGTAGACGGGCGCGCCGGGCACTCCGAGGAGCCAGCCGAAGTGCGGGGACACGTGGGTCTCGAGGAGGCGGGCGGCGATGTACCAGAGGGCGGACGCGCCGGCCATGAGCACGGCGGTCAGCTGCGGGGCGACGTCGGGGTCGAGGGGCACGCCCAGGGAGGTGAGGCCGCCGATGATGATGCCGGCGAGCCAGG
This sequence comes from Microbacterium longlingense, assembly GCF_058349825.2. NCBI lineage: Bacteria > Bacillati > Actinomycetota > Actinomycetes > Micrococcales > Microbacteriaceae > Microbacterium > Microbacterium longlingense. Next base: position 819 of record NZ_JBYRJA020000014.1, read on the forward strand.
GCACGTAGGTTCTCACGAGGGATTCAAACAGGGCCTTCATGGCTCCTCCTTGCGGGTGGGGTACGGGGGGATCTCGGATGCCTCGACGCAGGGAGCGCCGAGGAGGATGCGGCGAAGCAGCGACGCGTACTCCTGGGCGACGCGGCGGCCGGCGGCTTCCCGGTCGCGTTCGCTGCGTGCCGTGTCGGCGGCCTGCCAGGCACGGTCGACCTCGTCGCGGCGTTGCTTGCCGCGGCCGGAGAGAGCGTCGAGGGTGCGTTTGGTGAGCTCGAGGAGGATCGCGCCGCCACCGGCTCCGAGGAGAGCGGTGACGACAGGTGCCCATTCGGTCATGGTCACCTCCGGGTGCGCGGCTGGAAGCTGTACTCCCGGATCACGAGGAAGCGCACAGTGAACGGTGCGGACGCGAGAACGATGATCCCCAGCTGGGTGAGCCGGGACGCCCCGCTCGCGAGGCCCTGCGCGTGGAGCACACCCACGACGGTCAGGTAGATCGCCAACCCGAGCATGACCGGCGCGATCGCGAGGAGACGTTCCACCCACCACCAGCCCGGCAGGACCGTGACCGCCCCGACCACACCACCGATGACGAACAACGACGCCCACACCGCGGTGATCACCGGCCCGATCTCCCCCGCGATCGATTGCGGTGGGGTGATCAACGTCACCACCCCGATCGCGACGGTGATCACGTAGATCACGAGGTACGCGATCTTCATATGTCGGGGCTCGGTGATCCGCTCCCACAACGCTCGAACACGAGACATCAGGATCTCTACCCCGCGTCGACGAGCTCGACCTGCACGCGCCCCTGCGGGAGCAGCGCAGCAGACGCGCGCGCCATCGCGTTGAACAGGCTCTCGGTGACCTCGACGGAGTCGCCGGTCTCCAGGCTCGCCGCGAACCCGTTGGCGTACTTCGGATCCGTGGACAGGTAGGGCACGAAGTACGCCGTGCCCGGTGCGTAGAGCGCGCGCTTGATGCCGCTCGAGGTCTTCGTGTGGATCTGGCCGATCTTCATGTCGTCGTCCTCGTCTTCCTCCCCCGTAGGGGTGAATGGCTCCCCAGGGGAGCCGGTGAGTTGTGCGAGCGGGATACCCGCGTCGGTGGGGTGGACAGGGTCCGGCGCGCCGCGGCCCTCCCACGGGTCCGGGGCCCCGCGGGGCGGCAGGTCCCCGTCGAACGCCCATGTCCAGTGCCAGGGCTCGTCGACCGCGCGCCCCTCGCCCCAGTGGAAGCCGTGGCGGGGTGCGTTGCGGAGCATCCAGCTGTGGCACCGCCCGTAGGACACGTTCAGGTCGAGCGCGTAGCCGCGGGTGTGGTTGCTGCCGGCGTCCGGAGAGGCCACCGGGCCGCCCGGGTCGACGCGCCCCCAGATGATGCCCTGGTAGCGGCGGTAGTCCCCCCACGGGGAGAACGCGCCCGGCCGATACCGGGCCTCGAACTCGCGGGCCTGCTCACTGCGAGTGCGATACCCGGAGTTGATCCGCAGCGGCACCCCGCAGGGACAGTTCGCGTCGTGATCCGCGCGCAGTGGCAGGTACGCCTTGGCGACGGCCGGCGCGACAGGCCACCCGTCGATGCGGACAAAGTTCTTCATCGTGGTCCTCTCGACAGGGCCGACGGGCGTGGCATGGGAAGGACCACGCCCGTCGGAGAAGACGCGGGTCTAAGTCCCCGGGTAAGGGGTCGCGGGGAAGGTAGATCCGACGTAGAAGGAGATCTCTTGGTGATCACCAGACGACCGTGCTCCTGGTGGCGCCCACAGTGCGCCGCCCGGAGTCGACTTGATGATCATGATTCCGGTTCCGGCGGCGTTGACAATCTGGCAGGTCACCGCTGACGCGTAGCCCGTGTCGAACCCGGGCAATGCGGGGATGAACTCGCCCGTCGAGGCTGATGTCCCGTTGAGATCACGGATTCGCCAGGTGACGCGCCGTCCGTCGCGCCGGACCATTAGGGATGCCACGGTCCATCCGTTCTGGATCAGGCTCGTGACATCACGCCATCCCGTATCGATGTTCCTGGGGGACCATCCGCTGGATGATCCGATCCACGTATCGCCGTTGTGTCGGAGGTAGAGGACATCTGAGCTGGGGCTGGCCATGCCGGCCTCGGCGGGTGACGCGTTCCCGCCCCAGAGTCTCAATGGCTGCCCGGCGAGGGAGTCGTTGAACACTCGGAGGCTCTTGATCGCAGCCTCCTGCTGCACGCTGCGGTAGAGCCGTCGCGTCGCGACGGCTCCGCGGTACTGCGTGCCGACCACCTCAAGCCCTCTGCCCCAGAGGCCATACCCTGCAGTCCAGGGAGTGCCGTCAATGTCCGCGGCGAGAGTCTTCCCCGCCGAGACGAGGATAGTGAGGTTCGTGATGGACAGGTTCACGTCGTACCAGCCCGGGTCGTTGACGAGGACAATGCCGCGCGTGCCCGATGTCGCATGCGCATTCAGGAATAGCCGAGAGGCGATGATCCTGTTGTTCGACGACTCCAGACGCCACCCTGCCTCCGCTGGAGTATCGGCGTCACACTGCATGAACGTCGTGTAATCGCCCTTCGCAACGAAGCTGGTCTTGTGAAGGTTGGCACCTTCCGCCTCGTAAGACCAGACATGCACTAGCTGGTAGAAGTTTGATCCGACGCCGTCGCGGACGCCGGTTTCGTAGCCGCGGATGATGATGTCGCTGAATACCGAATCGGTCGCGTAGGCAATGTCAAGTCCGATAGAGCCCGTGGGGTTGACCGCCCCTTTCGAGCGCTCAACACGCATCGCATTGACCGTAATCCCATACGACGAATGAGTGCCGTTCTGGCCCTGCGCCACTCCGAACTTCGTGTCGAGGATTGTGAGGTTCGAGATGGTGAGCCCGCGCACGCCGGGGATGCGCAGACCGGTCTGCGCCAAGCTGTTGCCATCGAGTATCCCGCCCGTGACAGAGATGTTGTCGGACCACCCCGCGCCGTCAACACCCCATGCGGGCGAGGCGAGATTCACCAGCGACCGGATTTCAGTGATCGCCACGAGCCGCGCATTCGGTGCCATCGAGAGCGACACCCCCACCGGGAGTGTGATCTCACTCCCGATGGCGTAGACGCCATCGGGCACCTGGATGATGCCACCGATCCCATCCAGCGCGGCCGCGACAGTATTGAAGATCGACGCATCGTCGGTAACGCCATCTCCGACGGCGCCGTGCTGACGCACGTTGAGCGCGGCCCCCGTCACTTCCCCGACCCGAGCTCGCAGATGTGCTGCAAAAGATGACCCACTATCTTCGGCTGCAGCGGTCATGATGCCGTCGTTGGTGGCAACGACGCTCGCCACGGCAACACTCGCAGCGACTGCGTCGGCACGCGCATCGACCGCCTCCGATCTGGCTGTGAAGACGTCCGCGGCGACCTCTTCGACAACTTCCGCGTGCGCCGCTAATGCAGCAACGACCGCGACCTCGGCCGCCCGCGTCTCGGCGGCGGCGATCATCTCCGGCGACGCGGACCCGGGGAGCCCCGGCGTGCCATCGGGGATGTAGATGATTTCGATGTCATCGCTCATGCTGTGGCGACCTCCTGCCAGATCGTGTGGGATCGCACCCATGTGCGGATCTCCGCGCCCCGTTGGGAGCGCACATCGAAATACCCCGCCCGGCCCGCCATCAGTGCGACGTCCGCGGCCTCGGCGGTGACTTGCACGAGCCCGTCCGTGGGGTCGGGGACAGTGACGGTGAGGGGGACGATCAGTCCCCGGTCTCGCCATGCGGCACGCCAGTCGGTCCACTCGGTGAGGTCGATGCGGGTGCCGTCACGGGTCGCGAACGCGAGCGCGAGGTTCAACGGGGCCCCTTGGATCACCCGCGTTGTGGGGAGACCGATCGGGTACCGGTCGTTGAGCATGCGGGGGCGGCAGCAGTCGTCCATCAGGGGTCCTCTCATCGGGCCAGGCCCGCGGCGATCATCCGTGCCCGCAAGGCCGTGACGGTGGTGTGCAGGGAGCGCACCGTGTTGGACAGGGCCACGTTGTCGAGCTCCCCCGACCCCGGGGCCGGCGGTGCGCCGACGATGCCGGGGACTGTGACGGGCAGGTCGACGAGCTCCCACTGCCCACCGACGAGACGGAAGCTCCCGGTCTGCCCGGTCTGCACCGCGGTCGTCGCGGCGACGCACAGGAACGGGCGCTCGACGTCGTCGATCAGTGCCCGGCCGCGACCGATCGCCGTCCCGGTGGTGACGCTCAGCACCCGCCCGCGCACCAGCCGTGGCTCCGCTGCCGGCGGGGTGGGGACGGTGACCGCGGCGGGTGGGGCGGGCACGTGGGTGGGCCTCATCGGATCCTCCCCGACAGGGTCGTGTCCTGGATGCCGGCGCCGAGGTCCAGGGACCAGGCGCGCACGGTGTGCTCATCGAGGACGCCGGCACGCGCGCGCTGCACCACAACCGTGGACCAGGGGTCCAGGTCGGGCCTTGCGCGGTGGGTGAGACGGACGATGGTGCGGCGCGCGAGCCGCTCGGCGAGGAGCTGCTCGGCGAGGGCCTGCGCTTGGGTGGCGGTGGTGATGGTGTCGGACTGGACGCGGTCGCTCATCAGCACCCCGTGGCCGATCCACAGCGGGTGGGTGGGGTCGGTGACCTGCGCGATCCCCATCACGGGCGGCTCGACCTCGCGGGAGGATGAGACCACCACGATCTGGTTGGCGCGGTCGTCGCCGTCGCCCTCGACCTGCAGGTCGGTGATCCGGCACTCCGGGCCCTCCACGAACTCCCCCACCCCAACCTGCACGGGCGAGGCGGGGGTGATGCGGATCACTCCGAGCCGGTCACAGACGACGGTCAGCGCAGCGGCCTCTGCGATGCGTTCGACGTCGTCCCACGGGTCAGACCCCGGATCCCCGCACAGCCACTCCGCCGGCAGCGCGTACCCGGCATGCTCGGTCACGACCGGGCACCACGGGGCACGGTCGGCGATGATCCTCTCGATCGCGATCGCCGCGTCCACCCCACCCAGCTCGAGCGAGGTGTCCCACCGTGCCTGACGGATCAGCGCGACCGGGTCGGCGAGCTGCACGTCCGCGGCCACCTGGTCGCCGGTGTCGGACACGCGCGGCATCCCGTCGACGAGCATCGTCCCCACCGGCCACTCCCCTGCACCCGCACGGGCAGACACCTGCCACCAGCATCGGATCTGATGGAACGCATCCGGGTGGAGCAGATCGGACGGGCTGTGCGGGATGAGCTCCTCCGGGACGGTGAGGGTGCCGGTCCAGGTCGTGCCGGCGTCGGCGTCCATCGACACCCGCCCGGCGAGGACCGGGGCTCCGGTCGTGCCGAGCTCGGCGATCACAGCCCCGTCCCGGTCGAGCACCTCGACCCGTGCACTGACCTCCCACTCCGGGCAGGCCAGGATCTTCTCCCACAGGTCGGGGTGCTCGTCCAGACGCAGCATGCTCTACTCCTCCTCGGCCGACACCTCCGGCACCGGATGCACCACCAGCCCCGCAGCCGCGGACCCCAGGGCGGGGCGCTCCACTGTGCGGAACGGGATGGCGTGGCGGCGCAGCGGGTACGGGCCCTGCACGATCCGGGAATGAGTGAGCAGGTCCGACACCACCAGGACCAGGTCCTCGGCGGCGCCGGGATCCTCCGGCGGCTCCCGATACAGCAGCGGCTCCCCCGACAGCAGCAACCGCTCCAGCCGGGCAGCATCCGCACGGTCGCAGGTCTGCACGGTGAGCGCACCCTGCACGCCACGGTCAGGGCCGTAGATCGTGAACGGCTTCCCGAACCCGTCGTGGACCTCGGCGGCGCGCAGGCGTGTCCGGTCGGCGTCCTCCCGCAGCTCCACGGCCAGCCAGGTGCGGCACGGGTCCGACGCGAGCGCCAAATACGACCGGTGATCCTGCGACTGCACCAGTGACGACGCCCCCGGAGCAGACGTGATCCGCTGCCCGTCCAGGTCCGTCGCGGCGATCGCCCGCCACCGCACCCACCCCCGATGCGGAGCGAACACATCCCGCACCCGGTCGGTGCCGGTGGAGGTCCACTCGCAGATCGGCAGCCACCCGTCCGCGGTCTCCCGCTCGAGGATGATCTGCAGATCCGGATCCGCGGTGACCGTCAGCTCGATGCCTTCGCGGCGAGCGACGGCCGTCACGGTCGGTGTGGGCGGCGGGGTCCAGGAGACCACGAAGTTACCCGTGGCCGGTGGGGACCACAGCCCCGGGTAGAGGACCGCGCCGGCGAGGTTGAGATGCCCCTGCTGCTGGATGCGCAGGGTCGCGGTGTACGTCTCACCATTCACCCACGGCAGGACGGGGAGCACGAAGCTCGCCGCGTCGCCGGCGATGAGGGTCTGCCACGCCACACCAGGACCGGTGATCTCCAAACGCGCGGCGACCTGCGGCGGCTGCGGCGTCACCCGTGACCACGTCACCTCCGGGGTCAGGTCATCATGCGACACCGTCGGGCCCGTGACAGCCGCGGTCGGCCGCTCATGCGACACGAGGTTCGCGATCGGGGCCTGCGGAGTCCACAACGCTGTCTGCGCCGACCGGGCCTCCACATACACACCATGCATCTGCCCCTCGGGCAACACCGACATCGGGAAGCTGATCGCCTGCAGCGGCCCAGGGTTCTCCACACGGGAGGTCTGCACGGTCTGCGTCGCGGCATCCCACCACACCGGAGTCCCTGACCCCGGCGGGTACAGCTGCATCGCCCACGCCGACTGCGTCTGCCCCGGCGCGTCCAACCGCCACCGCACCTCGACCGTGCTGTCCGCGGCGTACACACCCGACGTAGGCGCCACCGCCCGCACACGGGCCGGGGCCGGCGCGTCCATCATCAGCAACACCGCACCCGACAGACGCGACGTCGAGCCCGCCCAGCCGCTCCCCGCGGTGACCGCGGTCCCGACCGAGACACCATTGCTGTGCCACCGGCCCGAGTCCGCAGGCATACCCCACGGCCCCCACAGCACACCCGTCGGACGCGGAGACGACGCCCCCGTCACAACGACCACGCCCCCGTTCGCGGGCATCTGCGCACCCGCGACACCGGAGCGGACACCGGAGACCCCAGCGGTCTGACGCAGCACCACCAGATACAGGATGTGATCATCCGCATCCGACGACGCCGGCGCGGGAGTGCCCGGCTCATACAGCCCGGACCACACCACACGCCGCACACGCTGCGACGACGGAGACGTCTCCACCAGGTGCGCAGTCGCCCACGGCGGCACAGGACTCACGCCACGCGACGCGAGCAACGACACCCCCACAACCGTGTCACCCGACTGGATCCCCGCCGGCCACACCGGCGACGCCGACCACCCAGACTCCCCGACAACCAGCATCAGCGCCTCGCTCTCTCCCGCTCCCGGGCCCGGCTGTCGACGACAGGGATCACTGCCCGGCCGACAGCGATGCCGTCGAGTTCGACGGTGGCGTGCACGACGGACTCACGACCATCGACGGCGACCGTCGATGCGGCGGCCGCGATCGCTCCGCGCGCCATCCCGACGGGCGGGGTGAACGCGAGGGCGGACGAGAGCGCGGCGCTCACCGTCGGCTTGGATGCCAGGACGCCGGCAGCCCACTGCTCCCCGATCGCTTCACCGGAGCTCAGCAGGCGTGTCCACCCGGACCCGGAGAACGGGCCGCGCTTCGCGGGCGAGTTCGGGAAGAACCCGCCGACGAAGTCCATGACACCAGCGACCGCGTCCCCGACCTTGCCGATCATCGACGAAATGCCGTCGATGAGTCCCTGGATCAGAGCCTTCCCCGAGTCGAGCAGCCATGTCCCGATGCCGGAGAAGAATCCCTTCACCCGGCCGGGGATGCCGCCGAGGAACGCCATCATGCCGTTCCACTTCTCGGTCACTCCCGACGAGATGTTCGTCCAGATGCCCGCGAAGAACCCGATCAGATTCCTGAATGCGCTCATGAACGCGGTCCCGATGAACGACAACACCGTGCGGAGCGTCGTCATGATGTTGTCCCACACCACCCGGATCGTGGTGCCGACAGCGGTCCACACCGTGTCCCATCCGACCTTGAACGCCTCGATGCCGGTGCGGATGCCGTTGATGAACGTTTCCCACTTCGACCGCACCCAGGTGGTGAAGTCGGACCAGATCGTCTGGAAGAACGACCCGACGTTGGACCACATGCCGTTCCACCAGGACACGAAGCCGTCGCCGACTTCCTGCAGCCACCCGAGGAACCCGCCCCAGACTTCGGTGACCCACGCGACCACCTGATCCCAGTTGAGGACCAGGGCGACGACGGCGGCGATCAACGCCATGATGCCGACGATGATCCACGTCACCGGATTGGCCAGCAGGGCGACAGTGGACGCCCAGATAGAGGCCGTCCATGCGACGAACGCGGCCACCAGCGTGCCGCCGATGATCGCAGCGACAACGCCGATGACCTCAACGTTCTCCGCCACCCATGCACCGAAGTCCTGCAGAGCCGGCATGGCGGACGCGAGTCCTTCGCCGAGCGCGGAGAACACGGCGGTCGCGAGCGGTTCGATCGCGACGAGCGCCGTGTTCATCAGCAGTTGCCACTGCTCGGCGAAGTCCATGGTCTCTTCGCCGACGCCGAGGATGGTGTCCCCCGTGGCTCCGGTCGCCGCCATGAGGTCGTTCATGTTCAGCACGCCGGACTGCAGCGCGCCGACGAACTGGGACGCACCACGGGTGCCGAAGATCTGCGATGCGAGGTCGAGCGCGGCAGCAGTGTTGCCCTCGTCGACGAAGCCCTGCAGCTCACCGGTGACACGTTGGAACGCGGCGGCCGGCTCCTCCCCATCACGGGCGAGCGTGACGAGACCCTTCGACATCGACGCCATCACAGCGGTCGAGTTCAGACCCGCCTTGTCCAGCGAGCCCATCAGGGCGACACTGTCCTCGAACGTGAAGCCCAGGTTCTGCAGTGCAGGCGCGGCCTGCTGCACACCGGCAGCGAGCTCGTTCATCCCAACACCGGTCGCTTGCGACACCTGGAAGAGGGTGTCCATAGCGGCCGACACCCCGTCGCCTTCGATCTTGAACGCGTTGAAGGCTGCGGAGGTCTTGTTGATGTCGATGTCGGTTTCGAGGATCCGGCCGGCCTCGAGGTACTGCGAAGCGACCGTCTCCAGCGTCTCCCCTGACAGCCCGAGCCGGGTGTTCAGATCCGCGATCGTTGGGCCGATCTTCTCGAACTCGGCGGGGACTCGAAGTCCGACGTTCGACGCAGACGCGACGAGACTGTCGAGCGCCTCGCCCTGCGCGCCGGTGCCGGTGCGGATCGTGTCCGTGACGGCGTCGAAGATGTCGCCGACCTCGTACAGACCCTTGAACGCGCCGACGACACCGGCGCCGATCGCGGCGACTCCGATCGCGCCCTTGACCTTGTCAGCCCAGCTGGATCCGGCTTTCTCTCCGGCTTCCTCCGCGACCTTCTCGCCGGGCGCGAACGCCTTGACGAGGTTGTCGGTGAGTCCGTCCATCGACGGCACCAGGCGCACCCATGCTGTTGCGAGCTCTACGCCTTCGGCCATCGCCGCACCTCACTTCCTCGCCTGGGATTCCCACCAGTCGTCGAACTCGTCGACGGGGATCGGGTCGGAGCCGAGCACCTGCCCGCGGGCGGATGTCTCCCAGGGCCGTTGGATCGGCTTCGGACGCGGCGCGTACTTGTCGCCCGCGCGTTGCCAGTTCGCGAGGTTGAGGATGTCGGCGACGTCGGCGAGTAGCTGCGCCTCCGTTGTCCAGAGCGCGTGCCCGTGAATCGCCCGCGACACCGCATGCCCCGGTTCCTGAGCCCACCCGGTGATGAGGACCAGCAGGTCACGCCAGGTGAAGCGCTCACAGCCGACGTCGCGGAGCCGAAGACCGAGCAGCACGAGCGCGTACTCGACAGCCTCCTGGTGCTGCTCTACGAGCTCGAGGAGGCCGAGGATTCCCCCAGGCTGATCTCCGACCCGTCACGCCATGCCTTCACGAAGTCGTTGAACTGGTCGCGGTCGAGCCGGTCGAGGTGGTTGAGGTCGTCCTCCGTCATCAGCTCTTCGAGGATCGTGAACGCCTGGTCGACGCCCTGCAGCTTCCGGGTGCGTCGGATGAGGCCGACCTCGATGTTCTCGAAGCGCGGCAGGGTGACGTTGTGCCCGTCGGGCAGGGTGTGGTGGAACTTCTCCATCATGGGGAGCCTTTCGTGCGGCGGGAGTGGTGGAGAGGCAGTGCCCGGGGACGACTCCCCGCATCCCCGGGCACTGGTTTCAGACGACGGTGACCGTCGGGGCGGTGCCGCCGGTCAGGCCACTGCCGTCGCCCGCGAGCATCACCGGCGACGGGAACGTGATCGCCGTCGGCGCCGAACCGGAAGCGGTGATGCCGCTGATGCCGGTCACACCCGAAAGGGCGTTCAGCGCGGACGACGTCGCCGCGGCGGCCGCGTTGTACGCGATCGGCGCCGTCGGTGTGCCGTTCAGCGTCAGCGTGTACGTTCCGCCAGTGGGGGCACCGGTCACGGCGACGTCCCACGTCGACTTCGCGGCGGTCGCCGAGTACACGCCATCGTCGGTGAAGATGTAGATGTTGTTGCCCGCGGCGTCCGGGTAGGTCGCCAGCGTCACCGGGAGCAGGATCGGCGCCGTCGAGTTCAGCGGGATCGTGCCGTGCTGCGTGACCTGACCGTGCGGGACGAGCACCAGTGCACGGCGCGGACCGTCTTTGATCTTGAAGTACCAGGCCTTGATCGGCTGCTCGTGCTTGCCGAGAGCCATCCGCATCTGCGTTCCGGTCGACGACGTCGCCGAGCTGATGAGCACCTGGTCGTCACCGAAGTAGTTGCGCGCGGACTCCGCGTTGAGCTCAAGGTGGCTCCACGTGATGTCCCCCGCGAACTCGGTGAGGAGGCGGCGAACCTCCGACCCGGACCAGTCCTTGATCGAGGTCGTGGACTCAGACGGTGCGATCTCCACACCGGAGTCCGACACGTAGCCGGAGCTGACAAGCCCCGTCATGATCACATCGTCGATGGTCGTCGGAATCGCGTCGATCTCGGGGCCGGTGAGGATCGCACCGGTGACCTTCTGATCGGGCGCACCGACGAAGACGTTCTTCGGGTCGACACCCATTGCTGTGCCCCTTTCAGGCAGAACGGACCGTGCCCGGTCGGGCCACGGAGGGAGAGGTTGGAACCGTCAGACACTCGCCTTGCGCAGGTCGAGGGAGACGGTCGCGGTGAAACGGAAACGGTCGGGCAGGTTCGGGTGCGGGAGATTCGCCGGCAGCGAGAAAACCCGGCACCGATAGCAGGTGGCACCGCCGACCGCCCCGGCACGTGCAGCCGCCGACACGATCGCAACCATCAGCGCGCACAGGTCACGGGCAGTCTGCTCGTCGACGGCGTAACCCTCGAGGATGATCGTCGGGCTGTCGGTCACCAAGTCTCGGTCGAGACCACCACTCGCGATGACGCGGGCGAAGACCTCGGGGCGTGGTGTGACCGTCGTGATCCTCGTGCCCAGCGTCCGGCCCGCGAGCGTGACAGCAGGGAAACCGTGGGCAGGCAGGTGTGTGCTCAGCTCGGCCATGACGGCCGCCTCGGCGTCCTCCGATAGCAGAAGGACCACGACTACCCTCCGGCCCCGATTGCGGCCGTCAGAGCCCGATCTCGCGCTTCCCGTGCACGGGCTTGGTGAGTGGTCGTGATGACCTGCACAGCGGCCCGGTCGGGTGCGACGGAGTCCTCGACGGAGAAGCCCGCGTCCTCACCGCCAGCGGCCGCCGCGATGGCGCCCGCGCGCTGCAGCAGATCATTGCGCACCTCGGCGCTGCTGAGGAGGGCTTTCACACCGTCGGAGTTGATCTGGATGCGGAGGCTGGCGATAGCCATGCTGTTACCCCTCCCATGCGATGAGGATGAGGATCGTGTGCGACGTGCGGTCGGTCGGTCCGGGCTGTCGGCGCACTCCCCCGTCGATGCGGAAGACATCGCCGTCGATCACGATCTGGTCATGCCGCTCAACGTCCGCGGTGTACGGACCGCGCGCGGTCCACTGGACCATCGCGCCGTCACGGTTGGTGAGGTCACCGATGGTGTTCGAGAAGTCGAGCGCCCAACCCGGCAGGGCGACGGTGGTCGCGCCGGTGAAGTCGGCGTACTGGCCACCGCGTCCGTCGTCGCGCATCACCGGCCGGCGGCGACCGATGGTGTGCCGATCGACACGACCCCCGATCATGGGAGCCACCCCAGCTTGTACGGTGCGAGCCGGTCGTGATCGCTCACGGTCAACGCCCCCGACGTGCGGGTGTAGCTGACAGCGACGGCACCAGCCTGTTCACGGCTGATCCCGAGCGGCGAGCCGAGCGCCCCCGCGGCGAGCTCAAGCGTGAGCGTCACCAGATCGGCGGGGATCGGGGCGTAGCCGGCGATGAACTCGATCTTGACGCGGCGCGCGCAGAGCGAGGTCCAACCGGTGTCCGGGTCGAACTCGATCGTCGAGGGGTCGACGTCGACGCCGTTGATCTCAGCGGAGGTGATCGACTCGATCTGCATCGCCGGGAGCCACACGGTTTCATGGTGCGGGCCGACTCTGCGGTGGGTCACCGTTTGCTGCGGTGCGATGTGCCAGCCGCAGGCTCGCTGGATGGCTTCGGTCGCCCCGTCGAGCTCGCGTTGCAGGAACGGCCGGGTGGTGGGGATCTCCCCGAGTGAGCGTTGTTCCATCTCGGTTGGAGACGCGAATGCGACCATCCCCACCACCCCTTCCCGTTACTCGCTCGCGTCCGGATCGGACGCTGCCTCGACGTTGGACGTCGCAGCCGGCTCCGGTGTTTTCGCCTTGGCCGGTGTCTTCGCCGCGGGCTTCGGCGCCGCCTGCTTGTTGGCTGCCGTGCGCGACTTGTTCGCCGGAGCCTTCGCGGCTTTCTTCTCCGCGCCGAGGACGCCGAGACGCTTCGCGTCCTGATCGTTCAGCAGCAGGGTGGTCTTGTGCGGGTGGCGACCTTCGGTCATCACCTCGTACTCCTTGAGTCCCATCGGTCCTCCTTGGATCGTTGTCACATTCAGATCGACAGGGGTCACCGTGGACGGGCCTCCGCACGCTCGGTGCGGGGCGTCGCAGATTCGACATTTCGCCACGGTGACCCCTGCTCGATCAGGAAGCGATCGTCGCCTTGACGAACGCCTTCGGACGCGTGACGCCGAACGCTTCACGCTGCTCGCCGAGAATCGCGACGAGGTTGCGGATGAAGAAATCCGCGTGCGAGTCGGTCGCCGTGATCGACGCCTGCTCGCGGTCCCAGATGATCGCCTTCGAGAAGTCGCCGACGAGCGCGGTCTTCTGCGCGATCGCTTCCGACTCCACGACCGGCAGACCCCACACGGTGCGGACACCGGCAGCAGCGAACGGGCCAGGCCCGTAGAACTGGCCGTCGCCCGAGGTGGGCTTGGCGAGGTCGAGCGCCTCCGCGTCCTCCGGGTTCATCACGATGCCGTTCGCGACGACACGGCCGACGGTGCGCGCCTTCGTCTTCGCCTTACGGATGGTGGTGAGCATGTCGGTCGCGAGCGCCTGAGTCTGGATGCCGGAGGTCGACAGGATGCCGGTGAAGTTCTCACCGGTGCCGTCGCCGTTGAGGATCTGGTCCTCTTCCTCCTCCGCCAGGTCGGCACGCAGCTCCGCGTCGATCAGGCCGCGCAGCTGCTTCGCGTCGGCGAGGCCACGCTTCGTGGCCGGCACCCACTCCGCGATCGTCTTCACGGTCGCGGTGACCTTCTGGAACGCGAGCGTCCCCTCCGGCTTGTAACCGCCACCCGTCGCGGGGATGAGCGCACCACCGCCGGTCTCGGGCGCAGACGGCGCGGCGGCCGAGGTGGCCTCAGCGACCGGTGCGGCGCTCGAAAGCTGCGTGGTCTGCTGCACGAACTCGACCGTGTCGGACTCCGTCTGACGGACCGAGACGAGATCACGGATCGTGAGGGGGCGGCGGCCGAGCAGCTCCAGGATGTTCTGCACGTCCGTGTTCACGAACGCGCCACCCGAGGTGTCGCTGCCGCCGGTGATGAGCGCCTTCACACCCATCGGCGCCGACTGGACGCGCGCCTTCTCGTTGATCGAGCCGCCATGGAACTGGCCCATCAGGCCCTTGTACTCGGCGGACTCGACGAACATCTGGCCGATGCTCTTGAGCTTGCTCGGCTGGTGGAACGCGTCGGGCTTGGACTTCTCGCCGTCGGGCGTGCGCTCGAGGCCGAGGTCGAAGCCGATCGCGTCGAGGCGAGCCTTGACGTCGTCGGACTCCTTGCCCTTCTCGAACTTCACCTTCAGGTCCTGGTAGGCCTTCAGGTGCTGGTTCGCGAGCGCGAGGTCATCCTCGGGAATATCGCCCTCGTACTTCGCGGCGATGTCGCGTGCAGCCTTAAGCTCGGCGCGCATCTGCACTTCCAGAGACTCCACAGGAGGCTCCTTTCTGGCCGCTGTGCGGCCGGTTGATGGTCAGGCCTCGACAGTCGCGAGGTCCAGGTGCAGACGGGCGGTGGCGGACGCCGTGCGCGTGGGCTCTTCGGCGGCCTTGACCCGTGCGGGCTCTTCGGTCGCCTTGGCCGGTTCGCTTGCGCTGGCCTTACCGTCGTCTTCTGCCTCGTCGCCGACGGCGGCGAGGACGTTCTTGATCTCCGCTGCACCCGACTGGACCTTCTCCAGAGCGGCGCGCAGCGCGGTCTCGTTCTTGGCGGAGAGGACTCGCCCAGCTTTGAGCGCAGGAGTGAGCGCATCGAACGCGGCCTTGACCGCGACGATCGAGGTGTCGCCGTTCGCTGCGAAGCCCTTGGGGAGGAAGCTGAACTCGTGTACGGCAACCTTGCGGAGTTCGTTCGCTTTCGTGCCGTCCTCGAGCTCCACGGCTCCCTCGTCGTATGTGTCGAACGCGAACGACAGGGAAGAGAGGCGACGCCCCTTCACAAGCCGGTAGATGCGCTGCGACGCCGGGTCGTCGTCGAAGAACCCCTTGACCCACCAGCCGTGATCGTCCTCACCCATGTCGGTCGCTCCTGCGACGATCTGGTTCGGGTCGTGCAGGTACATGCCGGGCATGACGTCGCCCGACTCCTGCCAGGCCTGGATCGAGTCGAGGAACGCGCCCTTCGCGACGACGTCGCCATATGCGTCCGGTGTTCGGGTGAAGGTCGACGGGTAGACGAGGAACTCGCCTTCCGCGAGCCCGTCGTCGGGACCGGCCTTGAACGAGACCGGCAGAGTCTTGATCCTCATGATGAGTCTCCTATTCGAAGTTGATCTCGACGTCGCACGAGCATCCGGCGACCTCGTCGACGTCCAGCGCTGAGGAATCCCCCGGCCACTTCGCGCCGTTGCTGAACACGGAATCGATGGGCACGGTCTCACCCGCCATCGCGGCATGAGACTGCCGAGGGTTGCCCGACGTGACGACCCACGTCTTCGTCGCCTTGCGGCTGCCCCTCACCTGCTGCACCGCCTCCACAGACGCGAACCCGGCGAGCGCTGTCGCGATCGTCTGACCGGCCTGCTGGGCCCGCGCGGACTTCGCGACGTCGAACACGTGAGCCAACGCTTCCGTGCCCGTGTCGGACGCGAGCGCCGCGACGATCGCTGCCTCGGTGACCGCGTTGATGCTGCTCGCGTTCGACTCCGACACGGTGCGCATCCACGCCATGGTCCGGTCGACGTCGTACTCATCCGGGTCCACGCCGATGCGCTCGAGCTGCTTCCGCGCCACATCGACGGTTATCGACGACGACAACGCCAGCAGCGTGCCGGACAGCTCACGGTCCCACCGATCACCGTCCCACCACTCCGCGTCCTTCGCGCCCAGCGCGGATCGCACGCTGCGCTCTTGCCGGGCGAAGAACTCGGCCAGTACCTGCGCGGCCTTCGCGATCTGCGGAGGCGTCGGCCGTGACTTCACGCGAACGCGATCACGCAGCGCCTTCGCTTCCTCGTCCATCGGGAGCTCGCCGCCGCCCGATCCGGCCGGCACCTGGTCCGTCGGCGACGCGAGACCACCGACGAGCACGTTCAACGGCACGACCAGTTCGTCAGCACCGTCGATGCGGGGCAGGTTTAGGCGGGCGCGGGCCTCGTTGCGGGTGAGGAACGGGGCGCCGACCGATGTCTGCATCTGCGACGCCTGCTCCTCGAACGAACCGCGGAGCTTCTCCATCATGTTGAACTCGGCGTACAGATCGTCCGCGTCCGCCGGGTACTCGGCGCGGAGAATCTGCAACGCGAGCTCCTGCTGCACTTCCTGCAGGATCGGCCCGAGCGTGTCCTGGTAGAGCATCTTGTGCTGCTCTTCGATGTTCCCGAACGTCGCGTGGTCGAGGATCCCGACCATCGGCGGCGGGATGAAGTACGCCGCGGCTGCTTCCTCGCGGGACAGCTTGCGTGCCTCGATGTACTGCATGTCCTTCGCGGAGTGCCCGGCGGCGACGAACTTCATGCCGTCCTCGAGCACCGGGGTGCCACCGCCCTCGGTCGCGGTCTGGCCGCTGTACTGGGCACGCCACCCGGTGCGGAACCGGCGTCGAGCTTCGGCCGACCACTCGGGCGCACCAACGGGGCGTTCGATGTACCCGCCGATGCGGGCGCCGTTGCGGAGCGCCTGCTCACGCATCTGGCCGGCGGCGTACTCTTCGGACAGCACGCGACGCAGCGACTCGATCGGTGAGAGCCCGTAGCGCTCGTCTTCGGGGTTGTATCCGCGGAAGTAGACGCACCGCTCGGCTTCGATCTTCGTCTTGCCGCGGTTGCCCTTGATGATGAACGCTTTCGGGGCGAGCCAGTTGTCGTCCTCGTCGATCTCCCACAGGCGGGGCGGGATCCGCACCAGCACGTCACGGCCGTTGCTCTGCGTCTTCACCCAGAGCGCCCGGTCGTAGATGCCGCGATCGGAGATCAGATCCCGCATCATCCGATACCCGGTGGTGTACGCGTTGGGCTCGCGCATCAGCACCGCGAACGGGTGATCGTGGATGCGCCGACGGTCACTGTCGTCCACTCGCTCGAACGTGTGCAGCGACAGCTGCGCGATGTTGCGGGCGAGGAAGTCGACCACGGTGCGGATGCTCGGCTGCTTGCGGTACAGCGTCGCGTAGTCCTCCGACACGTCATCGCTCAGGCGAAGCGACGTCGGGGCCTGGTAGATCGGCTTCTGGACGGCGAGGAGCTTCCCCTCGGAAACGGCGAAAGCCACGGTCGGCTCCTCTCTACGGTGCTTGCACGAACAGCACCTGTGTGCGTTCGATGACGGTCTCGCCGTCGAGCGCGACAGGGTCCGCTCCCGGCTCATGGAGAATCGCGTTGCGGAGCACGAGGAGGTTCCCGGGATCCCGGTAGAGCACACCCTCGATCGAAGTCCCGTCAACGAGGTTCACGATGACCCGCCGCAGCAGAAGCACCCTCTTGAACGCGCCCACACGGGCCTCCCTTCACACGACCATCAGGTCGTTCTCCTCGTACGCCGAGACCGTCTCCGGTTCCGGGTTCGTCAGCAGAAGCCCCACCGCGGCGATGAACGCGACGAGCGGGGCGGCATCCTGCGGGGATGCCTTCCGGTCGATGACCCACCCGTCGCCCACGGCCTTGATCTGCGCCGACGACGCGGCGACGTCGAGGATCGGCTGCACCCCATGCGACAGGCGGACGCGTGAGCGGAACTCGTCCGCGGTCTCCTCTGCGGGGGCCTCGTCGACCGCCGCGACACGGATCAGGTCATAGACGCTTCCGTGCCATCCCGCGAGCTTGTCCTCACCCCACGGGGTGACGGTGATACCGGCGTCCTCGAATGCATCCCACATCGACGAGATCGGCGCGCCCCGCCGCTGGAACGCGACGTGATCCGGAGCGACCTTGCGGTGCGGGGACTGTAGCCACGGGATAACCCAGTCGGGCCCAGCACGGTGCGCGACGAGCTCACCACGGATCCGCCCCTCGGTGTCCCAGAACGCGAGCGCCACGTACACCGTCGTCCGGTCATACGACATGTCCACGCCATACGCGGCAGGACGGGACGCATCGCGGGACACACCACGCTCAGCGCGCGCATCCTTCGTGTCCGTCAACCGTGACCATGACCCGTTCGGGAACGGTCCCGCACCGATCATGTTCACGAACTGGCAGAGCACCTCGGTGCGGAACTCCCACTCCGGGTCGGACGCGGCCGCAGCGGCGATCGCGCGCTCGTCGAGCTCGGTGTACCCCAGCGACGGATTCGCGCGCGCCCAGCCCTCACGATCCCAAATGCTGACCGGCTGGCCGTCCTCGGTCCCATCGACCGTGCCAGCCGACCACTCGAACAGGCCGATGCTGTCCAGGTCGATCACATCACGAAGTTCGTCCGGGATTCCGTCGAAGCCCTTGCCGGTGATGCTCCCGATCGCGACGGACCGCAGGTGCCTGAGCACCACCGACGACATGTCACCCGCGTTCGAGACACCCCAGATCTGTGCACGCTTGCGGGCCATCGTCGTCTTCGACGTCGCCGACCACGACCGCCAGTCCTGATGCTCACGGAGCTCGTCGAAGATGACGAGATCGCCGCGGAACCCGCGGCCGCCGCGCCGGTTCGCCGTCGCGATCTTGAACCGCTCGCCACCATCCAGCAGCAGCAGCTCAGAGTTCTTCCCCGCCTGGACCTTCGCGACGTCGTCGGCGAGCTCCGGGATCGCCTCAGCGATCGCGACAGCCTCTTCCCACGCGATGCGGGCATGCTCGTTCGACGCGTGCGTCTCGAGCACCATCCGGGCGCCAGCCTGAAACATGCGCCACAGGATCAACGCCGTCAGCACGACAGACTTGCCGTTCTGCCGGGCCACAAGCAGCAGCACCGTCCGGAACCGAAACACGCAGTCCGAGCCTTCGAGCAACTCGAGCGCGTGGATCAGCAGCCAGCGTTGCCACTCCAGGGCGCGCGGCAGAAGCCCGAGATAGTCGGTGTCGTCCTCGGGCGTGCGCTGCGAGTCCAACTCCTCGAGCCGGTCCCGCATCCAGTCCCAGAACTCGATGACCTCGAACCCGAGCGACGTCTCCGGCGTGAGCTCCCGCCGCGGCGGAGTGAATATCCGCGGCGTCTGGCAACCGAAGACCCGCCTACCCGAGGCGCCGCTTCGCCGGCCGCTCGAGCTTCGTGACGTTCCCTGGCGTCGCTGTGCTTTCGCCCGAGTTCCGCTCATCGTCACCCTCCGGCTTCACGGTCAACCTCAGCGACCGCAGCTCGCGGGCGAGCCTCACAGACGGCGTACCGCCCAGATCATTCAGCACCCGCGACAACGCACGATGCGCGCTCAGAACCCGCGCATCATCCCCAGCATGCGAAGCCTCGTCGATGATCCGCGCGAGATCCTCCGCCTGCACCCGAGACGCCAGATCAGACGGCACCAGCCACTTCATGTGAGCCAGCGCATCCGCCACCGCATCACGCATCCGCGACGGCGCAGCGGACCGCTCAGCCGTCCGCGCAGCCTCACGCTCAGCATCACGCCGCCGCGCGGCCTCAGCACGCGCCAGACGCTTCCTTTCGCGGTCCCGCGCCTTCCGCTCCTCCACGCTCATTGCCACGCTCACAGCCCCTTCCTGCGGACGCGGACCGGACGTTTCACGCGTCTGCTACCCCGGTGGGGGAAATCACTGCCGGCGAATTGGCCTCCGGGCCGTGATCGTAGAGATTGCGACGCCCCTACCCTTGATCGATCTGGTTGGCGGCGTCGATGAGCGCGTTGGCGATTTCGTGGCGTAGTGCTTGTTGATCGATGGTGAACGCGAGCGTGTTTTCAGTCGCTTTGGTCGTGCTCACGGGGATGTCGAGGGTGGCTTCACCGAGGAGGATGGGTCCACCGTGGGTGGTCGTGAGGTGGAGGTCGACGGTGATGCTTCCGAGTGTGGGGGCCATGGCGTCTCCGGGGCTGGGGAGTTGGGGTGCTGCCGCGGCCGGTGGTTGCTGGCGCGGTGAGCGGGGCGTGGCCTCGGGGGTGCCGTGGGGAGGGGGCAGGTCGAGGGGGTGGGGGTCGCTCTCTGGGGGTGGGGGGTGCCCCCGCTGTGACCCCCTCCCTCCTCTTGGCAGGGGGTGGGGTCGTCGGGCAGGGGGGTTACCAGTCTTCGGTGGTCTCCCCCAGGGTGGGGCGGGCGTCACCGTCCTGCTTGGAGCGGTTGCAGCGGACGTGTGAGGGCTGGCAGTTAGAGGGGTCGAGGATCAGCTCGGGACGGCCCATCGCTTTGCAGCGTTTGCGGCTGATCTTGTGGTCGAGTTCGAAGCTGTTGGGGGCGTTCTTCGGGCCGTCGTAGTGGATGTCAGCTTGTCCGCAGAGCGCGCACGGGGCGTTGATCGCCTGCCATCCGGCTTTCAGGTCGGCGCGGAGGGCGCGGTACTCGTGGGAGTGGATGAGGTCTGTGGACATCGGGAGCCTCCCGCTACGCTTCGGCTATGAGCGAGAGCATCAAGGCGGAGTCCCTGAACGGTTCGATCGAGTTCCTCGGCAATGGGGTGGCGATCAAGACGAAGGGTTCGTCGAAGACGATCCCCCTTGATCGCATCCAGGGTGTGGAGTTCAAGAAGGCTGGGCTCACGGCTGGGCATATCCGTCTCAGCGTGGCGGGGTCCGCGGCGCCGACGGTGGGCGGCTTCGGGAAGGTCCGGAATAAGACGCAGCAGATGCAGTTGGACTCCGACGCGATCCAGTTCTCGCGGGCTTCGAAGAACGGTGAGTTCGAAGCTGTCGCGGATGCGATCAATCGCGCGTTGCTCGGGTGACTCCGGGAGCCGGTGCGGCGGGAACGGGATTCGCCGCACCGGCTGGAACCAGAAACGGACGACCCGAGTGTGAGGGGGTCGTCCGTCGAAGGTGGGTGCCAGCGGGGCTCCGCGGCCCGTGGTGGGCCGTTCCGCTGACTGTCCGACTCTTACGTTAGGGGCGGAAAGTACTCGCTCTGCAAGCCGTCTGTGGTTTCCGGGCGTGTCGTGCTGAGTTCGGCGAGCTTGCGGCGCATCCGGTACTGGTGGGTCGGCCAGTTCGTGAGGCGGTCACGCCACCAGGCGAGGAGGACGTCCTCGTCGACGAGGCGGACACGTTGGCCGTCGCGGACACCCCATGTCATGGGCATGCCCCGCTGCTTCCAGTAGCGGATGCAGCGGGGTGTGCGGTGGACGCGTCGTGCGGCTTCGCGGTAGGTGAGCCAGACGGTCACGGGCTGCCCCGTCGACCACGTTCGGCGACGGTCCGGTCGCGTTGCCGTGCATCCTGATAGCCGCGCCCGATCGCTTCCCCCATGATCTCGAAGGCGCGGCGCACCTCGTCGAGGGCCCATCCGAAGGCGACGAACGGTGCGGCCGCCTCTTGGCGCCGCCGCTCTGCTTCCTCCCTTTCGACCACGCCAGGGTCGACGCCGATGCGGACGAGGGCTTCGCGGGCGCGGACGTTGACCAGAGTCTTGACTCGACGGTTTACAGCGTCGAGTTCACGGTTCACGTCCATCACTCGGTCTCCTCGGTGTAGGTGTGGCCGCAGTCGCGGCAGCGTGCGGTGAGGACGGGTGCGGGTGCACCGGTGGGGTTGTCGGCCCATGTGGCGCGGACGCCGCGCTCGGCGCCGCAGAGGGTGCAGGGACGTGCGTGCTGCGGGAGGCCGTCGAACGCTGGCAGGTAGCGGTGCTGCTGGTGGCGGATCTCGCGGAACATCTCCTGCTCGAACTGGTCGAGCTGCCGGTGGTCCCAGATCTGGTCGGCGTGGCTGATGAGGGAGCCGACGACGACGAGGGCGACGTCGTGCGCGCCCTTCGCGGTCCCCGGGCAGGTGGCGGGGATGGTGGCTTCCCCGCCGAGCCAGGCGGCGACGGCGGTCGTGTACTCGGCGAGCAGGGACCACAGGTAGGTGGCGTCGCCGGCGGCGCGCTCATCGGTCACCGCGGTGGGATTCCCGTCGTGGTAGCCGCCTCCGGTGATCTGGGGGCGGTCGAACCGTGACCCGCCGCGGGAGACGCCGAGGGCGGGTTCGGCGAGGGTGAGCATCGCGCCGAGGAGCTTCGGGACAAGGCCGAGGTGCGCTTCGAGTTGGTGGGCCCACCGGCGGTGCTGCGCTTCGGGATCGATCGCGAGGGCGAGGTCGGTCATCGCTTCTCCTGGTCTGCTCGGTGCGCTGCCTGGCAGTCAGCGCAGGTGACGCGTTCCCATGCGTCGGTTCTGCGGTTCTTGCGTCCGCAGTACGCGCGGCCCTGCTCCCCGCGGCCGCAGACACGCTCTGATTCGCTCATACCGCGCTTTCGTCCTCGAACACAAATGTCTGCTGCGCCAGGCGTTGAGCTGCCGCACGCGCATAGTCCGCACGCGCCTCGAATGCGACGCACCGTCGACCCATCTGACGGGCGACCGCCGCTGTCGTCGCCGAGCCCGCGAACAAATCCACGACGAGACCGCCACGCGGCACGCTGTACTCGATCAACGGGGCGATGATGCCCTCGGGTTTCTGCGTCGGGTGGATCGCGTGACCGTGCGTCGATCGGACATACTGCACCGATCGCATGAGCCGAGGTCCGCCATCCTGGGAGACATAGTGCGATGGGCCGCGTTCACCCTGATGCTGCGCAGGCTTCGCCTTCCGCCTCACCGTGCGAGGGGTTGCGTCCGGCGTCGTCGGGGTCTCGTGGCGAATGTGTGCCCAGTCGCCCTGATACCAGAGCGTCGCGAGCTCGTGCACGCGGCGGAACCGGTCGTTCGCGAGGGATGACCCGTTGTGCTTCTCCCAGACGATCTCCTGCGAGAACTGCCAGCCGGTGAACTCGTCTCGACGGTCAAGGAACATCCGCATCGAGCCGAAGCACCACATGGCATTCGAAAGCCACGCCGCCTGCTCCGGCCACCCCTTCGGCCACCGATCCCACTCGAGATTCGTCTCACCGTAGGGCGGGTCGGTGATGATCGCATCAGCCTTCCTGCCGCCAAGGACTTCGGGACTCTGCGTGCGCCAGTCGCCGTGGATAAGAGTCACCCACTCGTCCTCGTAGACGACGCTCATGCCACTCGCTCCCATCCGTTGTAGCCGTACCGCCACCCGCGTTTCTCCCAGCACGGCGCGCAGAGGCGCAGGTGCGGGGAGTCGCTGCGATCGTTGAACGTCGCCTCCTGAACGACGAGGATCAGCGAGCTGCCAGAGAAGCAGGTCAGGCAGTCGTCGCACTGCACCGTCCATGGGGACTTCGACTTGATCCCGTGCACGCAACCCTCGACGTCCGGGAGTGCTTCGGTGTGTGGTGTCGCCGTGATGGTCATGCTGCGTCCCTCTCGATGTGGCACGAGCATGTGCACGGCGTCGGCCCGTCGGAGGCCATGTCCCACGCGTCAGCCGTGCACGCCGGGTGCTTCCCATCCCGACAGTCCGGCGACAGCACCGTCAGATCGAACCGGAACGGCTCAACCGGGCGTAGGAGCGTCGCTGCCGCTTTCTCAGCCTCCACGGCCGCCGCCACCAGCTCAGCGGCCAGTTGACGCGCCTCAGAGGCGCTGAGGACCGTCCGACGGCGCTTCCTCGTGATGAGGACCACCTGCATGTCGTCCGTCCAGTCCGCGGCGGCCACGACCTCTGTCACCTGCTGCTCGATCATCAGCTCATCCCCTTCTCGTCTTCGTCGAAGTACCCTCGGCGCACCCTGTCCGCGAGGCCCACATAGATCGCGGCGGTGAGCGGCGACTTCATCCGCTCCGCGCGCTCCCGGCAGAACGCCTCCACCCGGTCGCCGTTGATTCGTCTGGTCACGTCACCCTCCATAGGTCGGCTCCCACGGCCACACCTGCCCGCGCACGAGACGGGTCGGCCATTCCCGGCGGTCGCGGTCACCGCGCCACCGGACCAGCGAGTACGTCGGCACGTGCCCGTCGCGGTGCTTGTCGCGGCGGAGGCCGAGACCGAACTCCGGCCATCCGAGGAGCGCCGACGACCCGCGGGGGCGGAGCTCGCGCTCCCCCGACGAGGAGCGGGCATGCCCGGCGTGCACCTCGATGAGCATCGCGACGTTCCGCTCCCGAATGGAGTCCAGCGCGGCCAGAACCGGGGCGACGTCGTCGTCGTCGTTCAACGCACCCGGGGTCATCCGGTACAGCGGGCCGAGGAGGAGCAGGTCAGGCTTGGCCTCGTCGATCCACCGGTGCAGCTGCCCGAGGTCGTTCGGGCGGGTGATGTCCATCACCGGGACGCAGTGCAGCGCGAGATGGTCGCGCGGGTCACGCCGACCACGCAGCGCCGCCGTGTCGGTGACGCCGCGGGCCGCGCGCCGCCACTGCCGCTCCGAGTTCTCCGCATCCACGACAAGGACGTTCACCGGGTCGATCTGCCCGAACCGGAACGGGTGGATACCCGCCGCGGTGAGCACCGCGACCTGACGCAGCATGGTCGACTTCCCGACGCCCTCCCCCGCGGAGAGCATGAGCCGGTCCTGCCGTTCGAGCAGGTCAGGGATGACCCAGTCGTAGGCGTCCTCCTGCTCGGGCACGTCGAGGACATCCCGCAGCCACCGCACCGACGCCCCGCCCGCAGCGGAGAGGTCGCGGAGCTTCCGCAGATCCTCCGTGGCGCGGGCGAGCGCGACGCCGAGGTCGGTGTCGGGGTCCTGCAGCCGCTTCCCGACGACGCCCATGCTGCGCCGCATCGACGCCTCACGGACGAGGCGGGCGTAGTAGGCGCCCGAGCCCGACGTCGTCACGGCATCCGCCCATGCAGAGAGGTCCGTCACGTCGATGCCGCGGACACCCCAGGCGCCGAGCTTGTCCCACACCGACAGGTAGTCGACCGGGACACCGTCAGCGGCCATCCCGGTGATTCCGGTGAAGATCGCACCGAGCCGACCATCGGCGAAGTCGCCGGCGCCGACCTCCCGCTGCAGGTCCTTCACGACGCGGGCGTCCTTGAGCGCCGCGCCGATCACGTGCTGCTCGATCAGCGCGTGCGCGTCAGCCTTCGGCTCCGCGGGCGCGTAGGGATCATCCGGCGGGGTCTGGTCCGCGTAGGGATCGCTCATCGCTCGAGCTCCCCTCGCGTCGCGCTGGCTCGTCGGTATGCAGCGAGCGCGACCGGATCTGGGTCGATCGTGTTGCCGTAGTCGTCCTCGCGGGTACCGAGCGCGGCGACGAGCATCCGCTCGACGTTCGCGCGGACGTGCGCCGGCATCAGCCATGCGGTCGACTCCCGGCGGTGCAGCGCAACAGCCTCCCGAGCCGTCCCGAAGTCCAAGTCGCCGACGAGCTCGTGCCACGCGAGGATCGCCGCCTCGTCCACCTTTCGGTTGTCGATCAGCTGCACTTCGGCGAGCAACGTCGCAGTCTCCTCGATGCGCATCACGCGACCCCCGCCTCGGCAAGACGACGCCCCATCTCGACGACCGCGCTCGCACGCTCGGTCGGAGACTCGCGGCGGCTCTTCGACGCCTGGCGCAACGCCTGCGCCTTCAACGTCGAGAACTTCTCCCGCAACGTCGGCATCGACCGGATGTTCGCCGACCAAAACTCGTCCGACGTCGCCCACCGGATCATCCACTCGACCTGCTCAGCCGTGTAGCCGTCGAGACGCATCAGCCGATCGCACGCCGCCCACCACGTCTTACCGACCTCACCGACCTTGTGACCGTTCGCACGCACGGCGTCGGCGAGCACGTCGCACAGCCGATTGATCTCCGGGCTGTAGGTCGACGGGAGGGCGTCGCTGGCGACGTCCGACGTACCTCTATCTACCTCTACGGGTTCTACCTCTATAAGAGGAGTGGCTTGCTGCTCATTGCCGGTAGATACCCGCTCCGTTGCCGGTAGATCTGCCGGTAGATCGCTTCTATCGGCAAATGCTGCCGGTAGTCCATTCGGGTGCAGCGTGTATCCATCCGGGAGGCGCTTCCGACCCGGCGCGCGCCGCCGCTCTCGCTGCACCACGCCGATCTCTTCGAGCTCCTTCAGCATCGTGCGCACCGTGCGCTCGCTCAGCCCCGATTCCTCAGCCAGCGTCGCCTGCGACGGGTGGATGCCGCCCAGCCCCGACCGGGACGCCAGCGACGCATACACGAGCACCGCGTTGCGTGGCACCCGCCGGTCGCGGATCATCCAGTTCGGCACGGCCGCGAAGCCCTCAGCCCTGCTCATGCCCCGTTCCCTTCCTCTACCTCGACGGCCAAGCCGCTCGCCGTGAGCAGCCACTGCGTGCCGTCCATCCGCTTGATCCGGGTCCCTCCCGGAGTTGCGATCCCGTTGAGCGGGACCAGATAGCCGAGGTCTCGTGCGATCGCACGGTGTCGCTCGACCCACCCGTGGCATCCGGTGGTCCCGCTACCGCAGAGCACGAGCAGGTTCTCGATGCCCGAGATCCGGGGATCCGACGTCCCACCCGCGCCGCGCGGCTTCCGGTGGTGCGCGGACCAGCCCGTCCCCCGGTCCTGGAACCGGAGACTCCGGCGGCACCGGAAGCACCGCTCCCGCTCCCGTTGGAAGAACGCACGCCGGACCGTCGCCGGCGCGAACTCGCCCGCCGCCATCAGAGCCACACCACCCGGGTGAACTCGTCGAAGGAGCGCCCGCTGTGCTCGCACTCGGAACACTTCACGGCCCCATAGGTCGTGAGGGCCGCGCCAAGTCGCGACGCGACCCACACGTAGTCGTCGCGGCAGTAGAGCGCTCCAGCGGGGCAGGTCCGACACATCAGCAGGAGCGCCGCGGCGCGGCCGCAACCGTCGACGTTGCAGCGCGGCGACCAGTCGAGCCGCTCGAGCACGGCCGCTTCGCCATCGAAGTGCAGGCTCATCGTCCGCTCCCCTCCACCCGGTAGGTGATCTCCACCTGCTTGCCGATCGTCTGCACCCGCGACGTGTAGTCCTTCAGGAGGTTCCCCACCCGGCGGGCGAACTCGAACGCCGCGACCGCGACGTCGTACTCGTCCTTCTCCGTCGCCGTGCCGAGCACGACCTTCGCCGCGATCTGCGCCGCCGGCAGGGACCGGTGCTGCCACCGGACACGGGCCTTCGCACGCTCAAGACGGGTCGCCGCGCGCCGCTTGTGGGTCTCCGCGTTGAGGATCACGACCAACATCCGCGCCGCATGACGCGACACGAGCGCCAGCTCGTCGATCACCCAGTCCGGGGTGCGGATCAGACCGTCATCAACCGGGGACTCCGCGACACGGCGCGCGTCCTCGGCATACGCTTCGATGCTCTCGACCGTCACAAGCTCACCGTTCGGCCACGTCAGGAGCTCGCCCTGCTTCTCGATCTCGCTCACGACACACCGCCACCCAGGACGACGTCCTCCACGCGTCGCTCGAACACGATCTCCGCCCCTCGCGGGGTCCGGGTCACGACGTGCACGCAGTCAGGGGTGGCCATGCTCAGACTCAGCACGGCCACCTCCTGACCGTCGAGCAGGACGCGGTCGCCGGCGCGCACCGTCTGCGCCGAGATGCGCGATCCTCGCGCCAGCGCCGCGGTCATGCCTGCTCGCCCCCTTCGAGGCCGTACTCGGCGATCTCCTCAGGCGTGAGCTGTATCGGATCGTCCGACACGGCAGGCCCATCGCTCTCCGGCGCCACAGGCTCGTCTGCCGAGACATCCGGCGCCGGCGACTCCACCGCAGCCGGACGCCTCCTAGCGACCGTCCTCGTACCCCTGGCCTTCGTCTCAGCAGCCGGCGCAGGCTCGGGAAGCGCGCCGTCCTCGAGCTCCTCGATCGAGTACGCCATGCCGAGAAGAGCGTCCGCCGCGATCAGGCGGCCGACCTCCGACGTCGCGCGCGCCAGGAGCATCGCCTCCGGCTGCTTCTGCCAGTTGTCCTTGCCCGTGAGCTTCATCCGCCGCGCGCGGTCCATGTCCCACAGAGACGTCTCGACCTTCGATTCACCACGGCGACGGCCCTTCACAATCGCGCGCTGAGACGTCGACTCCTCGACCCAGATCTCATGACCGTGCGCCTGCACGATAGCGCGGATCGTGAGCGCCCGGAACGCCGGAGTCCCCTGGATCACATCCATCGACCGCAACGCCGCCAACGGGTCGAGCCCCATACCGAGCCCGGTCACGATGGCGGCCGCGGCTTCCTCCGGGCGCCCCTGATAGGACTGCGGGACGAACGACGTCTTCACGAGCGACGTCGCCGCCTTGTACGCCAACCCGAGATCACGGACGAAGCGGAGGAGCTTCTCAGACCCCCACTCCTGTGCGACGTCACCCGTCGGCTTCGCCTGCTCGATCTCGCCCTTCGTCTCCGCCGGCGCCTCAACCTCAGCGCCGGCCAGCTCGGGGGCCTCCTCCGCGCTCATGCTGCGGCCCCCGGCAGGTACATCGCGTCACCACGCAGGGAGCGAATCCGATCGCTGTCACGCGTGTTGCGGGCGTTCTCGATGATCGTCCTCGCGATCGACCACACACCATCCCCACGCTCCATCGGATAGACCGTGTACGCGTCAGACCGCACATGGATCGCGACGTGATCGGTGATCCCAAGAGCGGCCATCGACTGCTCCTGCCCATCAGCGTCGAGGTAGAAGTCCGCACGCGAGTAGCACTCGAGCTGGAAAGCGACCTCGCCGTAGATGTCCTTCGACGTCTTCCAGTCCGCCAGGAACGTGCGCCCCGGGAACAGCGGCGACCGGAAGATCAGATCCAAGGTGCCGCCGAGTCGCTCATCGACGTTGCAGCACGACGCCTCCGCGACGATGTGCTCGACCTGCCACTCGTCCATGAACCTCACCGCAGACTCGACATGCCCGGCGAGCTCATCCGGCACCGCAACCTCAGCGCCCCGCAGGATCTGCTCCGCGAGGTTGTGGACCTCCGTGCCGCGGCGGGCCGCCGAGTCCCGAACTTCATAGCGAGCCTTCTTGAGCGCCGCGAGACGCTGTGAGAACGACAACCGCTCGAGCTCGTCCCAGTGGTCGACCGCGTACTCTGCGGTGACGTTCCCGGCCCACTCCTCGAGCGCCTTCTTGCGGACGCCGTCGCCGAGCATCGTCGTGACCCCGTCGAGCTTCTCCCCATCGAGGTAATAGGCGTGACCGCGTCCGAACTGCCGACGCTTGAACCGACCGGCCGCGATCCCCTTCATCTGAGTCGCCATGGTTCAGACCTCCTTCGCGGGGTCGATCATGCGGTCGAGGAGCTCGAGGGCAGATGCCTGCAGGGTCTCGACGGTGGGACGCAGAGCGGCCCGAGCAGCGGCCCGAGCAGCGGCCCGAGCAGCGGCCCCAGCAGCGGCCCCAGCAGCGGCCCCAGCAGCGGCCCGAGCAGCGGCCCGAGCAGCGGCCCGAGCAGCGGCCCCAGCAGCGGCCCCAGCAGCGGCCCGAGCAGCGGCCCGAGCAGCGGCCCGAGCAGCGGCCCGAGCAGCGGCCCGAGCAGCGGCCCCAGCAGCGGCCCCAGCAGCGGCCCGAGCAGCGTCCCAAGCAGCGGCCCGAGCAGCGTCCCAAGCAGCGTCCCAAGCAGCGTCCCCAGCAGCGGCCGCCCTCTCCCGAGCCGCACGAACGACCGGCCCCGCGTTCTGCGCGGCGACCAGGTCAACGATCCGCCGCAGATCGCGGAGCTCCTGAGCTTCCGCAGTCAGCCCAGCGAGATCCAGCCAGGCAGGCGTGTAGGTGCGAACCAGCCAGTCGAGAGCCAGATACGACCGGGCCTCGTCCTGACCGTCATCCGCGGTGCCCACCATCCGAGGCAGGAACGGGATCAGCTTCTGCCGCTGCTCCGTCGACCACTGGTCGTTCAGGCTGATCGTGAAGCCACGGAGAACACGCGACGCGCACGACGGGGCGTCGGTGTGCCCGAGGCCCGCGAGCCACGACACGACCTCCATCGCACAGTGCCCATGCTCGAAGCTGTCGTGTGCACCGCTGTCGAGGCTTATCTCCCCGGAGGTCAGAGCCGCCAACCGGTCTTCGATGATGACGCTCATGGTCAGTCCTCCTCCGGAAGCTCGAGCTGCTCCAGGCCCGTGCGCTCCTTGAGCGCCACGTCCCGCAACTTCACCGCGGCCGCGATCGCCTTCGCGTCATGAAGCGGTTCGATGCTGAACGCCTTCACGACCGGGTACTGCTCACCCGCGAGCGCCTTCGACACCACCTCGTCGAGCGTGTACGTCACGATCGCGACGATCGGCTGCGCGTCCTGCGCATGCTCGATCAGCTGCTCCTCGATCCCGTAGAACCCGTTGCGCTCCTCCGGCGGCACACCGCGCGCGAAGCTCGTCGGCTTGATCTCCATCAGTCCGTCCCCATTCCTGCGAGCACAAGCTCGCCCTCAACAGGCCACGCGACCTTCGCGTGAGCCCTGACCTGCTCCGCCCGGTACGGCACCGGGAGGCCCATCTGCGCGGCCCCGGCGCCCGCCAGGGCAACCGCATCCGCGACGTTGTGATCCGGGACATGCGCGTCCGGGAAGTCGCCCTTCACGCAGGCGAGGACCGCTTCCTTCGACGACCGGCCGAAGCCCGTCGCGAGCTGCGCGCGAGTCATCGGATCGATCACCACAACC
Source organism: Microbacterium longlingense (assembly GCF_058349825.2). Taxonomy (NCBI): domain Bacteria; kingdom Bacillati; phylum Actinomycetota; class Actinomycetes; order Micrococcales; family Microbacteriaceae; genus Microbacterium; species Microbacterium longlingense. Next base: position 31,311 of record NZ_JBYRJA020000014.1, read on the forward strand.
GGCCCACGAGCGAGCATCTGATCGATGAGGATCCACCGCAGCCCACCCATCTCGTCCGGCTTGCCCCGGAACTTCGCGTGCGGCGCCGGACCCTCGATCACAGACAGCCCCACACGGTGCGGCACCAGCGCCAACACCTCACGCACGTGATGCCGGATCCGACGACGCTCCCCCGCGACATCCACGGGCGTTTCGCCCGTCCACCGCGACCGCCACGTCTCCCACCGCACCGGGTCGCACCCGTCAAGCAGAGACCCGAACTCCACCACCGCCACACCCGTGCACGACAACGACGGATCAATCCCCACGACGACGCTCACAGGACCACCACCAGAGCGCCCAGGAACGTCGCCACAGCGACCGCGCCCGCCACGGTGGCTGCCAGCGCCCACCCGCGCATCAAAGGCGCAACATCCGGCTCCTGCACCTCCACCGGAGCCGACACGACAGGGACCTGCTCCACGTGCACCGGGGCGCTCACAGCAACCCCGCCGCGACGATCGGATCCGGGCACCGATACTCGAACACCGGCTCCTCGACAGTGACCATCGGGACGTCCTCACGAGTGAGGTAGTCCGGGTCGATCTTCTCGACCGTCTTCGTCCCGACCTGGACCTTCTCGCACACGCCATAACGGAAGTCGATCTGCCACGCGATACCCACCGCCGTGACGCCCCGCACGATCATCTGCGGCTTCCCCGTGTAGTCGGGCTCCCGCGAGATCAGAGCATCGTCATAGACGCTCAGGAACGCATTGACGACGTCCTCACGCTCCTGCGGAGTGCTCCACGCGAACACCGGGCACTCGGGCTCACGCTCATAGCCCAGAGAGACGTGCACCTCAGCACTGCTGAGGAAGAACACAGCCCCCGGAACAGCACCGACCGACCTCAACCGCTTCCCGATCTGATCCGCGACCAGATACCGCATGTACAGCGACGCACTCACGACGCCACCGCCTCAGCGAAAGGCAGCAACGCTGCCGCACCCTGGGATCCCGTTCCCATATCCATCTCTTTCGTACGACGCGACCTCAGCCGCGCAGCTCTTCATCGATGCCCGGCCAGAACGACGCACGAAACGCGCCCAACGACCAGACGAAAACCACGGCGAACAACGTCGCCAGCACCAGCAGCCCATCGGCCCGAAGCCGCACCACCACGAGCACGAGACACAGCACCGTCAGCAGCCCGGATGCCCACCGAATCGGGATCACGACGCCACCCCATGAACCTGGTCGTAGTCGGATAGCTCCGCCGCGATGTGTGCGTCGAGCTCGTCCTGGAACCACGCGTTCAGCCGCCCCTGCTTGTGCGGTGCGGGGAACTGTCCCGCGCTGAGCTTGTTCCGCAGCGTCTGCACGGCGATCCCGCAGTAGGCCGCCGCCGAGCGGGTGTCGAACACCCTCCCCCGGCTCACGACGCCACCGCCACGAGATCGAGTCCCGCGAGCTCTGACGCCGCACCGAACAGCGCACGCAGCGCGTGCAGGCCGGCGACTGTCACCCGAACCTGGGGCGCATCGAGCACCCGCTCAGCCGTCCGGGGATGCCTGTGCGACGACGCGATCTCGACCAGCAGACCGGCGTTGATCTTGTCCTGGTAGCCGGTCCACACACCTCCACGCTTGAACAGCCACCCAGCGCCCCTCATCTGAGCGAAGATCCGCCGCGGCCCGGTGTCCGCACCCCCTGATGCGAGGAGCTTCCCCGCGTCAGACACCGTGTAGGTGCCGGATGCATCGGCGAGGACGTCCCACGACCGCGCCTTCGGCGCATCGACCGTGAGTCGCGCCTCCGCGGCCTCCGCACGCTCTGCAGCCTCCGCCGCGAGGCGCAGGAGCTTCGCGGACGGCAGCGCCGCGAGCATGTCCACCTCGGAGCCATATCGGCCCGTCTTGCGCAGCGTGGGGAGCACATCGTGCGTCAACCACCACCGGAACTGCTTCGCACCCTCGACGCGGCTACGGAGGACGGCGGAGTACATTCCCGGTTCGTTGATGATCGTGACCTGCTGCTCGCCACCAAGGGTGTGCAGACTGTGCACCCCCTTCTCGTCCTCATCGAGAGTGCGCGTCATTGCGGCGGTCGAGGAGTACCCGAGGACCGAGGCAAGGTCGCCGGCAACGAACCACGGCTCTCCATCGATGACAACGGTTCGCACCTGGTGCTGGCCGTAACGGAACACGTCGAGGGCGCTCATGCTGCCCGTTCCTTCGGGAAGAACACGGAAGCCTCGACATCGAGGAACTGGGCGAGCCCAAGGATCTCGTCGACCGTGAAGGCGTTCTCGCCTCGGAGCTTGCGCGACAACGCCGACTGGCTGATGCCAAGTGCGAACTCGATCTCCGCGCGCGACTTGCCCTGACGGGCGATGCATGCGCGCACCTCATCGGCCACCCGCTTACGGCGGGGATCAACCAGCACGGCGGGCCGCTTGGCCGTCCTGGGGGTAGTTGCGTTCTGCATGTGCAGTACATAAGCACCTACGTGCATACGTTGTCAACCTGAGATACGCAGATATGCAGACGTGAGCTAATATTCCCTACATGAAGAACGGAAAGGCGGCGAACGCCCGCTACATCGGCCCAATGACTGAGGCTGTGGCACAGGAGCTTCGGGCGGAGCTAGCTCGCCAAAAGCGCAGCGCTAAGAGCTTCGCGGAGGCGAATGGGCTCAACCGCTCCACACTCCACAAGACCTTGAACGCACAACGTGCGATCGATGTCGACGATCTGTTCAGCCTCGCGGATCTGCTCAACGTCAGCGCCTCGGATCTGTTCGCGCGCGCGGAGATCACAGCTCATGCGGCACTCGACGATGGATTGACTGACGAGGAACGCCTGGGCATAGACCCAAGGGCCTTCGACCCCGAGAAGATCGAAAGCCTCCAAGAGGCCTATGAGTCCTCCGATGTCAGTGCCTCGCAGGAAGATGTCGCTCTAGCCGCGTCGGACGATGACGACTGGCAGGCCAGGCAAGAAGCGGAGAACGAATGAAGCCACTCAGTGACCGCAGCGTGTACGACTGGATAGCTGATCTAGGCGTCGAGCTCATCTACACGGCTGACCTGCCCCGGCAGCGGCTCGGCGCGTACCTCGACGACGAGCGGCGCATCCTCTGCCGGCCTGATCTCACCCACCCTCTCGAGCAGGAAACTTTGCATCACGAGTACGTTCACGCGCTTCACCAGGATCGCTCGTGCCACCCTGCGATCGAATGGCGAGCATGGCGAGAGGCTGCTCAGCTGATCATCGACCCACTCGCATACGCCCGCGCCGAACGTCTCAGCCTGGACGCGAAGTTCATCGCGAACGAGTTGGGAACGACGACGCGGATCATAGAGGCGTACAGAAAGGCGATCCTCCGTGGAGAGATCGTCACGGAGGCCGCCTGATGCGCCCACCGCTTGAGCTGGAGGCGTGGGGGCGGATTCGCCGCACCACCATTGACGGCAAGCCAACCGCGACCTGCCGCTACCGCGACTCCGACGGCGTCACCCGTGCGATGCAACGCCAGGGACGAACCCCCGCGGAAGCAGAACGCAACCTCGTCAAGGCCCTCAAGAAGCGTCTCGCGCCCACCTCTGACGACCTCTCACGCGACTCCACCATCCGGCAGCTCGCCGAGCAGTGGCTCACCCTGGTTCAGGGTGAAGGGAAAGCCGTCGCGACCGTTCGGAGGTACTCCGACGTCACGAACCGAATCATCGTCGCTGGGATCGGTGACGTCCGCCTCGGCGAGCTCACCGTCCCACGAGCCGACCGGTTCCTCGCACGGGCTACCGACAAGCACGGCGCAGCGACGGCGAAGACAGTGCGCACCTGCCTCCTGCAGATGCTCGGCCATGCCGTCCGCCAGGGCGCCATCGACCGCAACCCGGCCGAAGCGGCCCGCACGATCACCATCCGCAAGAAGGCCGAGGTTGCTCTCCGCGCCGATGACATCGCCCAGATTCGGGCGCTGCTGCGAGCCCGCGATGAAGGCCGCGACAAGCAAGGCCGGCGGCGCTATACCCAGATCGCTGACGTGGCGGACATGTACCTCGCGACGGGCGCGCGCACGAACGAGGTCCTCGCGCTCAAGTGGCCCGATGTGCACCTCGACGCTGCTGTGCCGTTCGTCCGACTCGACAAGACCCTCATCGTCGACGAGTCGGGGAAGCTCGACGTGCAGCCGAAGCCGAAGACCGACGACTCGGTCCGCGATGCAAAGCTCCCGCAGAGCGCCGTCGACATGCTCCTCCGTCGTCGCGTGGACTCGACCGGGTCGATCGTCTTCCCGTCCTCGACGGGCACGTACCAGTGGGACAACAACTTGATGCGGCAGTGGTCGGCCGCGTTGGAGGGGTCTCCGTTCGAGCGTGTGACGCCCACGATGTTCCGCAAGGCGGTCGCGACGCTCCTGGCCGAGGAGATCGGCTCGGAGGCTGCCGCTGATCAGCTCGGTCATTACGACGATTCGGTCACGAAGCGCCATTACATCAAGCACCACAAGCAGGGCCCGGATGCGGCGCGCGAGCACCTCGAGGCGTTCTTCCGGGCGCCCGCTGCGAGCTGAGTGTCAGCCGCAAAACGTCGGGTAAACGTCGGGTTGCTGTCGAGGTGTGATCTGTAGACGCGAAAAAGCCCGGTCAGGAACAGTGTCCTGACCGGGCTTTTCTTCTGGTTGTGCTGGTGCACCCCCTGGGACTCGAACCCAGAACCCACTG
>NZ_JBYRJA020000015.1:0-30187 GCF_058349825.2 Microbacterium longlingense
ACTCTGGCACCGCTCAGGCTGGATCGGCGAACACTGACACGCCCAACCCCATCCACTCTTTTCTGCCGATAACCCCCCGATTGCTCCACGCGTCGGCGAAAGACGCCAAAGGCCCGGTCAGGATTTGCATCCTGACCGGGCCTTTTCTGGGGAGCCGCCTAAGGGAATCGAACCCTTGACCTATTCATTACGAGTGAATCGCTCTGCCGTCTGAGCTAAGGCGGCGTGCGCACAGGCGCGATCCACGATATTACCCTGCCGGAGGCCATGTCGCCAATCGAGGAGAGCACGCGTGCGCGCGAGCCGCGCTCACGTGACGGAGGCCCGCGGGGGCGGGCCTTCCGCGGACGGCGTCGATGTGCAGGCCGAACGGCTCCTGCGGGGTCCTGTTGAATAGTTCCTATCATTGGTAGAATAGTTTTTATGACGGACTCCGCCCGTTCCGTGAGGGAAACGGTGCTCCGGGAACAGCTCCGGGAGGCCGGGCTTCGTGTGACCTCACCCCGGCTGGCCACCCTGGCCGTCGTCGCGGAGCGGCCGCATGCGGAGACCGATGAGATCGCGACGGCGGTGCGCAGTCGCCTCGGCTCCGTCTCGACGCAGGCCGTCTACGGCGTGCTCCACGCGCTGACAGCGGCCGGACTGGTGCGTCGACTGGAAACCGGCTCGCGGGAGCCGGCCCGATATGAGATCCACCGGCACGACAATCACCACCACCTCGTGTGCCGAGTGTGCGGACGCGTCGAAGACGTGCCGTGCACCAGAGGCGAATCGCCCTGCCTGGAGCCCGCGGACGACCTCGACTTCCACATCGAGACGGCCGACGTGCTCTTTCGCGGGCTCTGTGCCCCGTGCCGCGACGCGGCAGCCGCTCCCGCGAGCGGGGAGCACTCAGAAGTCCATCCGGCACGATCCACCACCTGTGAGGAGAAGACCCCATGACGACCTTCGATCCGACAGCCGATTTCCGTCCGGACATCCCATCAACCACCGAGACGGGGGCGCGCCGTCAGAGCGACGCCAACTCGCTGAGCGTCGGCCCGGACGGTCCGCTGCTGCTGCACGATGTGGCGCTGGTCGAGAAGCTCGCGCGCTTCGACCGGGAGCGCATTCCGGAGCGCAGCCCGCACGCGAAGGGCTCCGGCGCCTTCGGCGAGCTGGAGATCACCGAAGACATGTCGGCGTACACCCGCGCAGGTCTGTTTCAGAAGGGCGTCAAGACGCCGATGCTGGCGCGTTTCTCCACCGTCGCCGGCGAGCTCGGCTCGCCGGACACCTGGCGGGACGTGCGCGGATTCGCGCTCAAGTTCTATACCAAGGAAGGCAACTTCGACATCGTCGGGAACAACACCCCGACGTTCTTCGTGCGCGATCCGATGAAGTTCCCCGACTTCATCCACTCGCAGAAGCGCATGCCGGACTCCGGTCTGCGCGACAACAACATGCAGTGGGACTTCTGGACCCTCTCGCCGGAGTCGGCGCACCAGGTGGCCTATCTGATGGGCGATCGGGGCCTGCCCAAGACGTGGCGCAACATGAACGGCTACTCCTCCCACACCTACATGTGGGTCAATGAGGATGGCGAGCGTTTCTGGGTGAAGTACCACTTCCTCACCGAGCAGGGTGTGGAGAACATCCGCAACGAGGAGGCGGACATCCTCGCCGGCAAGGACGGCGACTATCACCGCCGTGATCTGTTCGAGGCGATCAAGCGGGGCGACTACCCGTCGTGGCGCGTCGAGGTGCAGATCATGCCGTTCGAGGATGCCAAGACCTACCGGTACAACCCCTTCGACCTCACCAAGGTCTGGCCGAAGAAGGACTATCCCCGTATTCCCGTCGGACGGTTCACCCTGAACCAGAACCCGGTCAACCACTTCGGGCAGATCGAGCAGGCCGCGTTCAGCCCGTCGAACACCGTCCCGGGCACCGGGATCTCGCCGGACAAGATGCTGCTGGGCCGGATCTTCTCCTACCCAGACGCGCAGCGGAACCGGCTGGGCACGAACTTCAACCAGCTGCCCGTGAACCGCCCGGTGGTGCCGATGAACTCCTACGACAAGGAGGGCGCGATGCAGTTCTTCAACAGCGGCGATGCGCCGGTGTACGCGCCGAACTCCTATGGACGCTGGTTCCAGGACGAGCAGGGGCCGGTCGACAACGGCTGGGAAGCCGACGGCGAGCTGGTGCGCGCGGCGTACACACTGCACGCCGATGACAGCGACTTCGGTCAGGCGCACACGCTGGTGCGCGATGTCTTCTCCGAGGAGGAGCGCGGCCGCCTGGTGGAGACGGTGACGGGCACGCTGCTCGGCGGCGTCGTGGAGCCCGTCCTGTCGCGCGTCTTCGAGTACTGGCGCAACATCGACCAGGAGGTCGGCGAGAACATCGAGAAGGCGTACCGCCAGCACAACGGCGAGCAGGTTCCCGGCGCCGATCCTCTGCCCGCGGACGACTGACAACTGCGCCGGTCCGCGGCATCGGCCGATGCAGGTGAGGCCCGACCCCGGCAGGGGGCGGGCCTCATCCGCGTCTGATGAGCCCGTCGGCAGTACGGCGGGCTCTGCGGCTCCAGTGTGCACCGGGCCGTAACCGAGCCGGCGATGACCGCAGGCGGCGACTGGGGAGAGCGAGATGACACTCGGCGTCGGGCCGGGGTGCTCGACGCGTCTTCGTGTCGGGGGGCTTTCGCGGCCGATATCCCCGACAGCCCGCTCCGATCGTCGTTCAGACGGTGTTCCGCGTCGACATCCCGGCCCGTTCGCTCTGCTGCAGCCGGCCGTGCCGCGGTCCGACGATGCGGGCGGGCTGAGAATGACATCACCGGTAGCCGCTGCGACTCTCGCGGCACTCGTGCACCGGATCACCGGCCTCTTCGGCCGGGCGCAGACGGATCGACTCGACGGCGAGCGCATGCGGTGCGGACCCCGTGCTTCACGAGGTCCGCCTTCGGGAGCGCACGGGACGTCTGCGCGGCTGGAGAGCGCCGAGCTCCCCGGGCACGTCTGCGCGTCCGCGAAGGCCGGACCTCCCCGCGATCATCGGCATGCGTAACGTCATCGCGCATGAACTCAGCGGCCCACGAACACGGTGACATCGACGACGAGACGGTGTGAGCGGTCGTCCTGACGTGCATCGAACCGCTGATCGTCGGCCTCGACCGCCTGCGGGGCGGGGTCGACCCGCTGTCGCGGACTGGTGTTCAAGCGACGGGACCCTGTTCGTGACCGCGAACAGCGGTTTCAGAACACGCCTCCACGTGTTTTGCTGCCGGATCCCGTGTCCCCCGACGCGACGGCGGGGCATTGACACCGCGCGCGTTCGGCTCTAACGTGCAACCAAATGGTTGTGCAAGATGGTGTGAGCGACGACGAGATCGATCGGGTGTTCCGAGCGCTGGCGGCGGCCACGCGGCGCGACATTCTGCGTCGGGTCATCGCGGAAGAGCAGTCTGTCTCGGCGCTGGCTGCCGCGTATGACATGTCGTTCGCTGCCGTGCAGAAGCACATCGCGGTGCTCGAAGCGGCGCAGCTCATCGTCAAGCGCGCCGCCGGACGCGAGCGGATCATCCGCGCCGATCCGGCGATGATCGCCCGTGCGCGCGGGCTGCTGGCGCGCTATGAGGACATGTGGCGCGCCCGCATCGATCGGCTCGACGCCCTTTTCGCCGACCCCGAGAACAGCGCCTGATCCGGCGCACCCAGCGCACGATCCAGAGCACGACCCAGCGCACGACCCAGAGCACCGTCCAGAACCACGGCCCGGCAGCGAACCAAAGGAGACCGCCATGCCTCTGACCTCCATCGACACCGATGCAGACAACCTCACGATGACCGTCGTCGCTGACTTCGAGGTGCCCGTCGAGCGCCTCTGGCGCGCGTATTCAGACCCTCGCCAGCTGGAACGCTTCTGGGGCCCGCCCGGATGGCCGGCGACCTTCACGCTGTTCGACTTCTCCGTCGGTGGCCGGGCCGTGTACAGCATGACCGGACCGCGCGGCGAGATCGCGCGGGGAGCATGGGAGTTCTTGCGCATCGACGAGCCGCGCGGCTTCGAGGTGCTGGACTCCTTCGTCGATGACGAAGGCAACGATGCCGCCGGCATGCCGGTCATGCGCATGGTCTACACCTTCGAATCCACCGAAACCGGCTCGCGCCTGCACAGCGTGAGCCACTTCCCCTCGCTCGAAGCCCTGGAGCAGGTCGTCGCCCTGGGTGTCGTGGAGGGAACCACGATGGCGATGGGACAGGTGGACGCCGTGCTCCACGATCTGCGCGCCTACGCACAGGGGGCCGGCACGCGCCTCGAGATCCTCGACGACACCCACGTGCGCATCACGCGACTCATCGACGGTCCGCGCGAGCTCGTCTGGCGCGCCCACCACGAGCCGGACCTGCTGAGGAAATGGTTGCTCGGGCCCGACGGCTGGGTCATGACCGTGGCGGAGCCCGGCGATGTCGCCGGCGCGGCCCATCGGAGCGTGTGGGAGCAGGAGGGAGCGCCGGAGACGGCTTTCGGATTCGAGGGAGAAGTCCTGCTGATCGACGCCCCGCGGCGCGTGGTCACCACCGAACGGATGATCGGGGTGGCGGATCCCGTCACGATCAACGATCTCCAGCTGTACGAAGAGGACGGCGCGACCCTGCTCACCCTTCTCATCGAGTACCCGGACAAGGAGACGCGCGACACCATTCTCGCCACCGGCATGATCGACGGCATGGAGACCTCCTACGCTCGCCTGGACACGCTTGCCGGACACTGAACGCGCGCCCTGCCCCTGTCCGATGCGCCCCCGCAGGCGTACCCTCGGAGCATGGGCAGGGCGCTTCTCATCGTCGACGTGCAGAACGACTTCACCGAAGGCGGGGCTCTCGCGGTCGCCGGGGGTGATGCCGTCGCAGCGGGCGTGAGCGGTCACCTCGCCGCCGCCGCGGGGAGCTATCGCGTGATCGCGGCATCCCGGGATTGGCATGTCGCCGACGGGGACAACGGCGGGCACTTCGCCGCAGAACCCGACTACGTCGACACCTGGCCGGTGCACTGCGTCGCCGGAACCCCGGGGGCGGAGTACGACCCCCTGTTCGTCGCGGACGCCGTGACCCACCACATCCGCAAGGGTCAGGGTGTGCCGGCGTATTCGATGTTCGAGGGCGTCGACGACGAGGGCAAGAGTCTCGGGCACCTGCTGGCCGCCCACGGCGTCGTCGAAGCGGACATCGTCGGCATCGCCACCGATCACTGCGTGCGGGCGACCGCTCTCGACGCGATCGCCCATGGTGTGCGCGTGCGTATCTTCACAGACCTCATCGCCGGGGTCGGGGAGGAGTCCAGCGCGGCGGCGCTGGCGGAACTCGCCCACGCCGGGGCGGAGCTCGCAACATCGGGCGCCGGCGCGGCCGCGTCTCACGCCCCCGACGGGCCCTGATCGTGGTCGGGGCGGTCCTGCTGCTCCGCGGGGTGAACGTCGGCGGTCGGAACCGGGTGCCGATGGCGCAGCTGCGTGCGCTGCTGGCCGAGCGCACCGCACTCACCGGCGTGGGAACGTACATCGCCAGCGGTAACATCCACTGCGATGCACCGGCCGATCTCCCCGCCGCATGTGCGGAGGTGCGTGCGCTGATCGCCGCGGCGTTCTCGGTCGACACCCCCGTCATCGGGCGGACGCACACGCAGCTGGTGGCGTCCGAGGCGGCTCAGCCGTTCGCCGACGCAGACCCGCGGATGCTGCACGCGATCTTTCCCGCTGCGCCCCCTGCTCCCGGGGCGGTCGAGACGTTGCGAGCGCGGGCGCACGCCGACGAGAGAGTCGCGCGGGTCGGCGATGACGTGTGGATCGACTTCCGCAGCGGCGTGCGCAGCTCGAAGCTCACGCCCGGGGTGCTCGACCGTGTGCTGGGCGCGCCCGGAACGGCGCGCAATCTGCCGACCGTCCGCGCACTGATCGAGCGCACCGCCTAGCGCCCGCCCCGACCAGCCCCGCTTCGTCGGCGTCTTCGTCGATGCGGTCTTTCCCGAACTCAGGCAGAATCCGCGCAATCGGCCCCGACACGCCGTCTGTGGTCGGCGCGGCGGGGTTTTGCCTGAGTCGGGGACGAGGGCCGACGGAGCCGGGCCGGGCGGGTGGGGGCCGCGGGGCGTCAGGCGAGGGAGAGGAACAGCTTTTCCAGCTCCGCGGGGGAGTGCTCGCCGTCCGGGTCGGTCAGGCACTCCTGCAGGGCGCTGGAGATCACCAGGAAGCCGGCTCGATCGAGCGCTTTGGACACCGCCGCGAGCTGCTGCACGACCTCGCGGCAGTCGGCTTCGGCCTCGACGGCGGAGATCACCGCCGCGAGCTGACCCTGGGCGCGCTTGAGGCGGTTCAGAATGCGTCGCCGGGCCTCGGGGTCGTGGTCGGGCGTCGTGCTCTCCGCGTTCGTCATGACGGGGCCTCCTGTCGTGCCGGTGGGGTCCAGCATACCGCGGGGGGTATAGTAAAAATACTCATGGGGGTATTCATCATCGGGAGGCGTCGTGAGGATCGTGATCGTGGGCGGCGTCGCCGCCGGGATGAGCGCCGCCGCTCGGGCGCGGCGGCTCGACGAGTCGGCGGAGATCGTCGTCCTCGAACGCGGCGATGAGGTCTCGTTCGCGAACTGCGGACTGCCGTATTACGTCGGCGGAGAGATCGAGGCGCCGGAGAGCCTGCTCCTGCACACGCCCGCATCGCTGCGGGCGGCGCTCGACCTCGATGTGCGCGTGCGCCACGAGGTCACGGGTCTCGATGCAGACGCCAAGACCGTCACGGTGGTCAGCAGCGCCGGAGTCGAGCAGCTGGCGTACGACGCGTTGATCCTCGCTCCGGGGGCGCTCGCCGTGCGTCCCCCGATCGAGGGTCTCGACTCGCCGCGCGTGCGCACGCTGCGCACCGTGGCGGACGCGGTCGCCCAGCGGGAGGCGGTGCAGACCGGAGCCTCCCGCGCCGTGGTGCTCGGCGCGGGCTTCATCGGCATCGAGGCCGCGGAGGCCTTGCGGATGCAGGGTCTCGCTGTCGATGTCGTCGAGCTGGCCCCGCACGTGCTTCCGCCGCTCGAGCGGGAGCTCGCGTCGGTGGTCACCGCCGAGCTGCGGCGCCTCGGCATCACCGTGCACGACGGCGTGGGCGCCACGGCGATCGAGCGCGGCGGACAGCACGACACGGTCGTGCTGTCCGATGGCACGCGCCTGGCGGCCGACATGATCGTGCTGTCGGTGGGCGTGCGCCCCGACACCGCTGCTTTCGAGGCCGCCGGTGTGGTGTGCGAGAGCGGCGCGATCATGGTCGACGAGCACGGGCGCACCAACCTGCCCGCGGTCTACGCCGCCGGAGACGCCACGGTCTCCACCGATGCGGTCACCGGGATCCGCCGCCCTGTCGCGCTGGCAGGCCCGGCCAACCGCGCCGGCCGGCAGATCGCCGATCACATCGTCCGGCCGGCGCAGGCCCGTCCGATCCCGATGCCGGTCGGCACCGCCATCGTGCGCGTGGGGGAGCTGACCGCTGCCATGACGGGTGCGAACCGGGCGGCTCTGGACAGGGCGGGGATCACCTACGACACCCTGCACCTGCACCCGGCGCAGCACGCCGGGTATTTCCCCGGCGCCCGCTCCTTCGACCTGATCGTGCACGTGCGCCGCGGCGATGGCCTCCTGCTCGGCGCGCAGGCGGCGGGCGGCGATGGCGTCGACAAGCGCATCGACGTGCTCGCCACCGCGATCCGCGCCGGCTTCGCCGTCGCCGACCTGATCGACCTCGACCTCGCCTACTCGCCGGTGTACGGCAGCGCGAAGGACGCGGTGAACATGGTCGGGATGGTCGGCTCCAACGTCATCGACGGCACGCTGCGGCTCTGGTACATCGACGATCTCGCGGACGAGCTCGCCGCCGGTGCCGTGCTGCTGGATGTCCGCAGTGCCAAGGAGTTCGCCTCGGGGCATCTGCCCGGTGCCATCAACATCGCGCACACCGAGCTGCGCGACCGTCTCGACGAGGTTCGTCAGGCGGCGGGAGCACGCCCGGTGCGGGCACTGTGCGGATCCGGCGTGCGTTCCCACATCGCCCACCGGATCCTCACGCAGGCCGGTTTCGACTCGGCCTCGCTCTCCGGGGGCATGCTGACGGCCCGGGCGATCCGCGGCGCAGACGGGCTGGTCACCGTCTGACACGACGTCTCCGGGCGCGCGGCTGGGGGCCCGCGCGCCCGTAGACTGTTCTGATAGCCCCCTATAGCTCAGTTGGTAGAGCATCGGACTTTTAATCCGCGGGTCGTAGGTTCGAGTCCTACTGGGGGGACAGCGGAAAGCCGCCGGGATGCCCCGCGTGCCTCGTCGCGGCGTAGCCTGGAGGGATGTCGCAGAGCTTCCACCGACCCGTGTTCCGCCCCTCCGGCGCCTTCGAGGCATTCCAGGGGTCGGCGGACCCGGCGGAGACTGCGCGCATGGCTCAGATCACCGCGTCGGCGCTGCTGGCACGCGTGCGCGCCGACGTCTCCGGCACGAGCGCCGAGCGGATGGTCGCGTTCGCCGCGGAACACGGTATCGACGAGATCGCCGAGCTCTGGGCGCAGGCTCCGGCGCGATCGCTCGCCGGCGCCCTGTGGCGGCTGCACCTGCTGCAGCTCTCCATCCATCGCGATGCGGCTCTGGCTGCGTTGCTCTACGAGCGGGGACGTCAGGAGCTGGCTTCGGCCGACGCGCTCGTGGCCGGGGCTCCGACGCCCGCGACGCCTGCCGAACTGGAGGAACTGATCGACACGATCATGCGCGGCGCTTTCAGCGGTGACTTCGCGGTCGCGCTGGAGCGCGCTGCGGCCTTCTGCCGGGTGCAGGCCTCGGGAGCGACGCACGTCGCCGACGACGGCGAGGCGACGGAGCCAGAACGCGCGACAGCACTCACCCGGCGGGCGCTGCGGCTGTCCAGCTACGCCGTCGACCTCACGGTGGTCGCGATGCTGTGGCGCAGCGGGGAGCTGGCGGTCATCGAGTCTTTCTGACCGCGGCGTCCCGGTGGAGGAGAGAAAAAGGGCCGGACCGCAGATGAACGCCTCTCGGCGGAAGGCCGCTCGCAGCGGCAGAATTTGGAGCCCGGGGTTACTGCGGCCCGGCCACTCCAGTGTAACGCGTGGCAGCGTGCGGTATTCCCGGTGATCGCGAATCGGGCCAGTAGGCTCAGAGCATGAGCTGGCGCTTCGCCCTGATGATCGATCCTGTCGCCGCTGACGACCTGCGCGGCGACTACGCCGACACCCTGACGGTGATCGACGCGGCGGCTCCGGCGCTCAGCGTCGGCGAGCTGAGCACCCAGCGCGGCGACGGGGTGTTCGAGTCGATCGGCGTGGTCGACGGTCACGCCCAGGAGACGGTGCCCCACCTCGAACGGCTCGCGCACTCGGCTCGGCTGTGCGATCTGCCCGCGCCCAACCTCGCCCAGTGGCGCCAGGCGGTCGATCGGGCGGCAGCGGCATGCCCGTCGGGCGAAGCTGTGATCAAGCTCATCCTCAGCCGTGGCGTCGACAACGGGCCGGCCCCGACCGCGTGGGCCACGGCCTCGCCGGCGGGAGACTTCGCCGCCGTACGGACCCAAGGGGTGCGGGTGGTCACCCTCGATCGCGGCTTCGACAGCGGTGTCGCCGAGCGTGCGCCCTGGCTGCTCCTCGGCGCCAAGACGCTCTCCTACGCCGTCAACATGGCCGCGATCCGCGAGGCCAGGCGACGCGGCGCCGACGACGCGATCTTCCTGTCCAGCGACGGGTACGTCCTCGAAGCACCCACGGCGTCGCTCATCCTGCGCCGTGGCGACCGGTATCTGACGCCGGAGCCCTCCGGCGGAATCCTCCGCGGCACCACCCAGCTGAGCGTGTACGACTTCCTCGCCGCGCGGGGGCTCCGGGCGGAGTACGGCACGATCCCGGCCGCCGAGCTGACCACGGCGGATGCGGCCTGGCTGGTCTCGAGCGTGCGCCTGGCGGCCCCGGTCGCGGCGATCGACGGCGTCGAGATCGCCGTCGACGCCGCCTTCACCGCCGAGCTCAACGCCTATCTGCTCTCACCGCGCGACTGAGCGCGAGCGAACATCCGTCCGCGCAGCGGCTGCGCCGGTGCGTGACGGCGGGCTCAGGCGTTCTGTTGCCACGGCACGCAATTATGCGGATCTTTACGGCGCCCTGGTCGATGCAGGGCCGTTCGACCCTCTACCCTGGAACGGGGGAGACTCCTTCCTCAGCGCGCCGCAACTCCTGGTGCGCTTTCCGCGTGCACGTATGTTCAAGGACGCTGAATGACCGACTCCGCCTCTCACCGCGATGAATGGGTGGCCCGTGAGGCCCTCGCCGAGCAGATGATTCCCCTTGTGGGCCAGTTGAACCGCGAGCGAGGTGTCGTCACCTCGCTGCAGGGGCACCGGCTGCTCGGGCTGTCGACGATGGGCCTGTTGGAGACCCACGAGCGCATCACGCAGCTCGGCCACGACGAGGTGCGCCCGGAAGACACCCTCGCGGTGCTCCAGGCGGTGCGCGACCTCGACCCCGGCCCCGTGTCGATCGATCTGGCCCGGCTGGTGAGCGGCCACGCGGCCAGCGGGCGCGACCTCGTCGACTACCTGCGCGACGAGCTCGCGCCGGTGCTCGGCGGCGAGATCGCCGCACCGGAGCCCACGGATGTCGTCCTCTACGGTTTCGGCCGTATCGGGCGGCTGCTGGCTCGCATCCTCATCGCCCACACCGGCGGCGGCAGCGGGTTGCGCCTCCGCGCGATCGTCGTGCGCAAGGGCGCGGAGAACGATCTCGACAAGCGTGCCTCCCTGCTGCTGCGCGACTCGGTGCACGGCCGTTTCGACGGCACCGTCACGGTGGACCACGAGAACGACCAGATCATCGCCAACGGCAACCGCATCCAGGTCATCTACTCCAACGATCCCGCCACCGTCGACTACACCGCCTACGGCATCCGCGACGCGATCGTGGTCGACAACACCGGCCGCTGGCGTGATGAGGCCGGCCTCAGCCAGCATCTGCAGTCGACGGGCGTCGCGCGCGTGCTGCTGACCGCGCCGGGCAAGGGCGAGCTGAAGAACGTCGTGCACGGCATCAACCACGATGTCATCACGGCCGATGACCGCATCGTCTCTGCGGCGTCCTGCACGACCAACGCGATCACCCCGGTGCTCAAGGCGGTCGACGAGGCCTACGGCATCGTGCGGGGCCACGTGGAGACGGTCCACTCGTTCACCAACGACCAGAACCTCATCGACAACTTCCACAAGGGCGACCGCCGCGGTCGCTCCGCCGTGCTGAACATGGTCATCACCGAGACCGGAGCCGCCAAGGCCGTGGCCCGCGCGCTGCCCGAGCTGGCTGGCAAGCTCACCGGGTCGGCGATCCGCGTGCCCACCCCCGACGTCTCGCTGGCGGTGCTGCACCTCACGCTGGAGAAGGCCGCAGACCGTGACGAGCTCAACGACTACCTGCGCCGCGTCTCGCTGCACTCGAAGCTGCGCCAGCAGATCGACTACATCGAGTCGCCAGAGATCGTCTCGACCGATTTCGTGGGATCCCACCGTGCGGGCATCGTCGACGGGCTCGCGACGATCGCGAACGACACCGACGTGGTGCTCTACGTCTGGTACGACAACGAGTACGGCTACTCGTGCCAGGTCGTCCGTGTGATCGAGGTCTTGGCCGGGTCGCACCCGGTCGTGCTCCCGCCGCGTCGCGAGGTGACCCTGCAGGGATGAGACTGATCCGGCGGGCCGCGCGTTCCGGGCGGCCCGCCGGATGCTCAGCTCCTGATGGCGTGACGGTCGAGGAAGGCGTACACCTCGGTGTCGTCGACGCCGGGGAAGGCGCCGCGGGGCAGCGGCGAGAACATGTGCTGGTGCACCCGTGCGCTCGGCCACGCCTTGCCCTCCCAGCGGGCGGAGGCCTCCGCCGGCGGACGGCGGCAGCACGCCTCGTCCGGGCAGGTGGACCGCTCCCGCGCCGGGGTATCGCGCCCGCGCCACCAGCGAGCGTCGTCGAAGGGCACGCCAACGGTGATCGAGTAGACCCCGCGGTCGGCGGAACCGGTCTGGGTGGAGCACCAGAAGGTGCCGGTCGGGGTGTCGGTGTACTGATGGAACTCCACGGTCCGGTTCTGCTGGGCGAAGGCGGTGCGCGCCGAGAAGCGCGCACAGGCCTTCTGACCTTCGATCGCCCCGGTGACGTCGCTCGGCAGCGGCAGGTCGTCGTTCTCGTAGACGCGGGTGATCGCGCCGTTCTCCTCCGCGCGGAGGAAGTGCAGCCGGATGCCGAGATGCTCCGTCAGGAGATTCGTCATGCGCATGCCCGCCGCCTCGTGGGTCACACCGAACGCATCGCGGAAGTCCTCCACGGCCAGGTTCCGTTCCTTCTTGGCCTGCACCAGGAACGCCAGCGCCGCGGTCTCCGGCATGAGGCAGCAGGCGGCGTAATAGTTGATCTCCAGGCGCTGCTGCAGAAAGTCGGCGTAATCGGTCGGCGGGGTGTGCCCGAGCAGCCGGTGGGCCATCGCCTGCAGCGCCATCGAGCGCAGGCCGTGGCCGCCCGGGATCGAGGTGGGCGGCAGGTAGATCCGGCCGTTCTCGAGGTCGGTCACCGATCTGGCTGAGTCCGGCAGGTCGTCCACGTACAGCAGCTCGAAACCCAGCTGCTCCGCCATGACGCTCACGGTGCGGTGGGAGAGCGCGCCGGAGACGTGGCCGGCGGCGCGCAGCTGGCGCTCGGCGAGCCGCTCGATATCGGGCAGGTAGTTGTTGCTGTCGCGCATCCGCAGGCGCAGCTCGGTGTTCGCACGCCGAGCCTCCTCGGGGGTCGCAATGGCCTCGCGCTCGCGGCGGTGCAGCTCCCGGTAGAGGCCCAGGACGGACTCGAGGGTGTCATCGCTCATGCCCTTGGTGACCTTGATGGGCGCGAGGCCGAGCTGACGGAAGACCGGGCTCGCCTGCGCATCGGCGAGCTCGATCTCCAGCGCCGCGCGCCGGTTCGGCGGCTCGCCGGAGAGCAGGTCGGAGACATCTGTCCCTGTGGCTCCCGCAATCGCCTGGAGAAGGGAGAGCTTCGGCTCCCGCTTGCCGTTCTCGATGAGGCTGAGCTGGCTGCCCGCCACGCCGACGAGTGCGCCGAGCTCGTCGAGGGTGAGTCCCCTGCCGAGGCGGTGGTGGCGGATGCGGTGGCCGAGCGTGGTGAGCGCGAGTCCGGTCGTTGGCATGTGAACACCGTAGTGGAAAGACACCGTCATTTGTAAAGATCGCGTGTTCTTATCGCGTTGGAGCCTCATAAATACAGGTAAACAGCGGGAGAATGAGAAGGTCAGTACGCCTTGAGGAGCAACGATTATGGCAGTGGCCGCGACCGGCAGCATTTCGACCGTCTGGGACTCCGAGGAAGGAGTGGCGCCGGACTACGACACGCCGGCTTTTGCCGAGCTTCGCGCCTGGGTCGATCGTGTCGCCGCGCAGACGCAGCCCGCCGCCATCCACTGGGTGAGCGGCTCTCGGGCCGAGAACGAGGCGCTCATGCGCCAGATGGTCGCCGAGGGCACCATCATCCAGCTCGACCCCGAGCTGCGCCCCGGGTCGTACCTGGCTCGCTCGCACCCCAGCGACGTCGCCCGCGTCGAGGCGCGCACGTTCATCGCCTCCGAGCGGGAGGAAGACGCCGGCCCCACCAACAACTGGGCGGAGCCGAACGAGATGCGCCGCACGCTGGACGGCCTGTTCGCCGGCTCGATGCGCGGCCGCACGATGTACGTCGTGCCGTTCTCGATGGGCCCGATCGGCGGCCCGCTCTCGCACATCGGCGTGCAGATCACCGACAGCGCCTACGCGGTCGCATCGATCGGGATCATGACGCGGGTGGGCGCAGAGGTCACCGCGCAGATCGCCGCCGGCGCCCCCTGGGTGCGCACCGTGCACACCGTCGGCGCACCGCTTGAGCCCGGCCAGCAGGACGTCGCCTGGCCGTGCAACGAGACGAAGTACATCGTGCACTTCCCGGAGACCCTGGAGGTGTACTCCTACGGTTCGGGGTACGGCGGCAACGCCATCCTCGCGAAGAAGTGCTTCGCGCTGCGCATCGCTTCGGTGATCGCGCGCGAGGAGGGGTGGCTCGCCGAGCACATGCTGCTCATCCGCGTGATCGACCCGCAGGGGCGGCGCTACCACGTGGCCGCGGCGTTCCCCTCGGCCTGCGGCAAGACGAACCTCGCGATGCTGCGCCCCACCATCCCGGGCTGGCGGGTCGAGACGCTGGGCGATGACATCGCCTGGATCCGTCCGAGCGCCGATGGGCGCCTGCGCGCGATCAACCCGGAGGCCGGCTTCTTCGGCGTCGCGCCGGGAACGGGCGAGTCGACCAACGTCACCGCGGTCGAGACGCTGTGGGGCAACACCATCTTCACGAACGTCGCCCTCACGCCCGAGGGCGATGTGTGGTGGGAAGGTCTCACCGACGAGGCGCCGGCCGAGCTCACCGACTGGGAGGGCAACCCCTGGACGCCCGAGGCCGGCCGGCCCGCCGCGCACCCGAACTCGCGGTTCACCGTGGCCGCAGCGCAGTGCCCGCAGATCGCGGACGACTGGGACGACCCAGAGGGGGTTCCGCTTGACATCATCCTGTTCGGCGGTCGCCGGGCGTCGAACGTCCCGCTCGTGGTGGAGGCCTTCGACTGGGAGCACGGCGTGCTGCTGGGCTCGATGATCGCGTCGGAGCGCACCGCCGCGGCCGAGGGCACGCTCGGCGAGCTGCGGCGTGATCCCTTCGCGATGCTGCCGTTCTGCGGGTACAACATGGCCGACTACTTCGCGCACTGGCTGAAGGTCGGAGCGTCCGTGGGGGAGGAGGGTCTGCCGGGCATCTTCCAGGTCAACTGGTTCCGCCGTGGCGCCGACGGTCGCTTCCTGTGGCCGGGCTTCGGTGACAACGCCCGCGTGATCGACTGGATCCTCCGCCGCCTGAGCGGCGAGGTCGGGGCTGTCGAGACCCCGATCGGCCGGCTCCCGAACGCCGCGGACCTCAACCTCGACGGCATCGAGGTGCCGGCGGAAGACCTCGACGAGCTCTTCGACGTCGACCCCGCCGCCTGGCAGGTCGAGGCCGACCTCACCGAGGAGCTCTACGACTCCTTCGGCGACCGGGTGCCCGCGCAGCTGCGGGGTCAGCTGGCCGCTCTGCGGGAGCGCCTGACCGCGGCGGCATCCGCCTGACACCGACGCCGTTACAGGCAAACAGCACCAGAACAGGCCGCTTCCGCGGATTCCGGCCTGTTCTGGTGCTGTTTGCCTGTTTTCGAGCAGGCGCGCGGGGCTAGGGCGTCAGGAGCTGGTGGCGGGCCAGGTCTCGGTAGAGCGCCGTCGTCTCGACCAGCTCGTCGTGCGTGCCCTGGCCGACGACCTCGCCGTTCTCCAGCACCACGATCAGGTCGCTGTCCACCACGGTCGAAAGACGGTGGGCGATGACGATGAGCGTCCGGCCGGCCGCAACAGCATCGATCGCATCGCGCATGCGCTGCTCATTGACGCCGTCGAGGGACGAGGTCGACTCATCCAGGAGCAGAATCGGCGCCGCGGTGAGGAGCGCGCGAGCGATCGCGAGCCGCTGGCGCTCGCCGCCGGAGAGCATCACGCCGTCCTCGCCGACGGGCGCCTGGAGCCCGAGCGGATTGCGTTCGAGCACATCGCCGAGGTTGACGGCCCGCAGCACCCGTTCGCAGTCGGCATCGGTGGCGTCCGGCGAGGCGAGACGAAGGTTGTCGGCGAGCGTTCCGGCGAGCGTCGGCGCATCCTGCTCGACGTATCCGAACTGCCCGCGCAACTCGTCGCGCGGGTAGGTGCGGATGTCGTGTCCGTCGAGGCGGATGGACCCCGCCGTCGGATCGTAGAACCTCTCGATCAGCGAGAGGATCGTGCTCTTTCCCGCGCCGCTCGGGCCGACCAGGGCCACGCGCGCGCCCCGCGGGACATCGAACGACACCCCGCGCAGCACCTCCTGCGAGCCGTCGGAAGACGCCGGGGGAACGGGGTCGAGGTGGATCTGCTCGAGCAGCGCGCGCGCCTCGGACGCCGCGGCCTCGCGCGCGGCGATCACGCTGTCCGGATAGCGGAACCGCACGTCGCGGAACGAGATCGCCGGAGCGTCGCGCTGCGCGGGCGAGCGGCCGATGCGTGCGGCCTCCTCGGCGTCGCCGTCCGTCTCGAGGGGGAGATCGAGCACCTCCTGGATGCGGCCGAGCGCGCCCAGCGCCTGGTTCACCGAGGTGATGGCGCCGAAGGTCGACGCCAGCGGCATGACCAGCAGGAACAGGAACATGATGAAGGTCACCAGGCTCGCGATGTCGATCGCTCCGGCGGCGACGCGGAACCCGCCGACGCCCAGCACCGCCAGCAGGGAGACCTGCAGGGCGATGCCGGCGACCGGGACGACGAACGAGGAGACCTTCGCGATGCGCACGCCCAGCCCGTAGGCCTCCTGTGCGAGAGCGGCGATATCGCGGGTCTCCCGTTCGGTCGCCCCCGAAGCGCGGACCGTGCGAATGGATCCGACCGCGCGCTCGACGCCGGAGGCGAGCTCGCCGACCTTCTCCTGCTGGGCGGCGGACGCCACGCGGATGCGCCCGCTCAGCACGACGACGGCGATCAGCGACAGGCCGAGCACCACCGTGATGAGCAGGAGGAGGAGCGGATCGATCACGAGCATCGCGATCAGCGCTCCGAGGAAGAGGATGGCGTTGCCGACGGCGTCTGCGAGCCCCTGGGTGAGCACGGCGTACAGCAGCGTGGTGTCTGTGCCCACGCGCGACACCAGGTCTCCCGTGCGGCGGGCGTCGAACTCGCGGATCGGCAGGTGCAGGATGCGGGCGATCAGCTGCCGGCGGCTGGAGTACACCACGGCGGTCCCGGTGCGCTGCAGGAGGTAGTGCTGGTAGCCGGAGATGATCGACGACACGATCACGAACCCGACGAGGAGCCAGACCAGCGTCCCGAGCGTCTGACCCTCTTGCACCCGGGTGATGACCTGTCCGACGAGGGCGGGCTGCACCAGGGTGGCGAAAGCGCCGAAGACGCTGAGAAGCGCGACCCACACCAGGGTCCGGCGGTGTTCGAGCAGAAAGGGGACGAGCTGGCGGAAGGTGGCGCGCGGGCCGTCCTGCTGCGCGCCACGGCCGCGGCGGCGGGGAGTCGCCGTGCGTGACATGGATCTACCTCGGTCGCGGAAGGGGGAAGCTACCTGATGACCGTATGGGGGGCGCCTATGGACTTCCTGCACCGGGGGGTGCAGGGGCGGGCCTTCCCCGGGCATCGAGGGCGGCGGAGCGCATCCGGATCATGGACCGGCGCTGCGCGGCTGGGCTCGACACGGCCGCCGGGGATGGCTCAGGTCTTGCCGAAGCGGCGGTGCGCTGCCTGGCGCGTCACGCCGAGAGCGCTCGCGATCGCCTGCCAGGAGTGCCCAGCGATGCGCGCCCGGCGCACCTGCACCTCTTCGTTTCGCGCGATCTCGCGGCGCAGATCGGCGAGACGGCGCAGCTCGGCGAGCGGCTCGCGCTCGCCGTCCGCGCCGATGCGGGTCATGATCGCGTCGCTGCCCATGGCGGAACTCCTCCCGGATGCCGCAGGCGGGCATCCGGTGTCAACTTTAGGTGACGCCGTCGTAAGTGTCAATGAGTATTGACACCCGCGGATCTCACCAGAGGACGGCGATCGCCGCGTTGCCGAGGGTGAGGCCGCCGACCAGCCAGAACAGGACGGGGGAGACGTTCTCGCCACGACGCTGACGGGCAGCACCGATGCCGATCAGGGCGCCGATCACCAGCAGGATGCCGAGCTTCACGGCGATCTTGGGGTAGTTCAGGTCGGCACCGCCCCACGGAGCCGCGAGGGCGAGGCCGGCCACCGCGGCGATGACGAGGCCCCAGTTCATCATCTTCGTGAAACGCTGCTTGCCGCCGAACGCCTCGACGGCCCAGGCGCCGAAGAGCACGGCGAAACCGACGAGGTGGGCCAGGACGACAGCGTGACGAAGGATCTCCATGCCTTCACGGTAGGTGATGCCCCGGCCGGTCGCCAGCGAGGCAGGGCTAACCGGGCGGGGCTGACCGGGCGGCGCCGATCCCGCGCAGAGCGTCGCGGACGCGAACGGGCCTACTGCCCGCCGCGCAGGTCGCGGACGACCAGCGCCGTGCGCAGCGCGGCGTCAGCGGCCTCCGCTCCCTTGTCCTCCTTCGAGCCGGGCAGGCCGGCGCGGTCCAGACCCTGCTGCTCGTCGTCGAGGGTGAGGACGCCGAACCCCACCGGCTTGCCGGCGTCGAGGGCCACACGCGTCAGGGAGTCTGTGGCAGCCGCGGAGACGTACTCGAAGTGCGGCGTGCCACCGCGGATGATCACGCCGAGCGCGACGACCGCGTCAGCACCGCCGGCGAAGGCCGCCTGCGCGGCGACGGCCAGCTCGAACGAGCCCGGCACGCGCACCAGGCGATGCGTGGCCCCTGCCGCATCCAGAATGCGCTGGGCACCGGCGATCAGGCCGTCGGTGATCTTGTCGTGCCACGTGCCGGCGACCACGACGACACGCAGACCAGCCGCATCAATCCCCTCGGTGTTTCTGGGGGCTCCTGCTCCGCTCATCTGCTGCTCCTCTCGACGCTGTCCCTCATCGACTCCGCGATGGCGTCGTCGGCGATCACGTGCCCCATGCGGGCGCGCTTGGTCTCCAGGTACTGGTGGTTGTTGGGGCCGACGCCCACCACCAGCGGAACCTGCTCGATCACGTCGATCCCGAGGGCGCGCAGCTGGTCCACCTTGTCGGTGTTGTTCGTCAACAGGCGCACCTGAGCGATCCCGAGATCGGCGAGGATCCCCGCAGCGGCGGCATAGTCGCGCGCGTCGGCGGGGAGCCCCAGGGCGAGATTCGCGTCGAGGGTGTCCAGGCCCTGCTCCTGCAGGGCATAGGCGCGCAGCTTGTTGACGAGGCCGATGCCGCGCCCCTCCTGGCCGCGCATGTAGATCACCACGCCGCCGTCGCGGGAGATCGCGTCGAGTGCGGCGTCCAGCTGCGGCCCGCACTCGCACTTCTGCGAACCGAACGCCTCTCCGGTCAGGCACTCCGAGTGCACGCGCACCAGTGCGGTGCCCTGGGGTTCGCCGGAGATGACCGCGAGATGGTCGGTGCCGGTGATGCGGTCCTTGTAGGCGCGGAAGCGGAACGTGCCGTGCGCGGTGGGGACATGGGCCTCGGCGTGCAGGCTCACCCGGCGGGGGGCCGGCGGGGCGTCGGAGGAGATCGGCTCGTGCTCGTCGAGGTAGGCGATCAGCTGCTCGATCGTGATCACCGGCACGCCGTCGCGCCTGCCGAGCTCGATCAGCTCCGGCAGACGCATCATGCTGCCGTCGTCGGAGACCACCTCGGCGATCGCGCCGACGGGGCGCAGGCCCGCGAGCCGCATCAGGTCGACCGCGGCCTCGGTGTGGCCGGCGCGCTGGCGCACGCCGCCGTCGACGGCGCGCAACGGCAGCACGTGGCCGGGGCGGATGAGGCTCGCCGGGGTCGAGTCCGCCGATGCGAGCACGTTGAGGGTGCGCGCGCGGTCTGCGGCGCTGATCCCCGTCGTCACGCCGGAGGCGGCGTCGACGCTCACGGTGTAGGCGGTGCCGCGGGCGTCCTGGTTCGCTGAGACCATCGGTGGCAGGTCGAGTGCGTCGGCGACGTCCGCGGGCATCGGCGCGCACAGGTACCCGGACGAGAGGCGGATCGTCCAGGCCAGCCACTCCGCTGTCGCGAGCTCGGCGGACAGGATGATGTCGCCCTCGTTCTCCCGGTCCTCGTCGTCGGCGACGAGGACCGGGCGCCCGGCGCGCAGCGCGTCGAGGGCATCGGGGATGGTGTCCAGCTTCATCGGGGGTTCTCCAGTCCGCGGAAGGCGAGCAGGCGCTCGACATGACGTGCCAGCACATCGGTCTCGACGTTGACGCGGTCACCGACCGCACGCTGCCCCAGGGTCGTGGCCGTCAGCGTCTCGGGAATGAGCGACACCTCCAGCCACGGGGCGGGCTCCGCTGGCTCGCTCACCGCACTGACCGTGAGGGATGTGCCGTCGATCGTGATCGACCCCTGATCGACGACGAGGGGGGCGAGATCGGCGGGGATCGCGAACCGGATGACGCTCCACTGGTCGCCCGGACGCACCTCGGCCACCGTGGCGACGCCGTCCACATGACCCTGGACGATATGACCGCCGAGTCGGTCGCCGGCACGCAGCGCCTTCTCGATGTTCACCCGCAGACCCGGCGCTGCCGATCCCAGTGCGGAGACGTCGAGGGTCTGCTTCATCGCGTCCGCGTCGAAGGTGTCGGCGGTCGATCCGACGACCGTGAGGCAGACGCCGCTGACCGCGATCGACTCGCCGTGCACCGCGTCGGCGGCGGCCTGCGGCGCGCGCACCGTGATCCGCCAGCCATCGCCCGCTGGCGTGATGCGGGTGATCTCGCCGATCTCCTCGATGATTCCCGTGAACATCAGCGGTCTCCTCCTTCAGAGTCGCCGGTGTCGGCGACGGGGTGTGCGATCGCGAGGACGTCGGCCCCGAGCGGGACCCAGGCGTCCACGTGCAGCCGGCGGGCATCGTGGATCGAGGGCACGCCGATGTCGGTGAGCGCCAGGCGGCTGCCCCCCAGCAGGACCGGAGCGATATAGGCCAGGACGGTGTCGAAGAGCCCCGCCGCGAGGAATGCGCTGGCCAGCGTCGGGCCTCCCTCGACGAAGACCCGCTGCACGCCGCGCTCGCGCAGATCGTCGAGCACGGCGGCGAGGTCTCTGGTCTCGTACACGAGCGGAGCATGCGGGTGCCGGCGCACCGCGGCGTCCGCGGGGACGGGCCTGCTGCCGATGACGACCGGCATCGGCTGATGTCCGAAGAGCACATCGCCGTCGCGGGCGGTCAGGGCGGGGTCATCGGCGAGGACCGTGCCGGTACCCACGACGATGGCATCGGCCTCCGCGCGGCGCCGGTGCACATCGGCGCGTGCTGCTGCGCCGGTGATCCACCTGCTCGACCCGTCGTCGGCGGCGGCGCGGCCGTCGAGGCTCTGCGCCCATTTCACGGTGACGAGCGGGCGGCCGAGGCGCTGCACGGCGAGCCAGTCGGCGATCACAGCGGTCGCCGCCCCCTGATCGACGCCGCCGACGACGTCGATCCCGGCGGCCCTGAGTCGTTCCGCGCCGCCGCTGGAGGTCTGGCCGGGGTCGTCTGCGGCATAGATCACCCGCGCGACACCCGCATCGATGAGTGCCTGTGCGCACGGACCGGTGCGACCGGTGTGGTTGCAGGGCTCCAGCGTGACGACGGCGGTGGCGCCGCGTGCTGCATCGGCGGGGATCCTGCTGAGGGCATCGACCTCGGCGTGCGGCGTGCCGGCGCCGCGGTGCCAGCCCTCGGCGATCACGGTGCCGGCGGGGTCGAGGATGACGGCGCCGACCTGGGGGTTCAGGCTGCGCGGACCGTTGCGGGCGAGGGCGATGGCGCGCGTCATCGCTGCCTGTTCGGCCTCGCTCACGGTCATGCGTCCTGTTCCTTCGTCGGGCTCCGGGACGGCCGACGGCATGCCGCAGGGCATGCTGCCTCCCATCCGGACTAGCGAGGGGTCACCCCCGCATCACCGTCGGTTCCGGAGTTCCACCGGATCAGCCCCCGCCATCTGTCGCGGGGGCTCGCGGACTGTCACCGCCGGTTCGGATTCTCACCGACCCCGGAGCATGCGTGCTTGTCTCGATCATACTGCGCGGCATGGAGGCGGGGCCGCTTCGTGACGGTGCGAGACGGCCCCCGGGAAGCGGCTTCCTGCCTCACTTGAGCAGTCGCGAGAGCCGCCGGTCGGCGAGGAGCTTGCCGCCGGTCTGGCAGGTGGGGCAGTACTCGAGAGACCGGTCGGCGAAGAACACGCTCTGCACCGCGGTGCCGCACTCCGGGCACGGTTGATCGCGACGCCCGTGAACGCGCATGCCGCCGCGCTTGGCGTCTTTGAGCTGCGCCGGGGGCCGACCAGACGCTGTCGCCACCGCGTGCTCGAGTGTCTCGCGGAGCGCGGCGTAGAGCCGGTCGACCTCGGCGTCATCGAGCGTCGCCGCAATGGCGTAGGGCGACATCCGAGCGACATGGAGGATCTCATCGGAGTAGGCGTTGCCGATCCCGGCGATCACCGACTGATCGCGCAGCAGGCCCTTGACCTGCATCCGGCGTGCGGCGAGCAGTGCGGCGAACACGTCGCGCGTGAAGGCGTCGTCGAGCGGGTCCGGCCCGAGTCGCGCGATGCCGGGAACGTCGGCCGGATCGCGGACCACCCATGCCGCGAGCGACTTCTTGGTGCCGGCTTCGGTGAGGTCGAAGCCGCTGGCGTCGTCGAGGCGCACACGCAGGGCGATGGGGGAGCGGCCTGGCTTGATGGGCGTCGCGGGGACCTCCTCGTACCAGCGCATCCACCCGGCCTTGGCGAGGTGGAA
This sequence comes from Microbacterium longlingense, assembly GCF_058349825.2. Taxonomy (NCBI): domain Bacteria; kingdom Bacillati; phylum Actinomycetota; class Actinomycetes; order Micrococcales; family Microbacteriaceae; genus Microbacterium; species Microbacterium longlingense. Next base: position 22,518 of record NZ_JBYRJA020000015.1, read on the forward strand.
GACGAGATGATTCCCGGCGTCCGTCGCGATATCGACGTACTTGCCGTGCCGCGTGGCGCCGGTGATGCGTGCGCCGTGGAGGGCATCGATCGGTGGGTCGAAGGTCTTCAGCGCGGAGATCGCCGCGACGCTGACGCGCTCGATCACCCGACCTCTCGTCCGTGCGGCGAGGAAGTCGGCAAGGCCCTGAACCTCCGGCATCTCCGGCATGCCGTCATCCTGCCACGGGCCGCTGACATCGGCGCGGAGACCGCTGCTCGCGGCCTCTCCGCGGCGTGATCAGCTGTTGCCGGGAACGATGACCAAAGACCAGCGGAGGAGCATGACGCGGCAGCGCCGCGTGACCACGGCCGCGTCGGCCGACCTGCGCACGCGCACCGTGCCGGATGCGCGGTGCTGTGCGTCAGTCGAGCATCGGCCAGGGCTGCGGCGTGCGGTCGTCATCGGCGAGAAGCCCGGCCACCCAGGAGTCCTCGCGGCCGCGCTGGGTCGCCATCCGCTGGCGGCGCGTGCCCTCGTACTGGAAGCCGAGCGTGCGCGCGGTCCGCGCCGACGGCACATTGCCCACCGCCGCGTTCCACTCGATGCGCTGCAGCCCGATTCGTCCGAAGGCCGCGTCGATCACCGCCCGGCCGGCTTCGGTGAGATAGCCGCGGCCGCGCACGCCGTGCGAGATCCAGTAGCCGAGCTCACCGGCGCCGTCCCGGACCTGCTGGAGCCCGATCATCCCGATCAGGCCGTCGTCGTCGTGCACGGCCCAGTTGAGCTCCGTGCCCGTGGCCCACCCCTCCGTGGCGATTCCGATGAAGATCTCGGCGTCGTCGCGGGTGTACGGGGAGGGAACAGTGGTCCAGCGTGCGATCGCCGGGTCCTGGCAGGCCTCAGCGATCACGTCGATGTCTTCCGCCGTCGGCGCGCGCAGCACGAGGCGCGCCGTGCGGATCTCGAAGGGGTCCATACGGTCTCTTTCTGGCGTCTGAAGGGGGATCGCAGCGCTGCGCTCAGCCGCGGCGCAACAGGCCCATTCGGTCATAGACGGCGTCGAGGGTCGCGCCGGCCACTTCCTCGGCCTTGGCCGCGTTCTCGGCGAGAATGCGATCGAACTCGGCGGGGTCATCGAGCAGTTCCAGGGCGCGCTGGCGCACCGGCCCGAACTCTCCGACCACCACGTCGGCGAGGCCCTTCTTGAAGTCGCCGTAGCCGCGCCCGGCATACTCGTCCTCGATCGAGGCGACCTGACGGCCGGTGAGGGCCGCGTAGATCGTCAGGAGATTGGACACGCCCGGCTTGTTCTCACGGTCGTAGCGCACCGACCCCTCGTTGTCGGTCACGGCGCGCATGATCTTCTTCGCCGACGTCGACGGGTCATCGAGCAGCCACAGCACCCCCGCGTCGCTCTCCGCCGACTTGGACATCTTCGACGTCGGGTTCTGCAGGTCGTAGATGCGGCCGGTCTCCTGCTGGATCATCGGGTTCGGCACGCGGAAGGTCTGGCCGTAGCGCGCGTTGAAACGCTCCGCGAGGTCTCGGGTCAGCTCGACATGCTGCTTCTGATCGTCCCCGACCGGCACGACATCGGCCTGATAGAGCAGGATGTCGGCCGCCATCAGCACGGGGTAGGTGAACAGGCCGACGGTCGTGGCATCAGACCCGTAGCGCTGCGACTTGTCCTTGAACTGCGTCATGCGCCCGGCCTCGCCGAACCCGGTGAGGGTGGAGAGGATCCAGGCGAGCTCGGCGTGCGCGCTCACCTGCGACTGCACGTACAGGGTCGACCGCGACGGCTCGATGCCGCCGGCGATGTACTGCGCGGCCGTGCGGCGGGTCTTGTCGCGCAGCTCCGCGGGGTCGTTCGGCTGGGTGAGGGCGTGCAGATCGACGACGCAGAAGAAGGCGTCGTAGGTGTCCTGAAGTCCGCGCCACTGCAGCAGCGCCCCGATGTAGTTGCCGGCCTGGAGGGAGTCGGCGGAGGGCTGCATACCGGAGAAGAGGCGGGCTTTGGTCATCCGTCCATCCTATGGCGGTTCTGCTGGGCATTCGGGTCACGCACCGGAACAGGCAGAGAGCGCCAGAACAGGCAGCAACCGGGGAGAACTGCCGGTTCTGGTGCCCTCTGCCTGCCGTGGTGCGTCAGTGCGCGTAGTCGACGACCACGGGGGAGTGGTCACTCCAGCGCTCCGCGTACGTCTCGGCGCGAGCGACGTGGTAGCCGGACGCGCGCTCCGCCAGCGGCGGGGTGGCGAGGTGGTAGTCGATGCGCCAGCCGGCGTCGTTGTCGAACGCCTGGCCACGGTAGGTCCACCAGGTGTACGGTCCGTCGACCTCGCCGTGGTGACGGCGGCCGACGTCGACCCAGCCGAGCCCCGTGCCGGGCGTGCCGTCGACGCACGCGACCACGGCGTCGCGCTCGCCGAGGAAGCGGTCGAAGTATGACCGCTCGCGGGGCAGGAATCCGGCCTTCTTCTGGTTTCCGCGCCAGTTCTTGATGTCGAGCTCGCGGTGACCCACATTGAGGTCACCGGTGACGACGGCGAGGGCGTCGTCTGCGGCGAGCTCGGGGAGACGACGCTCGAAGGCGTCGAGGAACCGCCACTTCTCCTCCTGCCGGGGGTGGTCGGCCTCGCCGGTGTGCACATAGGCGCTGACGACGGTGAACGGCTGCCCGCCCAGCTCGAAGTCGGCCTCGATCCAGCGGCCCTTCGAGTCGAAGTCGTCGTCGCCGAACGCGGTGCGCACCGCGAGCGCCGGCTCGCGGCTCACGATCGCCACCCCGGCACGCCCCTTGGCGCTCGCCGGGTCGTGCAGGATCGACCAGCCGGGGAACGCCTCGGCGAGGTGCTCGTCGGCGCCACGCACCTCCTGCAGGGTCAGGATGTCGACCCCCGCGTTCTCGAACCAGGTGTGCATGCCGTTGCGGACGGCCGCACGGATGCCGTTGACGTTGACGCTCGCGACGCGAAGATGGGCCATGCATCCAGGCTAACGGTCGCCGCGGACATCCATCGGGGTGCTGGTGCGGGACCCTCGGGAGGGCTCAGAGGTCGCGCAGCAGCCCGGGGCGCGGCCGGGCGGTCTTGAGGCGCGTGCTCTCGGCCTCTGCCAGCTCGACGAGCGCGCTGTCCAGGTCGTCCTCCGCATCGCGCACCGCCCGGCGCAGCGCGGGACGCCGAAACCACGGCGCGTCGGCCAGGGCCGCGTCGGCCTCCCGCAGGCGCACGCGCGCGGCCGTCTCGATCGCGTGGAGCTCCTGGATGCGCTGCTGCACCTCGTCGTCCGGCAGCAGGGGCACGTCGCGATCCGTCGCGGCCACGGCGATCCACGACGACGCGACGAGGATCACCACGCCGATCACGCGGAGCCACAGCAGGAAGCCGATGATCACCGAGAACGTGCCGAGCAGCGGGTTGCTCGGCGAGTAGAGCACCAGCAGGCCGGCGCCCACCTGCAGCACCGCCAGGGCTGCGCCGCCGATGAGCGCCCCGGGCCAGATCAGGGCCCAGGGCAGGCGCGTGCCGACGAGGAAGCGATAGAGCATCGCCAGCGCCGTGGCGTTGATCGCGAACGCGACCAGCACGGACACGACCTGACTCAGGATGTTCACCCACAGCGAGATGTCGTCCGCCCCCAGGACCTGCAGCAGACGCCGGAGGGCACCCGTGCCGATCGCGCCCAGAGCCGCTCCGACCACCTGGGCGAGACCGAAGAAGAGCGCGGTGAGGAAGTCCTTCCCCTTGAGGACGAAGTAGCTGGTGCGGTCGAACGGCAGCCCGAAGATGTCGCGCACGGCCCGGCGGGCGAAGGTGACGAAGCCGATCGCCGTCCACACCGCCACGAACACCGCAACCGCACCGGTCGCGGCCAGCACGCCCGTGCTCTCCCGCGCGACCGTGGCGACGTCGGTCGGGCTCACCAGCCCCTGGGCGCTGATGAGGCCCGGGATCGAGGAGTTGACGATGTCGATCATCCGGGCGATGGCCACCGGGCTCGCGCCGAGCCATACCCCCACGATGGCGAACGCGGTGTAGATGGTGGCGAACATCGCGAAGAGCGACTGGTAGCTCAGGCTCGCGGCGAGGAGAAAGCCGTTGTGCTGAAGGAAGTGCCGCCACACGCGAACCGGGAACGCGCGCATCGTGCGACGGGTGATGGCTGTCGCGCGCTGGATGGGGGCGTCCAGGCGTGCACGGAGGTCCGTTCCGCCGTCATCGCTCACCTCCCCAGGCTAGCGGCAGCGGGCCCCGCAGCGGACGAGCGGCGGACCACAGGTGCCGCGGCGCCGTGTGACGTCGGCGGACCGGCGGCGGGGCGGGAACCGGGTAGGGTTTCACGGGGGCGATCCGGCGACCGGATCGCGAGTGGCAGAGGTCCAGGGGGAGGACAGCCATGGGGGATTTTCGGCGAGCTATCCGATCGCGGCCGGGTGCAGCGCATCCGGGGCGTCGCAGACCCGGCGCGGCGACGGCGTGCGCTGCGCTGGCCGGTGTGTTGATGCTCTCAGCATGCGCACCGGCGGACGTCGGCAACACCGAGCCGGAGGCGGCACCGACAGCGCCCGCCCAGGCGACCGCGCCGGCGGCGGAGGTCACGCCCGCTCCGGACCAGGTGTTCCCGACGTGGGAGGGCCGGCTCGCGTACGAGACGGACGACGGCGACACGTTCGAGGTCGCCTACCACCTCGATGCGCGGGCGGGGTTCATCCCCGTCGCGGGCGACCAGGCCGGGCAGGCGGCCGCGGCGGTCGACAGCGAGCTGACGGTCGAGGTCGTCAACACGATGACACGGCGCACGCTCTCCTCGAATCTGTACTTCCGGGCGTGGGCGGTCTACGCGGCGGGTTCCGCACCGTGCGCCATCGGGTGGGAGACCTATCACGACGACCCGCCGGAGGGGCGCTGCATGTATCCGTTGACGGGCACGAGCGTCAGCGTCGGAGTCGAGCTCGAGCCGGGTGCATCGCTGTCCATTCCGATGGACGGCGCGCAGGAGCGGGAGCGCTACGCGCTCGCACACTCCGAGAGCATCGAGGGAATCGCGCCGGAGCACCAGGAGGAGGTCGTCGCGGCCCTCAACGAGCCGATCGCGGTGTTCCTGGAGGTCTACAAGGAGGAGCCGGACTTCTCGTACGACAACGCCTACACCACGCTCGCGTCGGTGAGCGGGACGTGCGCCGTGGCGTTCGAGAGCGAGGAGCACGGCATGGTGTCGTCGGTCCTCGTGCCCCTCGCGTTCGCCGACAACGCATGCGACTACTGGGGCGAGCCGGTCCGCGAGTGACCGACGGGGCGGCATCGCCGGCCGCCCGGGGGTGACGCCGTGTGCCGGACCGGGGTGCGGGTGTCGGTGACCTGTGCTTGTGTGGAGGGACCGACGGGAGGTCCCATGGCGATCGAGTTCCGCTCCGTGACAAAACGGTTCGAAGACGGCACCCTCGCCGTCGACGACTTCAGCCTGCTCATCCCGGCGCGGCGCACCACGGTCTTCGTCGGCTCGTCGGGCTGCGGCAAGACCACGCTGCTGCGCATGATCAACCGCCTGGTCGAGCCGACATCGGGCGACGTCACCATCGACGGCGAGAACATCCGCGAACGCGATGCCGTGCAGCTGCGCCGCGGGATCGGGTACGTGATGCAGAACTCCGGTCTGCTCCCGCACTTCACCGTGATCGACAACATCGCCACGGTGCCCGTCCTGCAGGGCGTTCCGCGCCGGGCGGCCAGGGAACGCGCGCGGGAGCTCATGGACGTCGTGGGGCTCGACCGGTCCCTCGCGCAGCGCTACCCGCGTCAGCTCTCCGGCGGCCAGCAGCAGCGCGTCGGAGTCGCCCGCGGACTCGCTGGCGATCCCAACATCCTGTTGATGGACGAGCCCTTCGGGGCGGTCGACCCGATCGTCCGCAAGGAGTTGCAGGCCGAGACGGTCCGGCTGCAGCGCGAGCTCGAGAAGACGGTCGTGTTCGTCACCCATGACATCGACGAGGCCTTCCTGCTCGGCGATCAGGTGGTGATCCTCGAGAAGGGCGCCCGCATCGCCCAGGTCGGCAGCCCGAGCGAGATCATCGAGTCCCCGGCGTCGGACTTCGTCGCCAGCATCGTCGGGGTCGACCGCGGGGCGCGGGCGCTGCGGGTCAAGCAGACGCCGCGGGGGCCGGTGCTGGTCGACAGCGCTGGCCGCACCCAGGGTGTGCTGGTCGACGACGACGCCGGGAGCGCTCCGTGGACTGGGTGATCGACAACCTCGGGCTCATCGGCGGTCTCGCGCTCGACCACCTGCGACAGAGCATCGTGCCGATCGTGCTGTCGTTCGTGATCGCGGTGCCGATCGGCTGGCTCGCCTTCCGCTACACACGCCTGCGCGGCGGCGTGCTCACGGTGATCGGCCTGCTCTACACCGTGCCGTCGCTCGGGCTGTTCGCGCTGCTGTCGGCTGTGCTCGGCATCCCCTACCAGGCCGAGGCGAACCTCGTCGTGGCGCTGACGATCTACGGCGTGGCGATCATGACCCGCTCGGTGACCGACGGCCTGGTCTCGGTGGACCCGGCTGTCCGGGCCTCGGCGGTCGCGGTCGGCTTCGGACCGTGGCGGCGGTTCTGGGCCGTCGATCTCCCGCTGGCCGGTCCGGTGCTGTTGGCAGGTCTGCGGGTCACGGCCACCTCCACGATCTCGCTCGCCACCGTCGGCATCCTGATCGGGGTGCAGAACCTCGGCTACCTGTTCACCAACGGCTTTCAGCGGCGCATCGTCGAAGAGATCCTCGCCGGCGTCGTCGCGGTCGCGGCGATCGCGTTGCTCATCGACCTGCTGCTCGTGATCGCAGGGCGCCTGCTGATGCCGTGGCAGTCGAACAGGCGCGAGCGGGCGGGCCACCGACCGCAGGCGGCGATCGCATGAACCTGTTCGCCGAGGCCCTGGCCTGGATCTTCTCGCCGGAACGACTCGCCGGGTCTGTCCCGTTGCCGCTGGCGATCGCGCAGCATCTCGCCTTCACGTTCGGATCCGTGGCGCTCGCCGCGGTCATCGCGATCCCGCTGGGATGGCTGATCGGGCACACCGGTCGTGGGCGGGAGCTCGCCGTGGGCATCGCCGGCGCCGCGCGCGCTCTGCCGTCGCTCGGCCTCGTGTCGCTGCTGGTGCTGGTGGTCGGTGTGCTGCACAAGACCGAGGCGGCGGTGTTCGCCTTCGTGCTGCTGGCGATCCCGTCGATCCTCGCGGGGGCCTACGCCGGGTTCGAGGCGATCGACCGCCACGTCATCGCTGCTGGCCGGGCGGTGGGGATGACCGAGTGGCAGATCCTGTGGCGTATCGAGGTCCCGCTCGGGCTCCCGCTGCTCCTCGGCGGCCTGCGCTCGGCCACCCTGCAGGTCGTGTCGACCGTCACGATCGCCGCCTACGTCGGTCTCGGCGGACTGGGTTTCCCGATTCTGCAGGGCATCCAGTTGCGCAACTTCGCGCAGATCCTCGGCGCCTCCCTCGTCGTCGTGGTCCTGGCTCTCCTGATCGACGGCGTCTTCGCGCTCCTGCAGCGGCTCGTCGTGCCGGCCGGGGTCGCCGCCCGCGCCACCACGGCACGTGCCGCGCGCCGCCGCGCGGCACCCGCCGCCTGACAGTGATGATGGTGGTGGGAGTCCCGCAGCGGTCGTCCTGACTCTGCGCCTGACTGACTTGGGGTCTTGA
>NZ_JBYRJA020000016.1:0-23785 GCF_058349825.2 Microbacterium longlingense
GACTCTGGCACCGCTCAGGCTGGATCGGCGAACACTGACACGCCCAACCCCATCCACTCTTTTCTGCCGATAACCCCGCCGCGAGGCGACCCCCTCCCTCCGGCGGCACGACGAAGGCCCCCGAAGCTTTCGCTTCGAGGGCCTTCGCGTGGGATCAGATCACAGATGACCGCAGGTCATCGGCAGATCGGTGATCTCAGTCGACCAGCGCCTGGGCAGCAGCCTCAAGCACGGCGTTCGAGATCGCGCCGGGGCCACCGAACGGAACCAGGATCGGACCGTCGACCTTGTAAGCAAGGAAGTTGGCGGTCACGGCCGGGAGCTCGTTCGGCTTGGTGAGGACGAGGGTACCGTCGACGTTCGCGAGAACGGCACCGGCGACGACCGCGTCAGCGGCGACGACACCGGAGGCGAGGCCCACGTAGTCGAAGGTCGGCTCGAAGTAGGCGGTCGCCAGCTTCGTCGCGGTCTCGTAGCGGTCAGCACCGACGTACTTGACCGACGCACCCGGGACGGCCTGAGCGGCCGGGCCACCGACGGCAACCACGTTCGGCTTGGCAGCCAGGTAGCGGTTGGTCTCGGCCGGGATGGTCGCGCCCTTGCTGAGGACGACAACACCGGTCTCCTTGGCAGCGGCGGGGCCAGCGGCCAGGGCGTCGGCGAAGTCGGTGCCGGTGGCCACGAACGCCGGGTACTTCTTGGCGTCCTTGAGCACGTCGACCAGAGCCTTCTCGAGCTCGTTCTTGGCCCACTTCAGGTCGTCGCCGGAGGGACGGTTCGCAGCAGCAGCGATAACCGCGGCGCGAGCCTCCTCCTCCTTGACGTGCGCAGCGGTGTGCGCGGCGTCAGCCTTGTTGTAGGCCTCCTGCGCCTTGACCAGAGCGGCCTGAGCGTCGGCGACCTTCTTGAGCTGAGCAGCGTTGGCCTCAGCGGCCTCCTGCGCGGCGACCCAAGCGGCAACGGCGTTCGCGTAAGCGGTGTTCGCCGCAGCAGCGTCTGCCTGAGCAGCGGGGAGCTGGATGTCGGACAGGTCAGCCTGGACCTGCTTGACGGTCGCGTCCGCGCCACCGAAGAAGGCGGCCTCGGCCAGCGGAGCCAGCGCGTCACCGGCGACGAGGCCGGAGAGCTGCTCGAGGGTGCCGGTGTGGGCGCCGTCGGACAGCGTGACGGTGAAGGAGGTGCTGCCGAAGAACGGAACGACCTGGGTGTTCCAGATGTTGTCCTGGAAGTTGGTGCCAGCGGCGGCGGCGTACTCGACCAGGCGGTCGTTCACGAAGCCCTCGACGACCTGGATGTCCAGGACGGCGTTGCGGGCGGCGGCGACGTCAGCCGCGAGAGCGTCGAGCTCGGCCTGGGTGGGAGCACCCGGGACGGTGACGATGCCGGCGACAGCGTTCTCCAGAGCCTTCTGCGCGGCGGCGAGGTTGGCCTCGGCAGCCCAGAGGTCGGAGAGAGCCTTGTTGGTGACCGCACGAGCGTCAGCCCACTTGGTGAGAGCGTCCTGGTAGGTCGCCTCAGCAGCGACGACGGCGCGGACCTGCGCGCGGGCGTCAGCGAGGCGCGTGGTGCCCTCGTAGTGGTCGACAGCCTCAGCCGCGAGCAGCAGAGCGGTCTCGTAACGGTCAACGCCACCGATGCGGTCGACGTTGAAGCCCTTCTTCTCGAGAGCGGTGACGATGCTGTTGTTGAGCACGCCCTCGCCACCGATGAGGACGACGTTCGAGACGCCGGCAGCCTTGAGGCGGTCCAGCTCCTTGGCGGTCTTGTCCTCGAGCTTGTCGGCGTAGCTGTACAGCACGGTGCTGTCGAGCGCGTCCGCGAGCGGGGTCGCGGCGAGCGTGTCCGACCAGCCGAGGTAGTTCGCGAGGATGACGGTGTCGCGGTCCGCGACGAGGGCCTTGGAGGCCTCGACAGCGGTACCGAAGCGGTCCTCACCCGAGATGCGGTTCACCAGCGAGCCGGTGACGATGTTGAGGTGGTTGTCGTCGACGTTGGTGTCGTTGCCGGCGGCGAACGCCGGACCAGCCGCGAAGACAGCCGAAGCGGCGACGGCACTGACCGCGAGGGGCGCGAGTGCCTTACGAACCTTGAGGCTCATCGTGTTCCTTTCCCATTTTGCAAAGACAGATTGGGGCGCGATGCACCAACCTCTTGGGATGCTAACACCCAGGAACCGAGGTAACGAACCGGTGCCCCGGGGGAAGCAACCGCTTTAGATTGCCAGGTGGACAGTCCGATCCGCAACTCTCTTCGTCGATCGGCGCGGATCGGACGGCGCCGCTGCACGACCTCTCAGGCCGCCGCAGCGGCACGCGTTCAGCCCGGAGAAAACCACTTCTCCCGCATGATTACGGGGGTATGGCGGCCCGCGGATCCGCGGGATTCCGCGGAACCGCACCGGGGAATGCACGTATGGGCATCTCGCCTGGTCGCGGCGGGCATCGGTGCGGACCAGGCCGCGTGCAGGTTCCGAAACGAGTCGGCGTATTACCCTGCATTCCGCTGAGCGGAACCCCAGCGCGGTTCACGACGCGAGGACCGCCAGGATGAACTCTCGGTGAACCTCGTGAGATCGATGGCGGCCCGCAAGAAAACGCAAAACCACCCGTGTATTCCGACTCACCCCGAAGGGTGCCTCGCAGCGGAATACACGGGTGGTTCCACTCTGGGAAAGGAGTGATGGGCTGTCGGCGCACCGCTCTCTGTGGCCATCTTACGGCACAGAGGGGCGCACGCGACGCACGCGACGCGCCCAAGCCTGCGCAGATCGGGACGGCGACCAGATCAGCCTTCCCGGGGGACGACGAAGGGGCCGGACCAGAAGGTCCGACCCCTTGCGTGTCTCGAGAGACGTGTCAGTTCAGAACCGACTCACTCGACGATCTTGGTTACCGTGCCGGCGCCGACGGTGCGGCCACCCTCACGGATCGCGAAGCCGAGGCCCTCCTCCATGGCGATCGGCTGGATCAGCTCGACCGACATGTCGGTGGTGTCGCCGGGCATGACCATCTCGGTGCCCTCGGGCAGCGAGATGACGCCGGTGACGTCGGTGGTGCGGAAGTAGAACTGCGGGCGGTAGTTCGTGTAGAAGGGGTTGTGGCGGCCACCCTCGTCCTTGGACAGGATGTACGCGGTGCCCTCGAACTTCGTGTGCGGGGTGATCGAACCCGGCTTCACGACGACCTGGCCGCGCTCGACGTCCTCACGCTTGGTGCCGCGGAGCAGCAGACCACAGTTCTCGCCGGCCCAGGCCTCGTCGAGCTGCTTGTGGAACATCTCGATACCGGTGACGGTCGTCTTCTGCGTCGGGCGCAGACCCACGATCTCGACCTCGGAGTTGATGGCCAGGGTGCCACGCTCGGCGCGGCCGGTGACGACGGTGCCACGACCGGTGATCGTGAAGACATCCTCGATCGGCATCAGGAACGGCTTGTCGCGGTCACGCTCCGGGTCCGGAACGCTGTTGTCGACGGCCTCCATGAGCTCGACGATCGAGTTGACCCACTTCTCGTCACCCTCGAGCGCCTTGAGAGCCGAGACGCGGACGACCGGAGCCTCCTCGTCGAAGCCCTGGCTCGCGAGCAGCTCGCGGACCTCGAGCTCGACGAGCTCCAGGATCTCCTCGTCGTCGACCGCGTCGCTCTTGTTCAGCGCGACGAGCAGGTACGGAACACCGACCTGCTTGGCGAGCAGAACGTGCTCGCGGGTCTGAGCCATCGGGCCGTCGGTGGCGGCGACCACGAGGATCGCGCCGTCCATCTGAGCGGCACCGGTGATCATGTTCTTGACGTAGTCGGCGTGGCCGGGGGCGTCAACGTGCGCGTAGTGGCGCTTCGGGGTCTCGTACTCGATGTGCGAGATGTTGATCGTGATACCGCGCTGACGCTCCTCGGGGGCCGAGTCGATCGTCGCGAAGTCGCGCTGAACGTTGGTCGCCGACGGGAACTTGTCCGCGAGCACCTTGGAGATGGCGGCGGAAAGCGTGGTCTTGCCGTGGTCGACGTGACCGATCGTTCCGATGTTGACGTGCGGCTTGGTCCGCTCGAACTTGGCCTTGGCCACTGGGTCCTCCTCAGGACGGTCATGTAGATGCGCCGGGCACTGGATTGCGACCGGGTCTCTACGGGGATAGTTCTCAGTGTAATAGAGAGAGATGTGTGAAGTTGTGGGGTTCCCGGAGGCCATGCCCGGTTGGAATCCAACCGGCTCAGTGACCCGCCGGACCGGATGCCCCTGAGCCCGTCATGGCGCTCAGGAGCATCCGCAGGGCTTACTCGCCCTTGGCCTTCTGGACGATCTCGTCGGCGACGGCCCGCGGGACCTCCGCGTAGGAGTCGAACTCCATCGAGTAGACCGCGCGGCCCGAGGTCTTCGAGCGCAGGTCACCGATGTAGCCGAACATCTCCGAAAGCGGCACGAGAGCACGCACGACCTTGACGCCCTGGGCGTCCTCCATCGCCTGGATCTGACCGCGACGGGAGTTCAGGTCGCCGATCACGTCGCCCATGTACTCCTCGGGGGTACGCACCTCGACGGCCATCAGCGGCTCGAGCAGCACCGGGTTGGCGCGGCGCGCAGCCTCCTTGAAGCCCATCGATCCCGCGATCTTGAACGCCATCTCCGAGGAGTCGACGTCGTGCGACGCGCCATCGACGAGGGTGGCCTTGACGCCCACCATCGGATAGCCGGCGAGCACGCCCACGTTCATCGCGTCCTGGAAGCCGGCGTCCACCGAGGGGATGTACTCCCGCGGGATACGGCCACCGGTGACGGCGTTCACGAACTCGTAGGTCTTGTCTGCCGTGACCTCGAGAGGCTCGATGTTGAACTGGATCTTCGCGAACTGACCCGAACCACCGGTCTGCTTCTTGTGCGTGTAGTCGTGCTTCTCCACGGGCTTCTTGAGCGTCTCGCGGTAGGCCACCTGGGGCTTGCCGACGTTCGCCTCGACCTTGAACTCGCGCTTCATGCGGTCCACGAGGATGTCGAGGTGCAGCTCCCCCATGCCCTTGATGGTCGTCTGACCGGTCTCGGGGTTGAGCTCGGTGCGGAAGGTCGGGTCCTCCTCGGCGAGCTTCTGGATCGCGGTGCCCAGCTTCTCCTGGTCGGCCTTGGTCTTCGGCTCGATGGCGACCTCGATGACCGGCTCGGGGAAGGTCATCGACTCCAGCACGACCGGCTGGCCGGGGTCGGCGAGGGTGTCACCGGTGGTGGTGTCCTTCAGGCCGATGACGGCGTAGATGTTGCCGGCGGTGAGCTTGTCGACCGGGTTCTCCTTGTTGGCGTGCATCTGGAAGATCTTCCCGATGCGCTCCTTCTTGCCCTTGGTCGAGTTGATGACCTGAGCGCCGGACTCCAGCTCGCCGGAGTAGACGCGGACATAGGTCAGACGACCGAAGAACGGGTGAACCGCGACCTTGAACGCCAGCGCCGCGAAGGGGTCCTTCGCATCGGGGTGACGCTCGATGATCTTCTCTTCGTCCTTCGGGTCGTGCGCCTCGATGGCGGGCACGTCGAGGGGCGAGGGGAGGTAGTCGATCACGGCGTCGAGCATCGGCTGCACGCCGCGGTTCTTGAACGCAGAACCACACAGGACCGGGTAGATCGCGTCGGCGACGACCAGCTTGCGGATCGCGCCCTTGATCTCGGCGACGGTGAGCTCCTCGCCGCCGAAGAACTTCTCGAGAAGCTCCTCGTCGGTCTCGGCGACCGTCTCCAGCAGCTGCTGGCGGTACTCCTCGGCGCGCTCCTTGAGGTCGGCCGGGATCTCCTGCACCTCGTAGGACGCGCCCATGGTCACGTCACCCTTGGCGTCACCGGGCCAGACCAGAGCACGCATCTCGATGAGGTCGATGACACCGATGAAGTCGTTCTCCGCACCGATCGGCAGCTGCAGCACGAGCGGCTTGGCACCGAGGCGGTTGATGATCGTGTCGACGGTGTAGTAGAAGTCCGCGCCCAGCTTGTCCATCTTGTTGACGAAGCAGATGCGGGGAACGCCGTACTTGTCGGCCTGACGCCACACGGTCTCGGACTGGGGCTCGACGCCCTCCTTGCCGTCGAAGACGGCGACGGCGCCGTCGAGGACGCGCAGCGAGCGCTCCACCTCGACGGTGAAGTCGACGTGACCGGGGGTGTCGATGATGTTGATCTGGTTGTTGTTCCAGAAGCAGGTGACCGCGGCGGAGGTGATGGTGATGCCGCGCTCCTTCTCCTGCTCCATCCAGTCGGTCGTCGAGGCGCCATCGTGCGTCTCGCCGAGCTTGTGGTTGACGCCCGTGTAGAACAGGATGCGCTCGGTGGTGGTGGTCTTGCCGGCATCGATGTGCGCCATGATGCCGATGTTGCGGACCTTGCTCAGGTCGGTGAGCACGTCTTGTGCCACAGGAGTGTCCTTTTCTTTGCTGTGGTTGTGCGAAGAGTGGATGCCCGCCCCGGCCGATCGGACCGATCGACCCGGCCGACCGGGGCGGGCGCCGCTGCGGGTGTTACCAGCGGTAGTGAGCGAACGCGCGGTTCGACTCGGCCATCTTGTGGGTGTCCTCGCGACGCTTCACGGCGGCGCCGAGACCGTTCGAGGCGTCCAGGATCTCGTTCTGGAGGCGCTCGGTCATGGTCTTCTCACGGCGGCCCTTGGCGTAGCTGACCAGCCAGCGCAGCGCGAGGGTGTTCGCCCGGTGCGGCTTCACCTCGACCGGAACCTGGTAGGTCGAGCCACCGACGCGGCGGCTGCGGACCTCGAGGGTCGGGCGGACGTTGTCGAGCGCCTTCTTGAGGGTGGCGACGGCGTCCTGGCCGCTCTTGGCCTCGACGCCGCGGAGGGCGCCGTAGACGATCGACTCGGCGAGCGACTTCTTGCCGTCGACGAGGATCTTGTTCACGAGCGAGGTGACGATCGGCGCGCCGTAGACGGGGTCGTTGACCACCGGGCGCTTGGGGGCGGGGCCCTTACGAGGCATCTAACTCAACCCTTCTTCGCGCCGTAGCGGGAACGAGCCTGCTTACGGTTCTTGACGGCCTGGGTGTCAAGCGCACCACGGACGATCTTGTAGCGGACACCCGGGAGGTCCTTCACACGACCGCCGCGAACCAGCACGAGCGAGTGCTCCTGCAGGTTGTGGCCCTCGCCCGGGATGTAGGCGGTGACCTCGGTGCCGTTGCGGAGCTTCACACGGGCGACCTTGCGCATCGCCGAGTTCGGCTTCTTGGGGGTGGTGGTGTACACACGGGTGCACACGCCGGCCTGCTGCGGGTTCGACTTCAGTGCGGGCGCCTTGGTCTTCGAGACCTTGGGCGAACGACCCTTGCGAACCAACTGCTGAATAGTTGGCACGTTCTCTCCTCATAGTGCTGCACGGTGACAGCGTGATGGGTTTCACATCATGACCCACCCGCTCGCCGGAACCGACGAGCGTGTCTATGGTGGGTATGCCGTGGGGGCCGGCCGGCGGCGCCGGGGCCCAGCCGCAGGAGCCGCAACGGCTCCCACGCATGCGGGCACGCCGAGACGCGCACACACCCGACCCAGTGTACTCTCCGCCTGCGGTACCGGTCAAACGCTTCCCCTCTTCCCCGGCTCCCCCTCTCTGCGTCGAATCCATGCCCCCTCTGCACGCATTCGATGTGGATTCGGCGCAGAGAAGGGGGACTCGGCGCGAGAGACGCTGACGCGCCGGGCTTGCACCCCTACCCTGGAGACGTGGAGCGCTCGCTCGAGACCCAGGTCAGCCAGGCCGTCGACGCCTGGCTGCGCTGGCTGCCCCGATGGACGCCTGCCACACACCGCGGGCGGGTCGCCCCCTGCCGGCGATGCCTCGGCTCGCCGGTGCTCTCCGCGGCCGGCATCGGCTCGGATGTTCCGCACGGTGTGCAGCACGGCCTGTCGACCCGCGTGAAGACGATCGTCGATCATGCCGTCGCCGAGTACACCGCGCTGAACCTGCCGCTGCTGCAGCACGAGCTCGACCACCAGGCGGAACGCAACCGCTCGCGCAGCTATCGGCCAGCGGAGGGGCTCGAGCCGGAGTTCGAAGGGATGCCGCTCGACCCCGAGCCCGTTCCTGGTGCGCCGTTCCTGTTCACCATCGCCGAGCTCGCCGACGAGGAGGCCAGGAGCCTCCCGCCGCTCCCCCCGCTCGACGAAACGGCCAAACAGGCCCTGCGGCGCGAGCTCGCCCTCGCGGACGAGCACGCGAACACCGTCGGCACGGACGTCTGCCGGCTACTCCTCGGCCACCGGCTGCGCGTGCAGGCCGCGATCTCACAGTACGTCGAACCCCAGATCGAACGCATGCTGGCGGAGATGATGGCCGCATTCGACGCGCCCTTCGATCTCGACCAGCCCTGACGCGCGTTCCCGAATCGATCGCGAGGAGGTTCCTGACGTCCGTCCCCCACCGGCGAGCCGCGGGGCGTCCGAGACATCAGGAACCCGCGCGCGCCCGTCTCGGCGTGGGGAGCCCCTCGGCCGCGAATGCCCGGCGGAGCGCTGCGGTCGTGCCGAAGCCGCAGTGCTGCGCGATCTCGGCGACCGACAGCGGCGCGTAGGTGTCGTCGCTGAGCATCTCCCCGGCCAGCTCCACGCGCAGCGCGCGCAGCTCAGCCGTGGGCGTCGAACCGACGGCGGCGAACAGCCGCTGCACCTGCCGGGGTGACATGTGCAGTTCCTGGGCGATATCCGGCACACCGAAGCCGGGGTCGGCTCGACGCACCAGCATCAGGGTGCGAGCGCGATCGAGGGGACGCGCTTCGCGGACACCGGAGACATGGCGGGCGGCTGCCTCGACGAGCACGCCGAAGACCATCTCCGCGAGGATCCGCTCCAGCATGTAGTCCGTGTGCGGGGTGGCCTCCGCCGCTTGGGAGAGCAGCGCGGCGACGAAGGCCTGCAGCCCGACCAGGAGCGGCGTCGGGGCGAGTTCCGTCGCCGGCACGCTGATGCCCCGTTCGATCTCGCTGAGCGCGCTCCACGGCACCCAGAGGCAATAGACGACGCCCTGCACGGTCGCCGTGAGGATGTGCGCGTGATGCGGGTGCAGGAATCCGGCGCTCCCGCTGCCGAGCTCGCCGGCCTTCCCATCGGTATCGCTGAAGCGCAGCAGGCCCTGCGGAAAGAGAATGCAGGCGGTCTCGTCGTCGTCCGCCGGTTGCGCCCGCCAGTTCCAGACGTCATCCGTATCGACGGCATGTTTGGTCAGCCCGACGTTGCGGTACTGACGTCCGGCGAGGGGATACTCCCCCGCACGATTGAACAAACCCACGAAATCAATGAGCCCTTTTGCCGCGATCACAGTCACCCCTCCCCGACCGTCGCACCCGAGCGCCATTGGTGCGCAGCACTCGCGCTTCGTCCCCCGACGGCCGTGTTGCATTGCCCCTCGGGAGCCGTACTGCGCCAGCCTGGCACAAAAAGACCCTCCGGTGCGGGCGATCGCGGGGACGCCACAAAACATCGGCCGCTCCGAGGGTAGCCGACGAATCCGCTCTGCCCGCAGGCTCCGGAGGCCCGGGCTCTGGGCGACCGTGATCCCTCCGAGCCGACGGTAGCCACCACCAGCGGGCATCTGCCGTGTGCGCGCACGCCGCCGGTTCGGAGCGGCCAGTTCCTGTCCAACCAGCGGAATCCGCGTGAGCGACCAGCGGATCGCATGTCGGAAGACCCCGAACAAGAACGTTTGGCGACGGTTTTCTGCCGGATCGCGACACGTGATCGCGCGATCCGCGACCGGAGCGAAAAGGTTGCAATGGCACCACGGAGTGCGCCACGTCTTTCGCCCGTCCACTCCAACGCGACCCCATCCACGAGGAGCAAATCAACAATGACCGAAATCAAGAACATCAACGGCGGCCTTGAGCGTCGCACCGTCCTGAAGGGCGCGGCCTGGTCACTCCCGGTCGTCGCCGCGGGTGTCGCCGCACCGTTGGCCGCCGCCACCTCGCCGGCTGCACCGCTTCTGCGCATCGACTCCGGCTGCCTCCTGAGCGTCGCGGGCGCGCAGATCGGCCGTGGCTTCACGGTGCAGAACCACGGAGGCGCCGCGTACGAGGGCAACGTCACCGTGACCGAGACGATCTCGCTCTCCGGCCTGGCTGCTGTCCCGGGGGTCAACACCGCCATCTGGGCGCTCCTCGCCGTTCAGGGTATTCTCGGCGGATCGGGCACGGGCGTGACCCCTGGCAACTGGAGCGGAAACGCGTTCTCGTCCACGCGTTCGCGCACCGTCACCATCTCCGGCCCCCTCGCGGCCGGTCAGTCCCGCAGCTGGGGCATCGCGCTCGATGTCATCAACGCGGTGCTCAACATCCCGGGCCTGAGCAGCCTGGCGGGCATCTCGCACTCGGCTGCCATCACGTCGCCGACGGGCAACCCGCCCGTGACCAAGAGCGCGGACACCATCAACTGGCAGCTGATCAGCGTCGGCTGCTGATCTCACCGTTCTCGCTGTAACGCCAGTGGGGTGCACCCGGGCTCGGGTGCACCCCACTGGCGTTGACACCCCCCGGTCGATCGCACGGCACTGCCGAGCGTGCCGAGCAGCCGACACCCGCCGAGCACCGGTCGCGCACACGGCAACCGGGCCCGCGAGCACGGGCCGACCGAGGCGCACACCGTCTGCGGACGCGGCGGCATCAGTCGTCGCCGGCACGCTCCCACGGCCACTGCGGAGTGCCCTGACGGCGCCCGCGCAACGCCAGGCCGCCCACAGCGGCGAGCAGGCCCGCCCCGAAGAGCACCAGGCTCGGGCCACCGAGCACGAGACCGGCCGCGGCAGCGGTCGCCTTCGCGACTCCGGCACCCTCAGCGACCGCGCAGACCCAGACCGTGATCAGATGCGCGAGCGTGGCGCTCAGCGCCACCAGCGGCGTCCCGCCGAACCGTGGCGGCGTGCGGCGGGCGCCCGGAATGAGCGTCAGGGCGAAGACCCCGGTGGCCACGGTCATGCCCGCGGCGCCCGGAATCGCGCCGAGCCCTGGCACGGCGATGATCTCGGTATCCGTCAGCAGGCTCAGCACACCGAGGCCCGCGATGCACAGGCCCGCGAACACCGTCGTCGCCAGCACGACCGCCAGCGCCGGGGGCGCCCCCGGCAACCGCGAGTCGCGCCCGACGCTCACGGCACGACCTAGGCGGGGAGGCGCGGCCCGGCCTCGAGGGTGCGCTCGTACTCGCGCTGCGCCTGGGCGTTGAGCTCCGTCTTGCGCGCGCCGCTGCGCGCAGCCCACGCTCCGAACCAGATGGTGATCTCCCGGCCGATGACGAGCGCCGCGAGGGACAGCGGCGTGAAGAGCTGGCTCATCACGAGCTCGGCGCCCTGGGTGGCCGTGACCGTCCAGAACGGCGCGGCGAGCAGAGCACCCAGGATGACGCCGCCGTACGCGAAGACCGCCGCCAGCAGGCCGAAGAACACCCAGCGGCCCCAGCGGCCCCGGTTGATGATGGCGCCCAGGACCCAGAAGCCGATGTAGAACGTCGCCACCGGGGTCCAGAACTGCCACGACGTCGCGATCTCGAGGGCGACAGCGGGGAATTCGTCCAGCGGCAGCGTGCCGTCCAGCGCGCGTGCGCCGAGGTGCGCCCCGAAGAACAGCACGGCGAAGACGAGCGCGGCCAGAAGACCGATGCCGGCGACCGTGCCGCGGTTTCCCCGCTCTCGCGGGGGCTCGGGAGCCTGCACGAAGATCGGCTGCGGAGCCGCAACCGGAGCAGCCGGCGGTGGGGACATCGGCACGGGCTCCGCCTCGACGACGACCGTGTCTGCGGCGATGACCGGCTCGGCCGCAGCGGGTGCGGCGACCACCGGCTCTGCCACGACCCCCGCTGCCACGACGGGCACCTCGTCTGCGCTCTCGGGCAGGCGGAACTCCGTCGCGCTGGTCGGCTCCGCCGGGGGCTCCGGCAGGGAGAACTCCGACGCACGGGCGTCATCGGCTTCCCGCGCAGCGCGCAGGTCTCCGCGGGTGGGCTCACCGTACGCCGCGGCCGCAGCAGCGAGGGCGTCGTCCACCTCGGATGCCGCGGCGTCCGTCAGGAAGTCCGGGGTCGGCACGGGGGCGGCCGGGTCGGACTCCGCCGCACCGAACGTGCCGGGATGCCGCGCCTCGGCCTCCGCGAACGCAGCGAGGTCGGGGTCGACGGGAGTCCCGGATGCGGCGCCGGCGGGCGCGCTGTCCACAGCTTCCGTCGCGTCGTCGTTCTGCGCGGGCGGGGGAACCTGGGGGTCACTCATGGGAGCTCCTCATGTCTCTGTGTGCACTCAGAGGGTAGCCCGCGACGCCGGATGCGTCCGCGCGCCATGCCGCGGATCCGCGAGCCGGAATACACGGGGTCACGATGTCCAGGAGCGCAGCGTGTCGCCGACGAACTGGATCAGGACGGGCATCATCGGGGCGGCGAGCACCACGAGCCCGACGATGATGCCGAGAGCGAGGATCCCGATCACCCACGCGGCCGCCATGTTCCGTCCACCGATGCGCGCCATGTCCGCCACGCTACGCGGCACCGGATCCACCAGCTCCCACGGCACGCCGAGGTGCGCTCGGCGGGGCGCCCCGGATGTGGCGCCCCGCCGGCGGCGAACGCTACCGGTAGTTGACGAACTGGAGATCGATGTCCAGGTCGGCGCTCTTGAGCAGGCGGATGACCTCCTGGAGGTCGTCCCGGCTCTTGGACTGCACGCGCAGTTCGTCGCCCTGGATCTGCGACTTCACCGACTTCGGCCCGTCATCGCGAATGATCTTGCTGATCTTCTTGGCGTTCTCCGACGAGATGCCGTCCTTCAGCGTCGAGACGAGTCGGAACTCCTTGCCGCTGGCCTGCGGCTCGCCGGACTCGAGGCTCTTGAGCGAGATGCCGCGCTTGATCAGCTTCGACTGGAACACGTCGAGCACGGCCGTGGCGCGCTCCTCCGAGTTCGCCTTGATGAGGATCGACTCGCCGCTCCACTCGATCGAGGCGCCGGTGCCCTTGAAGTCGTAACGCTGCTCGACCTCCTTGCGGGCCTGGTTGAGGGCGTTGTCGGCCTCCTGGTGATCGACCGTGGAGACGATGTCAAAACTCGAGTCAGCCATGCCGCCAGTGTAGCCGGGACCATCCCGGACGGCCCGGTGGTGCCGTCGGTGCCCTGTCGCGCCTGCGGGGCGGTTCTCAGCGCTGGTTCGCCGCCCAGCCGGTCAGCCATGCATCCAGGCGCCGGTAGGCGTCGTCGCGCGCTTCATGCCGCGAGAGGAATACGTCGTGGAGCGCCCCGTCGATGCGCACGACCGTCACGACCGGCCCGAGCCCGAGGGAGGCTCGCGCGATGTCGTCGACGACCAGCACGCTGTCGGCGGATGTCAGCTCCTCCGACCATGCGGTCGGCATCGCCGTGCGGGCGGAGAGCAGCACGCACACCGGAACCCGGATGTCGAGCCCGGCGGCGACGGCCGCATGACCGGCGAGGATCGCGTGGAGCCAGGCGGCGTGCACGGCCATCGTCTGGTCGGGACGCCAGGCCGGATCGATCTCGACCGGGTCCGCTGGGTCGGCGACCTCGCGTTGCGCGCGGGTGTAGAAGCCGAGGTCGATCTGCGGCGCGCGATCACGCGGCCGGTAGCGGGCGGTCATGCCCACCAGCGGGGCGAGTGCTTCGCGACCGAAACGCGGCACCTGGAACTCCAGCCAGGGGGAGTTGAGGACGACGGCGTCTGCAGCGCCCGGGTGGCGGTGCGCCCAGAGGCTCAGCGTGAGCCCCCCGGTGGAATGGCCGAGCAGGATGAGCTTGCGCCGCGGCGACGCCGCGGGAGCGGGGATGGACGCGCCGGCATCGGGAACAGGAGCATCGGCCGGCCGGGGTTCAGCGGACGCGTCGGCGACGACGGCGTCGCCCGCCGGGTGTTCCCGGGCGCCGACGCTTCGCGCGGCCTCGCCCGCCTCCTCGGCACGCACCGCCGGCTCGGGCTGGCCCATCGCGGCGAGCGCCGCCGCGATATCGGCGTCGTACTCCCCCAGATCGACGATGTATCCGGGGGTCTGCCCCGGGCGGAGGCTCCGGCCGTACTTGCGCAGGTCGAGGGCGTAGAAGCGGGCTCCCCGCGCCGTGAACGTGTGCGCGAGGCGCTTCTGGAAGAAGTAGTCCGACCAGCCGTGGACATACAGCACGTCGACGCCGTCGAGGTCGCCCGGCACCGCACGCAGGCGCCGCCACCACGGCAGCGCGGCGGGCAGCGCGCGCACCAGCGTTGCGACGACCTCGCCCTCGTCGTCCTCCCCGAGCGGGAGAGTGAGCTGCTCGAAGCCGGCACCGAGGATGTCCGGAACCCACTGCATACGCTTCAGGCTAACCGCGGCGTACGCGGGAGGGGCAGCGCGCCGCGCGTTCAACGGCGGTCGTCGCCGCGTCCGTCCCGGGGCTTCGTCCACTGGGTGATGGCCTCCGTGGCCCTGTCCAGCAGCGCGGCGGAGCCCTCGGCGACCGACTGCGCCATGTCGCGCCAGGCAGCACCGGGGTCCGGCTTCGTCTCCCGGCCGAGGGCGACGCGTTCGGCGACATCGAAGTCGTGCTCGAGCTGCGCGACCGCGTCGCGATACGCGGCGAACTCCTCCGGTGTGAGGCGTGCACCGGGCTGGCCGGATGGGCGCCGGTGCTGCGCCCGTTCCACCGCGCCGAAGAACGCGGCGGTCGCGGGCTCGCGGGTGTCGCTGAACTTGGGGAAGGCGAGAGCCTTCGCCGGGTCCGTCTCGTACTCCATCCAGCGGGCGAGCACGGCATCATGCCGGCGGGTGAGCTTCTCGACCGGGCTGCCGCCGGTGCCGATCTGGGCACGCTCGGTCTGCACCCGGACCCGGCAGAGCTTCACGCGCGCATCGGCAGCCTTCACGTCGCGCTGCGCCTGCTGGAGGGCGCGGCGGGCCCGTGCCACATCGTCGGCGCCCGCGCGCGCGGCGGCGCGTTCCGCAGTGACCTGGGTCAGCTCGGCGCGAGCCATCGCGGAGACACGACGACGGGTCGCGGCGTCCGCCTGCGCGGCCTTGAGATCGGCTTTGGCGGCATCCACCCCGAGCCGCTTGCCGCTCACGACGCGCCTCCGGCGCACGCCGAGCACACCGGCAGCTCCCGCGCCGACCGTGACCGGCGCGACCCACCAGAAATCAGCGGCCGTTGCGAGCAGCGGCACCCAGACGGGATCCACACGATCAAGTCAACCACGCGTTTCCCTCCCCGCGGCGAGTCCACCCCCATTGGGCCGAGCCCACCCCGCATGCGCGCCGAAAGGGAGCGGACGCGGCACGGGGCGGGTGGACGCGGCATCGGTCAGACCAGCGACTCTCGCCAGGCGGCGTGCAGCTGAGCGAAGCGGCCGTCGCCGCCGATCAGGGCGGCGGGGGCATCGTCCTCGACGATGCGACCGTGTTCCATCACGAGCACGCGGTCGGCGATCGCGACGGTCGACAGCCGGTGCGCGATGATGATCGCGGTCCGGTCGGCCAGCAGCGTCTGCAGCGCCTCCTGGATGAGCCGCTCGGAGGGGATGTCGAGCGACGCCGTCGCCTCATCCAGGATCAGCACCGCGGGGTCGGCGAGGAACGCCCGTGCGAACGAGATCAGCTGCCGCTGCCCCGCCGACACCCGGCCGCCGCGCTTGTTGACGTCGGTGTGGTAGCCGTTCGGCAGGGAACGGATGAACTCATCCGCCCCGACCGCGACGGCCGCCGCCTGGATCTCCTCGAGCGTGGCGTCCGGCCGCCCCAGCGCGATGTTGTCTGCGACGGTCCCGCTGAACAGGTATGCCTCCTGCGTGACCATCACGATCGCCCGGCGCAGGTCCTTGGGATGCAGCTGACGCAGGTCGACGCCGTCGAGCGTCACCGCACCCTGGGACGGATCGTAGAAGCGCGAGATGAGCTTCGCGAGGGTCGACTTGCCCGCCCCCGTGGTGCCCACCAGCGCGATCGTCTGCCCGGCGGGGATGTCGAGGGAGAAGTTCGGCAGGATGACGCGATCGTCCGCGTAGCCGAAGGTCACCCCCGCGAAAGCCACGTGTCCCCGCGACTCCCACAGGTCGACCGGCTGCTCCGGGTCGGGAACGGTCGGCTCCTCCTCGAGCACGCCGGACACCTTCTCGAGCGCCGCCGTGGCCGACTGATAGGAGTTCAGGAACATCGCGATCTCCTGCAGCGGCGAGAAGAAGTTCCGCACGTACAGCACCGCGGCCAGCAGCACGCCGATCGTGAGCGCGCCGTCGGCGACCCGCAGCCCGCCCCACAGCACCACGACCCCCGTGGTGAGCGCGGCGACCGCCATGAGGCCGGGCTCGAACGTGCCGAACAGCATCATCGACCGTCGGTTGACGTCGCGGAACTCCCCCACGACCTCCTCGAACGCCTCGTTGTTGCGGGTCTCACGGCGGAACGCCTTGACCGCACGGATACCGGTCATCGTCTCCACGAACTGCACGATCACCCGCGCACTGACCACCCGTGACTCGCGGTACACCAGCTGCGAGCGCCGGTAGAACCACCGCATCAGGAAGAACAGCGGAATCCCCGCGCCCAGCAGCACGGCGCCGGACTGCCAGTCCCGCGACATCAAGGCGATGAACGTGAACAGGCCGAACAGCACGCCGGAGACGAGCTCCATGAGGCCCCCGTCGAGCAGCTCGCGGATCGACTCGAGGTCGCTCGTCTGGCGCGAGATGATGCGGCCAGACGTGTAGTTCTCGTGGAACTCCAGGCTCAGCTTCTGGGTGTGCAGGAACATCCGCTTGCGCAGCTCCAGCAGCACCGCCTGCGTGATGCGCGCGACGAGCACCACGTACCACCCCATGAGCGCGGCGCCGGTGAGGCCGGCGAGCACGATGAGCCCGCCCACGACGAACGTCGGCATCCAGTCGGCGCTCTCGATCAACCGCGGCAGGGCGCTGTCGATGCCGAAAGCGATCAGAGCCGGGCCGAGCACCTGCAGCGCGGTCGCGACCACGAGGACGACCGATGCGAAGACGAGGCGCCCGCGCAGCGGGCGGACGAGCGAGCCGAGCAGCCGCAGCGAACGACGGCGGATCGTACGGCTCTCCTCGCGTGTGTAGTCGGTACGGTCCTCGCCCTGCGTGCCGGTCAGTGCGGCGGTCATCGCCCCGCCCCCTTCTGCGTGTCGGTGTCGTGGAGTGTGACGGTCGCCGCGGCGGCCGAGACCGCGCCGGCGTGCTCCGGCGAGCCGGCCGTCTTCCGCCGAGCAGCCTCGTCGTCCTCGAGGCTCGAGATCACGTAGCGGTAGTGCTCGCTCGTGCGCAGCAGCTCCGCGTGGGTGCCCACCGCCGTGATCCTGCCGTCCTCGAGCACAGCGACGCGATCGGCGAGGGCCACCGTGGACGGGCGGTGTGCCACGATGAGCGCCGTGGTCTCTGCCAGCACCTCGCGCAACGCCTCCTCGACGAGCGCCTCGGTGTCCACGTCGAGCGCCGACAGCGGGTCGTCGAGCACGAGCACCCGCGGTGCCGCCGCGACGGCGCGTGCCAGCGCGAGCCGCTGCCGCTGCCCGCCGGAGAGGCTCAGGCCCTCCTCGCCGATCATCGTCTCGACGCCGTCAGGGAGGTCGTCGACGAAGCCGGCCTGCGCGACCGCGAGGGCCTCGCGCATGACGCGCTCGCCCTCCGCGCCGTGCGGATCGAGATCGGCGCGACCGAGCAGCACGTTCTCCCGCACGGTCGCAGAGAACAGCGTGGCGTCCTCGAAGGCCATCGCGATGTGCCGGCGCAACTCGGACAGCTCCAGGTCGCGCACGTCGACGCCGTCGAGCGTCACGCGCCCGCCGGTCACGTCGTAGAGGCGGGTGGGGAGCGTGGTCAGCGTGGTCTTGCCGCAGCCGGTCAGGCCGACCAGCGCCATCGTCTCCCCCGGGCGCAGCACCAGATCGATCCCGTCGAGCAGATCGCGCTCCTCCGCAGCCGCGTCCTGGTAGCGGAAGCGCGCGGCCTCGAAGACCAGCTCACCGCGCGGCGTCGCGATGCTCGTCGGGTGTGCAGGATCGGTGATCGTGTTGGTCTCGTCGAAGACCTCGAACACGCGGTCGGTCGCGGTCCGCGCATCGAGCAGGAAGGAGAACAGGAACCCGATCGACTCGATCGGCCAGTGCAGCACCGTCGCCATCGCGAAGAAGGCGAACAGCTCCGGCACGGTGATCGCGCCCTGCGAGATGAGCCAGATGCCGGCCACCAGGCTCAGGCCGAACGCCACCTGCGGCAGGAGGTCGAGCCAGAACCAGATGGTGCCGACCGCTCTGGCCTTGCTGAGCTCGGTCTCGCGCAGCGTCTCGGCCTTGCGGCTGAAGTCGCGCAGCGCGTGCTTGCCGCGCCCGAACGCCTTCAGAACGCGGATGCCGTGCACGCTTTCCTCGACGGCGGTGGCCAGGTCGCCCGCCTGGTCCTGGCTCCGCCGCGTCAGCATCCCGTAGCGCTTCTCGAACTGATAGCCGGTGATCCACAGCGGCAATGCCGAGGCGAGGAAGATCGCTCCGAGCAGCCAGTGCCAGCGGAACAGCAGCACCGCGCCGATCACGAGGGTCAGCATGTTCACGAGCAGCATGATGAGACCGAAGGCCAGCCAGCGCCGGATGAGGTTGATGTCCTGCATCATGCGGCTGAGCAGCTGACCGGACTGCCAGCGGTCGTGGAAGGAGACCGGGAGGTCTTGCAGACGCGCATAGATGGTGGTGCGCATCCGGTACTCGATCTGGGTGGCGGGCTTCATGATGAGCGCTCGGCGCAACCAGACCATGACCGCCTCGAGCGCGGCCAGGCCGAACACCGCCAGCGCTCCCCACACGATCGCGGGAACCTCACGGCTGGCCACGGGCCCCTGCAGGACCGACTCCAGGACGAGCGGGATGCTCAGAGCGACCACGGCGGCTCCCAGCGCGCTCAGCGCGCCGAGCGCCATCCGGCCGGCGACCGGGCGCACGAACGGGGCAAGGCGGCGGAGGGAGGCGATGGTGCCCAGCTGCTTCTGTGCTGGCGGATTCTGCGGCTGCTGCGGCGCGGACGACTTCGGTGACGACGACATGACTCTCGGCTACGTATCGGTGCGGGGGCTGGGCTGCCCCTCATCACCGGACCGTGTCCGTGCGGAGGGCAGCCCACCAGAATACATCCCGCAGGGCCGGTGCGGCGTCGTCCCCACGATGCCGCACCGACCGCCTCACGCGCGCGCTTCGCGGTCCAGCAGGGAGCGCTTGACGTCGAGCCCCCAGGCGAACCCGCCGAGGGACCCATCGGTGCGCAGCACACGGTGACACGGCACGAACAGCGCCGGCGCGTTGCGCGCGCAGATCGACGCGGCGGCCCGCACCGCCGCCGGGTTTCCCAGTTCCTGCGCGAATGCCGTGTAGGTCAGCGGCCGTCCCGGCGGGATGGCGCGCAGCGCCGCCCAACCGGCGAGCTGCAGCGGGGTGCCGACCTGCATGACCTCGACGGCGTCGATCGCTCCCTGATCGCCGGCGTAGTAGGCCAGCACCGCGGCGGCGGCATCCGTCGCCCCCTCCTGGATGCCGCCCACGACCGAACGATGCCGGGCAGGCAGCCGCGCGATCAGGGCGTCGACGCTGTCGGTCCACCCGCTCGAGATCACCCGGCCCTCGTCGTCGGCGAGGATGGCGAACGCGCCGTCCGGGGTGTCGAGGATCTGCCACGTGATCATGTCGTTCTCCTGTCGTTCGTCGGTGTCCGTCGTCCCCCGACGTCTCTCGTTGCTCCGCGCCGTGATCCCCCGGCGTCGCCGGGGGCCCGGCGACGCGATACCGCGACGTCCGGCCCGCCACGCGGTTCCTGCCGACGGCCGGGGGCCACCGCGCGCCAGAGATGGGCGGACAGATAGCTGCGCCAGGGCGCCGCTCGCTCCGCCCACGCGGTGAGGGGGCGCCCGTCGCCCGGCAGCCCGAGCGCGGCGGCCCCGGCGCGCAATGCCACATCGCCCGGCAGCAGCACGTCGGGGTCGCCGATCACGCGCATGCGCACATAGTCTGCCGTCCACGGCCCGATGCCGGGCATCGCCAGCAGCCGTTCGCGCTGCGCGGCTCCGTCGTCGCCGGCCGACAGCACGAGCGAGCCGTCGGCGAGCGCGGCCGCTGCCCCGGTGATCGCGCGAATGCGCGCCGCAGGTCCGCGCAGCACCTCGGCGCCGTGCTCGGCTATCGCCGCCATGGACGGGAAGAGCACGCCATCCTCGACGCGCTCCCCCAGCGCGTCGGCCAGGCGGGTCAGAGCGGTGCGAGCCGCCGGCACCGAGATCTGCTGACCCACCATCGCCCGGATCAGCATCTCGTGGGGGTCTGCCGCCCCTGGCACGCGGATGCCGGGCACCCGCGCGACCGCGGACGCCAGCTCTGGATGCCCGCGGAGGGCGTCGTCGACGGCGGCAGGGTCTGCGTCGAGATCGAACAGCCGCCTGGTCTTGGCGACGAGCACGGGCAGGTCCGCGGGGTTCGACAGCCGTGCGCTCAACCGCATCCGGTCTGCACCATCCCCCTGGCACTGCAGACGGAACCATGCCGGCCCGCCCGGCAGGCGTAACTGCCGGGCGAAGAAGGGCTCATCCCCCTCCGAGCCGGTGGACGCGCTCTCGACACCGTCCACGGCGCGCGCCGCCATCCACGCGAAGAGCCCGGCGGCGTCGAACGGCGCCCGGTACGGCAGAGCGAGGTCGATGCGGCCCGGCACGGCATCGGTGGGACCGCGCCCGCGCGAGCGCAGCTCGCCCGGGGTCACCGCGAAGACCGCGCGCACGGTGTCGTTGAACTGTCGGATGCTGGCGAACCCGGCGGAGAACGCCACATCGGCGATCGGCATGGCGGTGCCGGTCAGCAGCATGCGGGCGGTGTGGGCGCGCTGCGCGCGGGCCAGGGCGAGAGGGCCGGCGCCGAGCTCGGCGGTCAGCAGCCGCACCAGGTGGCGGGGAGAGTACCCCAGCCGTGCGGCGAGGCCGGGAACACCCTCGCGCTCGATCACCCCTTCGGCGATGAGGCGCATCGCGCGCGCGGCGACGTCGCCGCGCAGATCCCACTCCGGCGAACCGGGAGCGGCCTCCGGAAGACAGCGTTTGCATGCCCGGTAGCCGGCCTCGTGGGCCGCAGCGGAGGTCGGGTAGAACGTCACGTTCGCCGGCTTCGGCGTGCGCGCCGGGCACGACGGACGGCAGTAGATGCCGGTCGATCGCACGGCTGTCACGAACTGGCCGTCGAAGCGCCCGTCCCGCGCGCTGATCGCGCGGTACCGCTCGTCGAAGGTCATCGCCGGAAGTGCCATTCCTCAAGCATCGCACCGGCTCCGGAACACCTCTAGCGGTTTTCGGCCACGACCGTGCCACCGCCCGAACTCAGGCAGAACCCGCACCAACGGCCCGGAAACGGGGCCAGCGGCTCAGCCGCGCCAATTGAGCCTGAGTTCGGGATAGCGCAATCAGTGGAAGAAGTGACGCTCTCCGGTGAAGAACATCGTCACGCCCGCCTTACGGGCGGCATCGATGACCTCGTCATCGCGCACCGAACCTCCCGGCTGCACGATCGCCGACACCCCGGCGTCGATGAGCACCTGCGCACCATCGGCGAACGGGAAGAACGCGTCGGATGCCGCCACGGATCCGGCCGCCCGGTCTCCGGCACGCTCGACGGCGAGCCGGCAGGAGTCCACCCGGTTTACCTGGCCCATGCCGATGCCGACCGTCGCGGTGCTCTTGGCGAGCACGATCGCGTTCGACTTCACCGCTCGCGAGGCCTTCCAGGCGAAGATCAGGTCTTCCATCTCGCCGGCGGCCGGACGCTCGCCGGTCACCAGCTCCCAGCTGTCTGCGACCGAGAGGATGTCAGCGGGGAACCGGTCGGCGTCCTGCAGGAGCAGACCGCCCGAGACCAGGCGCACGTCCATGAGCTCCTGCTGCCAGTCCTCCGGCAGCTGCAGCACGCGGAGGTTCTTCTTCGCCTTGAAGACCTCCAGCGCCTCCGGCTCGAACGACGGCGCGACGATGACCTCGGTGAAGATGTCCTTGAGGTTCTCCGCCATCTTCAGCGTCACGGTGCCGTTGGCCGCGATCACGCCGCCGTACGCAGACACCGGATCGCACTCGTGCGCGCGCAGATGGGCGCTGGCGATCGGATCCAGGGCATTGGGTGCCGTGGTGGCGATGCCACAGGGGTTCGCGTGCTTGACGATCGCCACGGCGGGGCGCACCATGTCGTACGCAGCGCGCAGAGCGGCGTCGGCGTCGACGTAGTTGTTGTACGACATCTCCTTGCCCTGCAGCTGCGTGGCCTGGGCGATGCCGTGGCCGCCCTGGGTCGTGTAGATGGCGCCGCGCTGGTGGGAGTTCTCACCGTAGCGGAGGGTCGCGAGGCGCTCGGCCTTGATGGTCAGGTGGGCCGGGAGCTCCTGCCCCCGCTCGATCGTCTCGGTGGAGAACCACGCCGCCACGGCGGAATCGTACTTCGCGGTGTGCGCGAACGCGCGGGCCGCCAGCTCGCGGCGCTGGGCGAGGGTCGTGCCGCCGGAGGCGACAGCGTCGATCACGGCCGGATACGACTCCGGCGAGACGACGATCGCGACATTGGCGTGATTCTTCGCCGCGGCGCGCACCATCGCGGGCCCGCCGATGTCGATCTGTTCGACCACGTCCTCGCCCTGCGCGCCCGAGGTCACGGTCTCGACGAAGGGATACAGGTTCACCACGACGAGCTCGAAGGGCGCGACGCCGAGATCTCCGAGCTGCCGCTCGTGGTCTTCGAGACGGAGATCGGCGAGCAGGCCGGCGTGCACCGACGGATGCAGGGTCTTCACGCGCCCGTCGAGCGACTCGGGGAACCCGGTGACGCTCGAGACGTCCGTGACGGCGAACCCCGCGTCACGGATCATCTGCGCGGTCGAGCCGGTCGACACGATCTCCACGCCCGCGTCGGCGAGCGCCGCGGCCAGCGGAACGAGGTCGGTCTTGTCACTGACCGAGACCAGCGCGCGCCGGATGGGCACGACATCGCGGTCGCGGTAGGACTTCGGGTCGTGGCGGGGGCCGGCCATCGGATGCTCCTTGTGGGTCGGTGCGGGGTCGGTTGTCGGTCAGGCGGTCTCGCCGAGGCGGATCTCGCCCGCGGCGATGCCGCGCACGACATCGATCAGCAGGCGGCGTTCGACGGGTTTGATGCGTTCGTGCAGGGTGTGCTCGGTGTCGCCCGGCTCGATCGCGATGCGCTCCTGCGCAAGGATCGGCCCCGTGTCGACGCCCTCATCGACCACGATCACGCTCGCCCCGGTCTGCACCGCCTGCGCCGCGAGAGCGTCGCGTACACCGTGCGCGCCGGGGAACTCGGGAAGATAGGCCGGATGCGTGTTGATGATGCGCGGCGCGTACCGGGCGACGAGGTCGGCCGGAAGCAGGCGCATGAGGCCGGACAGCACGATGAGGTCGGGCTTCCAGGCGTCCAGCTGCACGCCGAGCTCTGCACCCCAGATGTCGCGGTTCGCCGCCCCCTGCCAGGGCACGACGAAACTCGGGATGCCGAACTCCGTCGCGTGCGCGAGGCCCTCCGCCTCGCGGTCCGCACCGACGACCACCACGCGCGCGGGGTAGTCGGGGTGACGCGCAGCCTCGAGGAGGGCGCGGAGATTCGAGCCGGTTCCCGAGATGAGGACGGCGACCGTGAGCATCCGCCCAGTCTAGTGAGGCGCGCAGGACTCGCCGGGCCCCCCCCCCCCCCCGGGGGGGGGGGGGGGGGGGGGGGGGGGGGGGGGGGGGGGGGGGGGGGGGGGGGGGGGGGGGGGGGGGGGGGGGGGG
>NZ_JBYRJA020000017.1:0-3089 GCF_058349825.2 Microbacterium longlingense
GTGTGTAAGATAGAGAAGTTGCCCTGTGGACTGGTGTGAGCTGGTTTGTGGGTGCGTCCGATCCTTGAGAACTCAACAGCGTGCACTTGTCAAATGCCAAATAACCTCGGCAACTGGACTTTCGGGTTTGGTTGCGAGATTCCTTTGGATCAATTTTATGGATGTCAGTGACATTCGTTTTTGGTCAGTTTCGAACTCGCTGCGGCATCGTTTTCCCGGTGTTGTATGCATTTTCTTTTTACGGAGAGTTTGATCCTGGCTCAGGATGAACGCTGGCGGCGTGCTTAACACATGCAAGTCGAACGATGAAGCTGGGTGCTTGCACTTGGTGGATTAGTGGCGAACGGGTGAGTAACACGTGAGCAACCTGCCCCTCACTCTGGGATAAGCGCTGGAAACGGCGTCTAATACTGGATATGAACCGCGGCCGCATGGTCTGTGGTTGGAAAGATTTTTTGGTGAGGGATGGGCTCGCGGCCTATCAGCTTGTTGGTGAGGTAATGGCTCACCAAGGCGTCGACGGGTAGCCGGCCTGAGAGGGTGACCGGCCACACTGGGACTGAGACACGGCCCAGACTCCTACGGGAGGCAGCAGTGGGGAATATTGCACAATGGGCGGAAGCCTGATGCAGCAACGCCGCGTGAGGGATGACGGCCTTCGGGTTGTAAACCTCTTTTAGCAGGGAAGAAGCGAGAGTGACGGTACCTGCAGAAAAAGCACCGGCTAACTACGTGCCAGCAGCCGCGGTAATACGTAGGGTGCAAGCGTTATCCGGAATTATTGGGCGTAAAGAGCTCGTAGGCGGTTTGTCGCGTCTGCTGTGAAATCCCGAGGCTCAACCTCGGGCCTGCAGTGGGTACGGGCAGACTAGAGTGCGGTAGGGGAGATTGGAATTCCTGGTGTAGCGGTGGAATGCGCAGATATCAGGAGGAACACCGATGGCGAAGGCAGATCTCTGGGCCGTAACTGACGCTGAGGAGCGAAAGGGTGGGGAGCAAACAGGCTTAGATACCCTGGTAGTCCACCCCGTAAACGTTGGGAACTAGTTGTGGGGTCCATTCCACGGATTCCGTGACGCAGCTAACGCATTAAGTTCCCCGCCTGGGGAGTACGGCCGCAAGGCTAAAACTCAAAGGAATTGACGGGGACCCGCACAAGCGGCGGAGCATGCGGATTAATTCGATGCAACGCGAAGAACCTTACCAAGGCTTGACATACACGAGAACGGGCCAGAAATGGTCAACTCTTTGGACACTCGTGAACAGGTGGTGCATGGTTGTCGTCAGCTCGTGTCGTGAGATGTTGGGTTAAGTCCCGCAACGAGCGCAACCCTCGTTCTATGTTGCCAGCACGTAATGGTGGGAACTCATGGGATACTGCCGGGGTCAACTCGGAGGAAGGTGGGGATGACGTCAAATCATCATGCCCCTTATGTCTTGGGCTTCACGCATGCTACAATGGCCGGTACAATGGGCTGCGATACCGCGAGGTGGAGCGAATCCCAAAAAGCCGGTCCCAGTTCGGATTGAGGTCTGCAACTCGACCTCATGAAGTCGGAGTCGCTAGTAATCGCAGATCAGCAACGCTGCGGTGAATACGTTCCCGGGTCTTGTACACACCGCCCGTCAAGTCATGAAAGTCGGTAACACCTGAAGCCGGTGGCCTAACCCTTGTGGAGGGAGCTGTCGAAGGTGGGATCGGTAATTAGGACTAAGTCGTAACAAGGTAGCCGTACCGGAAGGTGCGGCTGGATCACCTCCTTTCTAAGGAGCATCTGAATCCCTTTGGGGGTTCCAGAATCCTGGTTCCACACCGAATGTGTGTGGCTGGGAGCTCATGGGTGGAACATTTGACATGCCATCGCGGATGGTTCGGGTCGTTAGTACGTCTTCTCTTCGGAGGGGGTGGGAACGGGGTTCGGGCTGGATGTGGTGGCTGCACGCTGTTGGGTCCTGAGGGACCGGGCATGACCTTTCGGGGTTGTGACGTTTTCTCGTGGGCTTTTCTTGTGCGCCGTTGGGTGTGCGGGGGAAGTGCCGCCCGTACTTTGAGAACTACACAGTGGACGCGAGCATCTTAGAGACGATGCGTTTTTGCATCGTTTCACAAACGATATCGATCATTTTTTGTGATCGGCTCATGTGATTTCAAGTCTTTAAGAGCAAACGGTGGATGCCTTGGCATCTGGAGCCGAAGAAGGACGTAGCAATCTGCGATAAGCCTCGGGGAACTGATAAGCGAGTTTTGATCCGAGGGTGTCCGAATGGGGAAACCCCGCTGGGCGGCGTGCCGACCCAGTGACTCCCGTCTGAATATATAGGACGGGTAGAGGGAACGTGGGGAAGTGAAACATCTCAGTACCCACAGGAAGAGAAAACAACCGTGATTCCGTGAGTAGTGGCGAGCGAAACCGGAAGAGGCTAAACCGAGTGTGTGTGATATCCGGCAGGAGTTGCATATTCGGGGTTGTGGGACTTTTCTGATGGTTCTGCCGAACTGTCAGCGTTACAGGCGTGTATAGACGAACTGGTTTGAAAGCCAGGCCATAGTGGGTGCCAGCCCCGTAGTCGAAATGCTTTGCTTGGCGCGAAGAGTATCCCAAGTAGCACGGGGCCCGAGAAATCCCGTGTGAATCTGTCAGGACCACCTGATAAGCCTAAATACTCCCAGATGACCGATAGCGGACAAGTACCGTGAGGGAAAGGTGAAAAGTACCCCGGGAGGGGAGTGAAATAGTACCTGAAACCGTTTGCTTACAAACCGTTGGAGCACCCCTGGTAGGTGTGACAGCGTGCCTTTTGAAGAATGAGCCTGCGAGTTAGTGATATGTGGCGAGGTTAACCCGTGTGGGGTAGCCGTAGCGAAAGCGAGTCTGAATAGGGCGATTCAGTCGCATGTCCTAGACCCGAAGCGAAGTGATCTATCCATGGCCAGGCTGAAGCGACGGTAAGACGTCGTGGAGGGCCGAACCCACTTAGGTTGAAAACTGAGGGGATGAGCTGTGGATAGGGGTGAAAGGCCAATCAAACTTCGTGATAGCTGGTTCTCTCCGAAATGCATTTAGGTGCAGCGTTGCGTGTTTCTTGCC
>NZ_JBYRJA020000017.1:3189-5623 GCF_058349825.2 Microbacterium longlingense
GAGGTAGAGCTACTGGATGGCCGATGGGCCCTACAAGGTTACTGACGTCAGCCAAACTCCGAATGCCGGTAAGTGAGAGCGCAGCAGTGAGACTGTGGGGGATAAGCTTCATAGTCGAGAGGGAAACAACCCAGACCACCATCTAAGGTCCCTAAGCGCGTGCTAAGTGGAAAAGGATGTGGAGTTGCTTAGACAACCAGGAGGTTGGCTTAGAAGCAGCCACCCTTGAAAGAGTGCGTAATAGCTCACTGGTCAAGTGATTCCGCGCCGACAATGTAACGGGGCTCAAGCACGCCACCGAAGTTGTGGCATTGACATTTTAGGTAGGCCTTCGTGGTCCAGCCGTGTTGATGGGTAGGAGAGCGTCGTGTGGCGAGTGAAGCGGCAGAGTGATCTAGCCGTGGACGCTACACGAGTGAGAATGCAGGCATGAGTAGCGAAAGACGTGTGAGAAACACGTCCTCCGAAAGACCAAGGGTTCCAGGGTCAAGCTAATCTTCCCTGGGTAAGTCGGGACCTAAGGCGAGGCCGACAGGCGTAGTCGATGGACAACGGGTTGATATTCCCGTACCGGCGAAGAACCGCCCCAGTCAATCCAGTGGTGCTAAACGCCCGAGCCTGGACATCGTACCCTTCGGGGTGCACCGTTCAGGGGAGCGCGTGACCCCATGCTGGTGCGGCTAGCGTATTAACAGGTGTGACGCAGGAAGGTAGCCCAAGCCACGCGATGGTTGTCGTGGTGCAAGTGCGTAGGCCGAACGGTAGGTAAATCCGCCGTTCATGATGGCTGAGACACGATGCGGATAAAAAGTGGGTGATCCTATGCTGCCAAGAAAAGCATCGACGCGAGGTTCTAGCCGCCCGTACCCCAAACCGACTCAGGTGGTCAGGTAGAGAATACCGAGGAGATCGAGAGAATCGTGGTTAAGGAACTCGGCAAAATGCCCCCGTAACTTCGGGAGAAGGGGGGCCATCCACTTATATGAGCATGCCTCAAAAAGGGTGTGGTGGCCGCAGAGACTAGTGGGTAGCGACTGTTTACTAAAAACACAGGTCCGTGCCAAGTCGCAAGACGATGTATACGGACTGACGCCTGCCCGGTGCTGGAAGGTTAAGAGGACGGGTTAGCTTCGGCGAAGCTCAGAATTTAAGCCCCAGTAAACGGCGGTGGTAACTATAACCATCCTAAGGTAGCGAAATTCCTTGTCGGGTAAGTTCCGACCTGCACGAATGGCGTAACGACTTCCCAACTGTCTCAACCGCGAACTCGGCGAAATTGCATTACGAGTAAAGATGCTCGTTACGCG
Source organism: Microbacterium longlingense (assembly GCF_058349825.2). Classification (NCBI taxonomy): domain Bacteria; kingdom Bacillati; phylum Actinomycetota; class Actinomycetes; order Micrococcales; family Microbacteriaceae; genus Microbacterium; species Microbacterium longlingense. The sequence goes on from NZ_JBYRJA020000017.1 coordinate 4,497, forward strand.
CAGCAGGACGGAAAGACCCCGTGACCTTTACTACAGCTTGGTATTGGTGTTCGGTGTGGCTTGTGTAGGATAGGTGGGAGACTGTGAAGCCGTGACGCCAGTTACGGTGGAGTCATTGTTGAAATACCACTCTGGTCACTCTGGATATCTAACTTCGAACCGTGATCCGGTTCAGGGACAGTGCCTGGTGGGTAGTTTAACTGGGGCGGTTGCCTCCCAAAAAGTAACGGAGGCGCCCAAAGGTTCCCTCAACCTGGTTGGCAATCAGGTGTCGAGTGTAAGTGCACAAGGGAGCTTGACTGTGAGACTGACAGGTCGAGCAGGGACGAAAGTCGGGACTAGTGATCCGGCAGTGGCTTGTGGAAGCGCTGTCGCTCAACGGATAAAAGGTACCTCGGGGATAACAGGCTGATCTTGCCCAAGAGTCCATATCGACGGCATGGTTTGGCACCTCGATGTCGGCTCGTCGCATCCTGGGGCTGGAGTAGGTCCCAAGGGTTGGGCTGTTCGCCCATTAAAGCGGTACGCGAGCTGGGTTTAGAACGTCGTGAGACAGTTCGGTCCCTATCCGCTGCGCGCGTAGGAAGTTTGAGAGGATCTGACCTTAGTACGAGAGGACCGGGTTGGACGAACCTCTGGTGTGCCAGTTGTACTGCCAAGTGCACCGCTGGTTAGCTACGTTCGGGATGGATAACCGCTGAAAGCATCTAAGCGGGAAGCCGGCCTCAAGATGAGACTTCCATGGGCTTTGGCCCGAGAGGCTCCCAGCTAGACTACTGGGTTGATAGGCCGGGTGTGGAAGCGTGGTAACACGTGCAGCTGACCGGTACTAATAAGCCGATGACTTGATAACACCATCGTTTTGATGTTTGCGTCCACTGAGTGGTTCTCGATGTACGGTCGGGAACCTGATAGGCACCACGCGTGTCTTGAGGTTTTGATTGAAACATCTATAGTGTTTCGGCGGCCATAGCGTGAGGGAAACGCCCGGTTACATTCCGAACCCGGAAGCTAAGCCTCATAGCGCCGATGGTACTGCAGGGGGGACCCTGTGGGAGAGTAGGACACCGCCGGACTTCTTTTGAGCGAAATGGCCACCCAGTGCTGGGTGGCCATTTCGTGTTTAT
>NZ_JBYRJA020000018.1:0-1310 GCF_058349825.2 Microbacterium longlingense
GATGCTCCTATGGATGTCAAGGTCGGGTGAGGACGTAGTAGATCTCGCGGGCGATGAGTCGTTTGAGGCAGCGGATGATGTCTTTCTTGGAGAGGCCTTGTTGGGTGCGTCGTTGGGCGTAGTCCTGGGTGCGGGGATCCCAGCGGAGCCGGCAGAGCACGATGCGATAGAGCGCGGCGTTCGCTTGCCGGTCGCCGCCGCGGTTGAGTCGGTGCCGGTGGGTCTTCCCGGAGGATGCGGGGATGGGGGCGACGCCGCAGAGCATCGCGAACGCGGCTTCGGAGCGGAGCCGGTCGGTGTTCTCGCCCGCGGTGACCAGGAGCTGCCCGGCGACGTCGGCGCCGATGCCGTTGAGGGCGAGCAGGGCCGGGTTGATCGCTGTGACGAGAGGGGTGATGAGCGCGTCGAGTTCGTCGATCTCGGTGACCAGAGCGGCGTGGCGGCGGGCGAGGGACCGCAACGCGATCTTCACGGCCTGTTCCGGCTCACCTGCCCGCGCCGTGTCTGGGCGCAGGCTCGCGCAGATCTTCAGGAGTTCACGGTCGGGTAGCCGACGCAGCCGCTCACGGAGCTCGTCGGGTGCGGTGACCAGCAGCGTCTTGATGCGCCGCGTGCAGTCCGCGCGCTGGTCGACCGCGCTGCGACGGGCGACGCGCAGATTCCGGAGCGCTTCGACCTTCCCGGTGCGGTCTTTCGGGATCCCGGTGCGGACCCGGGACAGTCCGGCCCGGGCAGCGGCTTCCGCATCCAGCGGGTCGGACTTTCCCGCGAACCGGCGCGTCTTGCGGTCGGGCCGGTCGATCTCCAACAGCTCGACACCCTGACCGCGCAGATGCCGGGCCAGGCCCGCCCCGTAGGCGCCGGTGCCCTCGATCGCCGCGATCAGCAACGTCCCGAACGTCACCGCCCAGGACAGCAAGGCCGCATACCCGGCCTTGTCAGCGGGGAACTGGGCGCATCCCAGCAGCCGGCCCGCGGTGTCGATCACCGCGACGGTATGCGTGTCGCCGTGGGTATCGACACCGACGGCGACCTCGATCTGGTCGTGTTCGACTTCGTGTGCGATGGTGGTCATCGCCGTTCCTTTCACTCCAATGCGGCAGAACGGCACGCACCGCCGAGAAGTGAGCGGACAAGACAGTGATGGGTGCCTGCTGGCACAGGCTCCTATGAGGTCACGACCCCTCGCACGGTGAGTGCAGACAGTCCCGCAGCGAATCGACCGACAGATCCCGTTCAAGACCCCAAGTCAGTCAGGCGCAGAGTCAGGACGACCGCTGCGGGACTCCCACCACCATCATCACTGTCAG